>JACEST010000007.1 GCA_013911715.1 Sphingopyxis sp. | reverse complement strand
CCATTGCCCCCCGCCACCCTCGCGCGTACGTGAGAGAGTATCAGCAGGGCAGGATTTCCCCAAAATATGCAACTGGTTATCGTTGAATCGCCCGCCAAGGCGAAGACCATCGAAAAATATCTCGGCCGCGACTTCAAAGTGCTGGCGTCATACGGCCATGTCCGCGATCTGCCGCCCAAGGACGGGTCGGTAAATCCTGACGACGGCTTTGCCATGCAGTGGGAGGTCTATGCCGACAAGACCAAGCGGATGAAGGAAATATCCGACGCGTCGAAAACGGCAACCCGCCTGATCCTCGCGACCGACCCTGACCGCGAGGGCGAGGCGATCAGCTGGCATGTGCAGGAATTGCTGCGCAGCAAAAAGGCGCTGCCCGCCGATGTCGCGCGCGTCACCTTCAACGCCATCACCAAAGATGCGGTGCTTACCGCAATGGCCCATCCGCGCGCGCTCGACGAGGATTTGATCGACGCCTATCGCGCCCGCCGCGCGCTTGATTATCTCGTCGGCTTCACCCTGTCGCCGGTGCTGTGGCGCAAACTTCCCGGCGCCAAATCGGCAGGCCGGGTCCAGTCGGTCACGCTGCGGATGATTGTCGAGCGCGAGCGCGAAATCGAAGCATTCGTCACGCAGCAATATTGGTCGGTCACCGGCCTGTTTGAACAGGGCGGCACGCCGTTCCGCGCCCGCCTCGCACGCTGGCGCGGTGACAAGATCGAACGGCTGACCATCGGCACAGAGGCTGACGCGCGCGCCGCCGAGGCCGACATTAATGGCGGCAAATTCACCGTGACCTCGGTCGAAACTAAACCGCTGACCCGCAATCCACCGCCGCCCTTCGCCACCTCGACGCTGCAGCAAGAGGCCGCGCGCAAGCTCGGCTTCTCGGCCAGCCACACGATGCGGCTCGCGCAGGCGCTGTATGAGGATGGCGCGATCACCTATATGCGCACCGACGGCGTGCAGATGGATGGCAGCGCGATTTCGGCGGCGCGCAAGGCGATCGTTGATCGCTATGATGGTGGCTATATCCCCGACAAGCCGCGCCAATATCAGTCGAAGGCCAAAAATGCACAGGAAGCGCACGAAGCCATCCGCCCGACCGAGTTCTCCCGCAGCAGTGCGGGCAGCGGCGATCATGCGCGCCTGTACGAGCTGATCTGGAAACGCGCACTCGCGAGCCAAATGGCCGCCGCGCGGCTCGAACGTACCGCCGTTGAATTGGAGGATGGCACCGGCAACGTCATGCTCCGCGCTACGGGACAGGTCGTCCAATTCCCCGGCTTCCTCGCGCTTTATGACGAAGGTCGCGATGATGCGGAGGATGAAGACAGCCGCCTGCTCCCCGCCATGGCGCGCGGCGATGCGCCGGCCAAACAGGGCGTCGAGGTCGAAAGCCATGAAACCCAGCCGCCGCCGCGTTACAGCGAGGCAAGCCTGGTCAAAAAAATGGAAGAACTCGGCATCGGCCGCCCCTCGACCTACGCCTCGATCCTGCAGGTGCTCAAGGACCGCGCCTATGTGCGCGTCGAAAAAAACCGCTTCATCCCCGAAGAAAGCGGGCGGCTGCTGACCGCCTTTCTCGAACGCTTTTTCACCCGCTATGTCGAATATGATTATACGGCGGACCTTGAAGAAGAACTTGACGATGTATCGGGCGGCCGTGCGCAGTGGCAGGCGGTGCTCGAGGCCTTTTGGCGCGATTTCAAACCGCGCACCGGCGAGGTGATGGAGCAAAAGCCCAGCGAGATTACCGCCGAGCTCGACAAATTCCTCGGCCCCTATCTTTTCCCCGACAAGGGCGATGGCAGCGACCCGCGGCTGTGCCCCAAATGCGCTGTGGGCAGTCTGGCTTTGCGCGGCGGCAAATTCGGTCCCTTCATCGCGTGCAGCAATTATCCCGATTGCAAATATACCCGCAAATTTGCGCAACCCGGCGGCGGTGACGGCGAAGATAGCGGCCCCGAAGTCATGGGCACCGATCCGGTCAGCGGCGACGAGGTGACGAAGCGCAGCGGCCGCTTTGGCCCCTATATCCAGCTGGGCGAGGGGAAAGAGGCGAAACGATCTTCGATCCCCAAGGATATTCCGTCAGAGGATTTTGACCTCGACTACGCCCTGCGCCTCCTCGCGCTGCCGCGCGAGGTGGGCACGCATCCTGAAAGCGCCAAGCCGATCCTCGCGGGTCTCGGTAAATATGGCCCCTATCTGCTCCACGACGGCAAATATGCCAAGCTGACCGGCACGCTCGAAATTTTCGAAATCGGCATGAACGCCGCCGTCACCCGAATCGCCGAGGCCGCAAGTGGCGGCGGGCGCGGCAAAACCGAACCGCTCAAGACCTTTGGCGCGCACCCGGTGAGCGGCGGTGAAATGAAGCTGATGGCGGGCCGCTTCGGCCCCTATGTCACCGACGGCACCACGAACGCGACGCTCCCCAAGACGGCTGATCCCGACGCAATGACGGCGGAGGAGGCGGTCGCGCTGATCGACGCCCGCGCCGCGAAGGGGCCAGCGGCAAAGGGGAAGAAAAAGGCGGCGGCGAAAAAGGCACCGGCGAAAAAACCGGCGCCTAAGAAACCAGCGGCGAAGAAACCAACCACAGCATAACCACTCCCCATTTTATTTTGGTTTCGCACGAAGACACAAAGGCACGAAGGGATCAAGCATGCCGCGAAGCGGCCTTTCCCTCTCAGTTGTGCGTTTGACGCCAAGGCCAGAGACAGACGGAGGCCTGGCGGCCTCAAGCTATGTCTTCGTGCCTTTGTGTCTTCGTGCGAAACATACTTTCCTCTCTTGAAACCATAGCCGCACACCTAGCCCATCCCAATCCGGCACAGCCCATAGCAATCGTTCACCTTCGCGAAAGCTCGGCTCCGGCACACTTTCAGTCAGCCCGCTCATCCAGCAGGCCATCCGGGGAGAGGTCAGATGTCAAAGGGCCATTATCGCATTCGCCGTTCCGCTTTTGCACTGCTCGCCAGCGCCATGCTCGTCGCGCCGCCGCTTATCGCGCAGGACGCCGAGCCGGACATCATCATCGTCGAGAACGAAGATGAGCGCGCCGCCGAACTGTCCAATATCATCGTCACCGGCAACCGGATCCGCCAGGGCGGGGCGCAGGATATCCAGCATTTTCGCGCGATGGCGCTGAGCGCACAAACGCTGCCGCGCCCCGAATCGCTCACCGTCGAAGGCCTGATGGGCGAACATGATCTGACCCTGCCGGCGGGCGCGGCGTGCGATAAACTCTTCTGCCTCAATGTGCGCAGCATGGCGGCCTATTTGCCGACGCGCCCCGATGATCATCTGTTCGTCGGCCTTGGCTTCGACAGCAATATCGACGGAGACGCGTGGAAACGCGAACCGCTCAGCATCATGGCTGTGGTCGACCGCTCGGGATCGATGGGCGGGTCGCCGATCGAAAATGTCAAAGCCGCGCTCCACGCAATGGTCGACCAGCTTGGGCCGCAGGACCGGCTCGGCATTGCCATTTACGGCACCAATTCGCTCGTCCACCTCGCGCCCACCGATGTGGCGGCGAACAAGGACGCGCTGCACGCCAGCATCGACGCCATCGCCATCGACGGTTCGACCAATATGGAAGCGGGCCTCAAACTCGGCATCGACGCCGCCTTGGCTGAAGCCGCGCAATATCAGGGCAAGACCCGGCTGATGCTGTTCACCGACGAACAGCCCAACACCGGGCGCACCGACGCGCTCGGCTTCATGGGGCTCGCCGAAACCGCCTCGCGCGCGGGCATCGGCATGACCACCATCGGCGTCGGCGTGCAATATGACGGCGCGCTCGCCACCAAAATATCCTCGGTGCGCGGCGGGAATCTCTTCTTCATCACCGGCCCTGCCAAGGGCAAGCAATTGATGGAAAAGGAATTCCACAACATGGTCAGCGAAGTCGCCCACGACCTGGTGATGACGCTCACGCCGCAGCCGGGTTACAAGATCAGCGGCGTGTTCGGCGTCCCCGACGGGCTGATGAAGGAAGGGCGCGATGGCAGCATCGCGCTCACCGTGCCCACCGTCTTCCTGTCCTCGAACGGCGGCGGCATTTTCGCGTCATTGGCCAAGGCCGACACGCGCGCCTATCTGCCGCCCGCCGCGCTCGACCCCGCCAACCCGCTGATGACCGTCAGCCTGTCCTACACCAGCGCGCTCGATGGCGCGAAGGGCAGCGATGCCGTCGCCGTCGGGGTGCCGCAGGGCGACGCCCCCGCCAAATTGCGCCTCGCGCAAAGCCTCGTCGACCAATATCTGACGATGGACATGGCGACGCGCGCCTATCATGAAAAGGGCGATGCCAAAGCCGCCTTCGCCGCGCTCGACGGCCTCAGCAAACGCCTCGCCGTCGCTGACTTTGCCGACCTGAAGGCCGAGCGCGAGTTGGTCGACACGATGCGTGGGAAAGCTGCGCTCTACGCCGGTTACAGTGGCGAAGTGCCCAAGGAGCTGCGCCCGCAGCGCGTGCTGGGCAAATGGCGCGTGGTCTCGCTCAGCGGCGTCGAAGACCTGGCCAAGGGCGATGTGATGGAATTCACTGAGGATGGTGAGGCCATCACCTATTTCCAGAAGCCCCTGCGCGGCGACGATGAACTCTATCAGGAGTTTCAGATCAACGAGCGCGAGATTTATATCCCGGAGGGCAATCTGCGCGTGCGTTATTCGGTCGATGGCGATCGTTTGCGGCTGCATTCGAGCGATGATCAGGTGCGGATTGTCTTGGCGCGCGCGGTGGAGAGTTAGCAGCAGCCCATACCGTAGTGGTGAGCCTGTCGAACCACGTGGCACGGCATGGCGCACTGGGTCAGGCAGTGCGCAAGGCTGCGCCACGCCCTTCGACGGGCTCAGGGCTGCGGTAAGTCACATTACTGTTTTGCACCGCCAAAAATCGCTGTCCTACACGCGCGCAATCTGCCTTATCATTTTCAATGCACCACGCGACAACCACTGCACAGTCCGCCCATGCACACCCACGCAAGGCGACGGGTATCATTATACCCGGACGTAGTGGCAACTTTGTCAACTTTGTTAGAATGTTGCGTGTGCGCGGGTGTCGCCACCAAAATATCCTCCCCGGAACGGGGAGGTGGCCCCGCAGGGGTCGGAGGGGTCGCTGTCGGGAGTGCGCAGTGCCGGACCCTTGACCACCCCGCGCCCGGCCCCTCCGTCGCTTCGCGCCACCTCCCCGTTCCGGGGAGGATCTGACTGTAGGAAAAGTTGGATGTATCGGTGAACTATACTGAACTTTGGGCCAGCCATCCTACCGAGCCAACCATCGTCATCCCGGACTTGATCCGGGATAACAAGCTGCTGTGGCGTGTTGTCCCGGATCAGGTCCGGGACGACGAAAATTCTGACATCAATCGACCCAATCCAGCCCCATGTCGCGGTACACGCCGCGGTCTTCGTCCCAATTGGCCTTGACCTTCACATGCAGGAACAGGTGGACTTTGCGGCCCAGCAATTCCGCCAGCTCAGCGCGCGCTTTGGCGCCGATGTCCTTGATGCGGCTGCCGCCCTTGCCCAGCACAATCGCGCGCTGGGTGTCGCGGGCGACATAGATTTGCTGGTGGATTTCGGCGCTGCCATCGGGGCGCGTCTTGAACAATTCGGTCTCGACAGTCGATTGATAAGGCAGTTCCTCGTGCAATTGCCGGAACAATTGTTCGCGCGTGATTTCGGCCGCCAGCATGCGTTCGGGCGCATCGCTGACCTCGTCTTCCGGGAAGTGCCACACCCCCTCAGGCATGCGCGTCGTCAGATGCGCCTTCAGCTCGGCGACGCCGTCGCCGGTTTGCGCGCTGATGAAGAATATCTCGGCAAAATTGGCCCGTGCCGCCAAATCCTCAGCCAGCGTCAGCAATTTGTCCTTCTTGGCAATATCAACCTTGTTGAGCGCGAGGATCAGCGGCTCCTTGCGGTTCTGCAGACCGCTGAGCAGCCGCTCGACCTTTTCGCCCGGCTTCGACAGCGCGTCGACTACCAGCACAATCGCTTCGGCATTGTCGATGCTGCCCCACGCCGCCGCGACCATCGCACGGTCGAGGCGGCGTTCGGGGGCGAAGATGCCCGGCGTGTCGATCAGCACAATCTGGGTGTCGCCGTCCATCGCGACGCCCATCAGGCGCGTGCGCGTTGTTTGCGCCTTGGGGCTGACAATGGCGATCTTCTGGCCGACCAGCGCGTTGACCAGCGTCGATTTGCCGGCATTGGGCGCGCCGACGACGGCGACGAAACCACAGCGCTGGGTCATTCTTTAAGCCCTTCGATAATGGCCAGCAACGCGGCTGCGGCCTCTTTTTCGGCGGCCTGTTTGCTCGCCCCCTCGGCGGTTGCCTCGGCCAGCTTGCCGATGCTCGCGCGTACGGTGAAGCGCGGGGCGTGGTCGGGGCCGTCGCGGCTGACGACAACATATTCGGGCGGACGTCGCCCGCGCCCGAGCGCCCATTCCTGCAACGCTGCCTTGGGATGTTTGGGCGCAGCGCGCTGGCCGTCGAGCATCGCCCCCCACTGCGCGAGGATGAACGCGCGCGCCGCTTCCAGTCCGCCATCCAGATACAGCGCGCCGATCAGCGATTCGGCGACATCGGCGGCGATATTGTCGCTATAGCGACCGCCGTCGCCCACCGCCTGCGCGCCGAGTTCGACCAGTTCGGGCAGGTCGAGCTGGCGCGCGATGACGGCGCATGCTTCGCCCGACACGAGCGCGTTGAAACGCGACGACAATTCGCCCTCGGGCGCGTTTGGATAGCGTATGTAGAGTTCGGTCGAAATCACCAGCCCCAGCACCCGGTCGCCTAGAAATTCGAGCCGCTGGTAATCGGCCTTGCCGCTGCTGCCGTGGGTCAGCGCCTGGTCGAAAACAGTCAGGTCGCGGGGCAGGTGCCCGGTGATATGGGCGAGTGTATCGGCCAGGTCGCCGCGGTTCAAAAGCCTTCCCCGATGCGCTCCCAGCGCGCTGCAGTGAACCAGCTGATCGGATTGAACCAGCTTGCCGACCCATCGGTCGCAAACATGCTGACCAGCGCCTTGCCGACCAGATTTTCCTGCGGGACGATGCCGATGCCTGCCCCTTCGACAGCCGGAAAGCGGCTGTCGCTGCTGCGGTCGCGGTTGTCACCCATCAGGAACAAATGCCCCTCGGGGACAATGGTGAGCGGGAAATTGTCGGCCTGCGAAGTGATGACATCCAGCGTTGCATAGCTTTTCCCGCCGGGCAGCGTTTCGCGATACTGCGGGTAACGACATTGCCGTTCGCCGCTGGGCGTTAATTCCTCGAACTGCATCGCATAGCAGGGCAGATCGCCCGCCGTGCGCGCAGCATCGATCATATTTTGCGTCACTGGAATGACCAGATCGGCCATCTTCTCATGCTTTACCGGCTGGCCGTTCAGCCACAGCACCCCGTCGCGCACCTCGATACTGTCGCCGGGCAGGCCGATGACGCGCTTGATATAATCGACGCTGTCGCCGGGCGGTGCCTTGAACACCGCGACATCGCCGCGTTCCGGCGTCGCGGGAAACAGGCGTCCGGGGATCAGCGGCACCGAAAAGGGCAGGCTGTGCTTCGAATAGCCATAGGCCATCTTGTTTACGAGCAGATAGTCGCCGATCAGCAAGCGCGGTTGCATCGATTCCGACGGAATGTTGAACGGCGAGAGGAAAAAGCTGCGGAAAATGATCACCGCCACCACCAGCCAGGCCAGAAAACGGGCGGTATCGATGGCTTCCTCGCGCGCGCTCATGGGTTCGGGCGCGTCGGGGTTTTGGGTGGGAATAGCGTCGGCGGTCGTAGCGGTATCGGTCATCGCGCGGCATTGGCGGCGAAGGGGGGCGATGGTCAAGCAAATATGGGCAATCGTCGCTGGCATCGGCGCAAATGGCGGCCTAAAGCGTCCAACATTCAAACTCAATCGTTAGAGCGTGATGACATATCATTGATTGACACGTCATGCTGAACTTGTTTCAGCATCCATGGCGCAATGCTGGAAAGTTGCGCCATGGACCCTGAAACAAGTTCAGGATGACGATTCAATCGAACTTCATCTCGCTCTAAAGTCCGCTCAACACGAGCGGGAAAACTGATTGCTACTGGAGAATGACGATGACCGCGCTGAATGCAGCTTGGAGCAAATTGGCCGATTGGCAGCCGCAGCCGCTGGTCGAACTGGTCACGGCGGGCGGCGAGGCGCGGGTGAACCAAATGGTCCGCCATGTCGCTGACATCCGCTTCGACTTTGCCAAGACGCATCTTGATGACACCGCCATCGCTGCGCTCACTGCCATTGCCGATGCAGGCGACTATGCGGGCCGCCGCCGCGCATTGTTCGGCGGTGAAATTGCCAACCCGACCGAGGGCCGCGCCGCCGAACATACCGCCGAGCGCGGCGAAGGCGCAGCCGACAGCGTCCGCCGCGCGCAGCAGTTCCACCAGCGCATGCGCCTGCTGATCGATGCGATCGAGGCCGGGGCGTTCGGTGAAATCCGTCACTTGCTCCACATCGGCATCGGCGGGTCGGCGCTTGGCCCCGACCTTTTGATCGACGCACTCGGCCGCCGTTCGGACCGCTATGACGTCGCGGTCGTATCGAACGTCGATGGCGCTGCATTGCAAGCGGTGTTCGACCGCTTCGATCCGGCAACCACCTTGATCGCCATCGCGTCGAAAACCTTCACCACGACCGAAACCATGCTCAATGCCGCTTCGGCCCTCGAATGGCTGGAGGCGGGAGGGGTGGCCGACCCTTATGGCCGCGTTATCGCGCTCACGGCCTATCCCGACAAGGCAGTCGAGTGGGGCGTCGATGAAACCCGTGTCCTGCCGTTCAGCGAAAGCGTCGGCGGACGCTATTCGCTGTGGTCTTCGATCGGCTTTCCCGCCGCGCTGGCGCTGGGTTGGGATGCCTTTGCCGCAATGCTGGAAGGCGCAGCCGAAATGGACCGGCACGTCCGCTTGACCGACGGCGCTGCCAATGTCGCGCTGCTCGCGGCCTTTGTCGACCAGCTTTATACAAACCGGCTGGGCTGTCAGACGCGCGCGCTGTTCGCCTATGACGAGCGGTTACGTCTGCTTCCCAGCTATTTGCAACAGCTCGAAATGGAATCGAACGGCAAATCGGTCGATTTGGCGGGGCAGCGGGTCGTGCGCGCTACCGCTCCGGTCACCTGGGGCGGCGTGGGCACGGACGCCCAGCACGCGGTGTTCCAGTTGCTGCATCAGGGTACGCAGCTGATCCCGGTCGAATTTGTGGTGGCGCGCGAGCCCGGGCACCAGCTCGACTCCGCCCACCACGAAGCGCTCGTGCAGAATTGCATCGCCCAAGGCGCGGCGCTGATGGCCGGCCGCGACCATGCCGATGGCGCGCGCGCCTATGCCGGCGACCGGCCATCGACGACCATCCTGCTCGATTCTGTCAGCCCGCACAGCCTGGGCGCGCTGCTCGCCTTTTACGAACACCGCACCTTTGCCAATGCGGTGATGCTGGGTATCAACCCGTTTGACCAGTTCGGCGTTGAATTGGGCAAGGAAATGGCCAAGGCGGTAAGCGACGGCGGCGGCAATTTTGATGCTGCAACGCGCGCGTTGATGCTGGCAGCGCTGGGCGACAATTCAGAGTAAGTGATGCGCTCGATTGGCGAAGCTGAGCCCCGCTCCCCATCTTTGCATAACCAAATCCCAGTCAGCGATGAAAGACGATGCCATGAACATTTTTGATTTTGACTTTTTCGTGATCGGTGCTGGTTCGGGCGGCGTTCGCGCGGCGCGCATTGCTGCAAGCCACGGCGCGCGCGTCGCTGTCGCCGAAGAATATCGCGTCGGCGGTACCTGCGTCATTCGCGGCTGTGTCCCCAAGAAGCTGCTTGTCTATGGTTCGCATTTTGCCGAAGATCTGGCTGACGCTCGCCGTTTCGGTTGGGACACCGCTGATGCGAGTTTTGATTGGGCGACGCTTCGCAACAATGTCGCGGCAGAGGTCGATCGGCTCGAAGGGCTTTATGGTCAGACCCTCGACAATAATCAGGTCACCCAATTCCATCAGCGTGCCACCGTAGCCGGGCCGAACCGCATTGCGCTCGCCGATGGCAGCGAAGTGACCGCCGAGCATATATTGATTGCCACCGGCGCGCGGCCCACCGTGCCGAATGTGCCGGGAGCCGAGTTTGCCATCACGTCGAACGAAGTGTTCGGCTTGCCCCAGCTGCCCGAACGCGCGGTGATCGCCGGCGCGGGCTATATCGCTAACGAATTTGCGGGCATTTTCCACGAACTTGGCGTCCATGTCACGCTGGTCACGCGCGGCGACCGGATGCTGCGCAGCTACGACAGCGAAATTGTCGACCGGCTGGTCGCCATCAGCAAGGCCAAGGGCATCGATATTCGCTTCGATTTCCCTTTCGGCGGGATCAGCCGGCAGGTCGATGGCAGCCTGCTCGTCGATGGCGGCGCGCAAGGCATGATCGAGACCGACCTCGTCATGTTCGCCATCGGGCGCCAGCCCAACAGTGCCGGGCTGGGGCTCGAGGCGCTCGGCGTCGCTTTGGGTTCGGATGGCACGGTGAAGGTCGATGACTATAACCGCACCAATGTTCCCGGCATCTATGCCGTCGGTGACGTCACCAACCGCGTCCAACTGACCCCGGTGGCGATCCGTGAAGGCCATGCGCTTGCCGACATGCTGTTCGGCGGCGTGACGCGGACAACCGATTATAGCGCCATTCCGACGGCGGTTTTCGCCAACCCGCCCATTGGCAGTGTCGGCCTGACCGAAGAAGCGGCCCGCAAGGCCCATGGCAATGTCCTTGTCTATCGGTCAGATTTCCGCGCGATGAAAAATGTCCTCGCCGGCCGGGACGAACGCGCGCTGTATAAAATGGTCGTCGACGGCGACACTGATCGCGTGCTCGGCCTCCATATTATCGGCCCCGAAAGTGGAGAAATCATGCAGGCCGCCGCCATTGCGGTGAAGGCGGGGCTGACCAAGGCGGCGTTCGACGATACCATTGCACTGCATCCCAGCATGGCTGAGGAGCTGGTGTTGCTGAAATAACCCGTTGCGCTTTGCAACGAATCTTGTTGTTTCCTTCAATTGCGCATATCACGCCTCCGTTCGTCATGAGGAGCCGTTGAGCGTAGTCGAAACGGCGTCTCGAAGGACTTGGCGCTGATGTGGTTCGAGACAGGGCTTCGACAGGCTCAGTCCCTCCTCACCACGAACGGGGGATTAATATCATGGCAGGCACAGTTTTGGTCACCGGCGGGTCGGGCTATATCGCGGGTTTCATCATCCGCCAGCTGATTGCCGAGGGGTGGAACGTTCACACCACCATCCGCAACCTGAAACGCGAAGACGAAGTGCGCGGCTGGCTCGCCGTCGACAACAGCAAGCTCAAATTCTTCGCAGCCGACCTGATGTCCGACGCTGGCTGGGCCGAAGCCGTCGCCGGGTGCAGCCATGTCGAGCATGTTGCATCGCCGCTGCCGCCGAACGCGCCGAAAAGTGATGATGAGCTGATTGTCCCTGCGCGTGAAGGTGCGCTGCGTGCGCTGCGTTTCGCCCATGCGGCGGGGGTCAAGCGGCTCGTGATGACCAGCTCGGTCGCTGCGATTGCCTATGGCAATGGCCGCGCAAAACAGCATTTTACCGAGGCCGACTGGACCAATGTCGACAGCCCCGATGCCTATGCCTATGTCAAATCCAAAACCATCGCCGAACGCGCCGCGCGCGACTGGATGGCGGCAAATGGCGCGGGCATGGAATTTGTGACGGTCAATCCTTCGCTGGTGCTGGGGCCGTTGCTGACCGGCGATTTTTCGACGTCGCTCGAGGCTGTCAAGAAATTGCTCGAAGGATCCATGCCGGGCATTCCCAATCTGGGGTTTTCTGTGGTGGACGTGCGCGACGTCGCCGACCTGCACGTCAAATGCCTGACCGCAGCTGGCATGGCCGATGAGCGGTTCATCGCCGCCGGCCCGTTCCTGATGATGACCGATGTCGCCGCCATATTGAAATCGGGGCTGGGGGCCGATGGCCGCAAAGTGCCCACCCGCCGGCTGCCCGATTTCCTGGTCAAATTGTCGGCGCTGTTCGATCCGGTCATCCGTCAGGTGGTGGGCGAGCTTGGCAATGTGCGCGATGCCTCGGCGCAGCATGCGTTCGACAAATTGGGTTGGAAGACCCGCGATCCGCGTGAAAGCATCTTGGATACGGCGCGCGACATGATCAGGCTGGGCGTGGTGAAGGTTTGACTCACGTCGCCCCTGCGCAGGCAGGGGCCGCTAGGAGCATTGCACAAAGCTGCCAAAGACCCCTGCCTGCGCAGGGGCGACGGCTTCCCATCTTGCCAAAGGCTGCGACTCCAGCCATCGCCTGTGCCTAAACAACCAAGGGAGCGGGCATGTCGGCGAATATCGCGGAAATGGAACGGCGGCGCGCGGCGGCGCGGCTGGGCGGCGGGCAGAAGCGGATCGACACCCAGCATAGCAAGGGCAAGCTGACCGCACGCGAGCGGCTCGACATCCTCCTCGACGAAGGCAGCTTTGAAGAGCTCGACATGTATGTCGAACATAATTGCACCGATTTCGGCATGGCCGACCAGATCATCCCCGGCGATGGTGTCGTCACCGGCAGCGGCACGATCAACGGCCGCCTCGTCTATGTCTTCAGCCAGGATTTCACCGTCTTTGGTGGATCGCTGTCCGAACGCCACGCCCAGAAAATCTGCAAGGTGATGGACAAGGCGATGCTGGTCGGCGCGCCCGTTATCGGCCTCAACGACAGCGGCGGCGCGCGCATTCAGGAGGGCGTGGCATCGCTTGGCGGCTATGCCGAGGTGTTCCAGCGAAACGTGCTGGCGAGCGGCGTGGTGCCGCAAATCTCGCTGATCATGGGCCCTTGTGCGGGCGGTGCGGTCTACTCGCCCGCAATGACCGACTTCATCTTCATGGTGAAGGATTCGAGCTATATGTTCGTCACCGGCCCCGACGTGGTCAAGACGGTGACCAACGAGGTGGTGACGCAGGAGGAATTGGGCGGCGCGGTCAGCCACACCACCAAATCGGGCGTCGCCGACAATGCGTTTGAAAACGACATCGAAGCGCTGCTCTCATGCCGCGAATTTTTCGACCATCTGCCCGAAAACAACAAGGCGGGTGTACCGGTGCGCCCGACCAGCGACCCCTTTGACCGCACCGAACCCAGCCTTGACACGCTGATCCCGCCCAATGCGAACCAGCCGTACGACATGCACGAGCTGATCCGCAAAACGGTGGACGAGGGTGATTTTTTCGAGGTGCAGCCCAGCCATGCTGCCAACATCATCGTCGGCTTTGGCCGCGTCGAAGGCCGCACTGTCGGCATCGTCGCCAACCAGCCGCTGGTGCTCGCCGGCGTGCTCGACATTAATTCGTCGAAGAAGGCCGCGCGGTTCGTGCGCTTCTGCGATGCGTTTGAAATCCCGATTGTGACCTTCGTCGACGTGCCCGGCTTCCTGCCCGGCACGAGCCAAGAATATGGCGGGATCATCAAGCATGGCGCGAAACTGCTGTTCGCTTATGCCGAGGCGACCGTGCCCAAAATCACCGTGATCACGCGCAAGGCCTATGGCGGCGCATACGACGTCATGGCGTCAAAACATCTGCGCGGCGATCTGAACTATGCCTGGCCGACCGCCGAAATCGCGGTGATGGGCGCAAAGGGTGCGGTCGAGATTATCTTTCGCGGGCTGTCGGGTGACGAGCAAGCCGAGATGGTCGCGGAGTATGAGGAACGCTTTGCGAACCCGTTCGTGGCCGCGAGCAAGGGGTTTATCGACGAGGTGATCCATCCGCGCAATACGCGCAAGCGGGTGGCGCTTGGGCTGCGGAAGCTGCGGAACAAGGCGCTGGAGAATCCGTGGAAGAAGCATGATAATATACCGTTGTGAGCAAAAAAATGGCTCTTGATGAAGAAGCACTTCGCGCGACCAAAATGTTGGCGGGGCGAATAGTGTCTCATGTCCGGCGCTTTAGCTCAAAGGAGATATTGGTAGAATTCGCTGACGGAACTCGCCTATTTGTCGATTCCTCCGCCGATGTAGAGCTTTCAATTACAGGTGATGATAACTTGGAAAAGCTATGAAACTTGGCCGCCGCAACCATATCGGCGTCGCGATGCCCCAACCCTCATTCCTTCGTCACCCCCGCAAAGGCGGGGGTCCATCACCTGCGGGTGAAATTTGGACGGCAGGTGATGGATTCCCGCCTTCGCGGGAATGACGATAGGGGTTGCAGCAGCTGCGCCAAACATTATAATGACCTTATAATGCAAAGGAGTCCGCAGCCATGCAAACCGAACGCGTGACCTATCTGACCAGCGCCGAGCATAAGGCGCAGCTGGAAGCCTTTGCCAAATCGCGCGGCGAGAGCGTCGGCAATGTCCTGCGCGAGGCGGCGCGGCAGTATATCGCCCAACCCCGTGATCCGCAGGAAGAGGAGGCCGAACTGGCGGCTTTGGTCGTGGAAGTGAACAAGGCAATTCCGAAAATGGAGGCTGCGCTCGATGAAATGAGCCGTAAAATGCGCGAGACGCATGCAGAAGTTGATCGGATGCTTCGCGAAATGGGGGCAAGACAATGAGTGCGATGGGTGACGCGTTTGCTGCGTTAAAAAACGTTATGATGATGGAAGAGCGCATCGATGGCCTTCGATCCGACATGGCGCGCTCGGCCGACGATCTCCGCAGTCTCACTGAAAAAGTCCATTCGATTGATAAACGTGTGCTTCGCATCGAAACGATGATCGAAATGTCCGGCCGCGTGGGTGGTCAGCCAAGGATCGAAGGCCAATGAAACTCGGCCGCCTCAACCATATCGGTATCGCCACGCCATCCATCGCAGACTCCATCATATTCTATCGCGACGTCATGGGCGCGACGAAGATCCATGAGCCGTTCGACCTGCCCGAACAGGGGGTGAAGGTGTGTTTTGTCGATACGCCCGGCGCTGATGGCGCTATGGACGGCACGCAGATTGAGCTGATCGAACCGCTGCCCGGCAATGCCAGCATCGCGGCGTTCCTCGCCAAAAACCCCGCTGGCGGACAGCATCATGTCTGTTACGAGGTGCCCGACATCCACGCCGCCAAAGCATGGTTCGAGGGGCAGGGGAAGCGCGTGCTGGGCGAACCGCGCATCGGGGCGCATGGGACGCTGATCTTCTTTGTTCACCCACGCGATATGCAAGGCGTGCTGACGGAGATTATGGAGGCGCCGCGCGCTTCGCACTAATCCTTCCCCGCCCGCCCTGTCCCGGACTTGATCCGGGATTGTCGAAGGGCTGTCCTTCACTTAGTGCACTGCCAAGAAAAAGGACGGTGCTTCGACAAGCTCAGCACAGGCGGGGTTTGTTGGTAAGGAGCAGTGAATTGACCGACAAACCAACCATCGCCGACTGGCAAACCGCCGCCGCCAAAGAGGTGAAGGGCAATGATCTGACCTGGCACACACCAGAAGGCTTCGCCATCAAGCCGCTCTACACGGCGGCGGATGCGGGCGACCCCGGCCTGCCCGGCTTCGCGCCGTTCACGCGCGGCGTGCGCGCGTCGATGTATGCGGGTCGCCCCTGGACGATCCGCCAATATGCCGGCTTCTCCACCGCCGAAGAATCGAATGCCTTCTATCGCCGCAACCTTGCCGCTGGGCAAAAGGGGCTGAGCGTCGCCTTCGATCTCGCCACGCATCGCGGTTATGACAGCGACCACCCCCGCGTCGTTGGCGATGTCGGCAAGGCGGGCGTCGCCATCGACAGCGTCGAGGATATGAAAATCCTGTTCGACGGCATCCCGCTCGACCAGATGTCGGTTTCGATGACGATGAACGGCGCCGTCATCCCCATCCTCGCCTTCTTCATCGTCGCGGGCGAAGAGCAGGGCGTGACCCAAGCCCAGCTCGACGGCACCATCCAGAACGACATCCTCAAAGAATTCATGGTCCGCAACACTTACATCTATCCACCCGAACCTTCGATGCGGATTGTGTCGGACATCATCGCCTATACCAGCGCCAACATGCCGAAATTCAACAGCATTTCGATCAGCGGCTATCATATGCACGAAGCCGGGGCGACGGCGGTGCAGGAACTCGCCTTCACCATCGCCGACGGCAAGGAATATGCTCAGCGCGCGATGGCCACAGGGCTGGATATCGATGCCTTCGCCGGGCGGCTGAGCTTCTTTTTCGGCATCGGGATGAACTTCTTCATGGAAGTCGCAAAACTGCGCGCCGCGCGGACTTTGTGGTGGCGCGTGATGGACGGACTGGGCGCGAAGGACGAACGCTCGAAAATGCTGCGCACCCATTGCCAGACGTCGGGGGTCAGCCTGCAAGAACAGGACCCGTACAACAATGTCATCCGCACCACGGTCGAAGCGATGGCGGCGACGCTGGGTGGTACGCAATCGCTGCACACCAATGCGCTTGATGAAGCTATTGCGCTCCCAACCGATTTCAGCGCGCGCATTGCGCGCAACACGCAAATTGTGCTGGCTGAAGAAACGGGCATTACCCGCGTCGTCGATCCGCTGGGCGGCAGCTATTATGTCGAGGCACTGACGCAGATGCTCGTCGATGATGCGTGGAAAATTATCGAGGAAGTCGACGCGGCGGGCGGCATGACCGCCTATGTTGCGACCGGCAAGCCCAAGGCGATGATTGAGGAGGCTGCCGCCGCACGTCAGGCGCGCGTGGACAAGGGCGAAGATGTGATCGTAGGGGTGAACAAGTATCGGCTGGGGACCGAAGACCAGCTCGATACGCTGGAGGTTGACAACCATATCGTCCGCGAAGGGCAGATAGCGCGGCTGAAGAAGATGCGTGCCAAGCGTGACGAAGCGGCGTGTCGGGCGGCTTTGGCCGCGTTAACGGACGGAGCGCGTGCAGCGGGACAGTCCCCGTTCGGGGACAGTCCCCAAACTAGCGCCGATCCGGGGACTGTCCCCGAACGGGGACTGTCCCCAAAGCACAATCTCTTGGCCCTCGCCATCGATGCCGCCCGCGCGCGCGCCACCCTCGGCGAAATCTCCGACGCGATGGAGGCCGCCTTTGGGCGATATGGCACTACGCCAACGCCGGTGCAGGGCATTTATGGCAGCGCGCATGAATTTGACGCGCGTTGGGCGCGGGTGATCGACGGCGTTGCGGCGGTCGAGCGTCGACTGGGACGCAAACCCAAGCTGCTCGTCGCCAAAATGGGACAGGACGGCCATGATCGCGGTGCCAATGTGATCGCGTCGGCCTTTGGCGACATGGGCTTTGATGTGGTCAGCGGGCCCTTGTTCCAGACGCCCGAGGAAACTGTTGTGTTGGCGCTCGAAAGCAGCGCCGATGTCGTCGGCGCATCGAGCCTCGCGGCGGGCCACAAAACGCTGATCCCCGAACTGATCAAGGGCCTGCGCGATGCCGGGCGCGGCGACATCAAAGTGATTGCCGGGGGCGTGATACCGCCGCAGGATTATGATTATCTGCGCGACGCCGGGGTGCAGGGCATTTACGGTCCCGGCAGCAATGTCGTCGAATGCGCCGCCGATGTGCTGCGGCTATTGGGGCATAATATGCCGCCGGTTGGAGAGAATGCGTGATTGTAAGAACCGACTGGACCCGCGAAGAAATCGCCGCACTGTTCGACTTGCCGTTTGACGAACTGGTCTATCAGGCCGCCACCGTCCACCGCGCGCATCATGCCGTGGGGCAGATTCAGCTGTGCACGTTGCTCAGCATCAAGACCGGCGGCTGCCCCGAGGACTGCGGCTATTGCAGCCAGTCGGTGAAGGCCGACAGTGGCGTCGCCGCGACCAAGCTGATGGACGTGCGCGAAGTGCTGCAATCGGCGGCGCGCGCGAAGGACAGCGGCTCGCAGCGTTTCTGCATGGGCGCGGCGTGGCGCAACCCCAAGGACCGCGACATGCCCGCGATTGTCGAGATTGTGAAGGGCGTGCGCGCGATGGGCATGGAAAGCTGCATGACGCTGGGCATGCTGACGCCGGGGCAGGCCGATATGCTGGCTGAGGCAGGGCTCGATTACTACAACCACAATATCGACACCTCGCCCGAGCGCTATAACGACATCATCACCACGCGGACGATGGGCGACCGGCTCGATACGCTGGCCGAGGTCCGCCGCGCTGGCATCAATGTGTGCAGCGGTGGCATAGTCGGCATGGGCGAAACCCGCGCCGACCGGGTGGGCTTTATCCACACGTTGGCGACGCTGCCACAGCATCCCGAAAGCGTGCCGGTCAACGCGCTGGTGCCGGTGAAGGGCACCGTGCTGGGCGACATGCTGGCAGACACGCCGCTGGCGAAGATCGACGATATCGAATTCGTGCGCACCATTGCGGTCGCGCGCATTACCATGCCGATGAGCATGGTGCGATTGAGCGCGGGGCGGGAGAGCATGTCCGAGGCGACACAAGCTTTGTGCTTCATGGCAGGCGCTAACAGCATCTTTACCGGCGACAAACTGCTCACCGCCGCCAATGCGGGCGACGACAAGGACGCGGCGATGCTGGCGAAGCTGGGGTTGGTGCCGATGGCGGCGGAGGAGCCGCTGCGCGCGTGCAAGGCGATGGCGGCGGCGGAGTGAGGGTGTTTGCGTCGCTGGCCCGTTGATGGTATAACCTTGGTAAAGAAAGGTAGAATGCCATGGGTGTGCAGATGAACATCAAAAACGCTGAAGTCGTCGCACTGGCGGCGGAACTCGCAAAAGCGGAAGGGATCAGCCAAACCGAGCTGGTGCTGGAGGCTTTGCGTGCGTGGAAGCGCCAACGTGAAAGTGAAAGCGTTTACCTGAGAGCGCTTGAAATCTGTCGGGACGCCGCGCCGCGTTTGCCCGATACGATGTTGTCGCTTGCGCATGGCGATTTGCTTTATGACGAATATGGGCTGCCAGCATGATCATCGATACATCGGCAATGGTCGCCATGCTGCAACTTGAACCCGAAGCAACAGCAATGCTCAAGCTATTGAGCCCGCGAAGGGATTCCAAGTTGTCTGCGGCGAATTACCTCGAATGCGGCATTGTGATCGACAAGCCGAAGGACCCCGCCGCCAGTGCTGATCTGGATGCGCTAATTAATACACTCAATATAGAAATTGTTCCCGTCACTCACGAGCACGCCAAAATTGCCCGTCAGGCTTATCGGGATTTTGGAAAGTGGAGCGGGCACAAGGCCAAACTAAATTTCGGCGATTGCTTCGCCTATGCGCTGGCGATGGAGCGCGGCGAGCCGCTGCTCTACAAGGGCAATGATTTTGTGCATGCGGGGTTGGGGCGGCTGGTTTGATGCTTGTCGTAACGGCCATTGCGCCTCGATCCCTAGTTTTGAAGGAAGTGCAACTTGTTGCAACAGAGTCAATCAACGTCGAGGACGTCAAATTGCGGTTTGACTGGCTGCAAGCGCCTCGAGCCACGCGTCGAATGTTGAGGCTTGGAGAGGGTAGCAATGTTTGTGTGCATGTTCCTTTTTGGGTTCGCTTGAAGCCGAGCTATTTGCCCGACGAAATTGCCCGCTCACGCATATTCGACCGACTGTGGACAAACATGGGTGAGTCTTGAAGGGATTAGCATGTTCAAGAAAATCCTGATCGCCAACCGTGGCGAGATTGCTTGCCGGATCATTAGAACCGCGCGCCGCATGGGGATCGCGACCGTTGCGGTCTATTCGGATGCCGATGCGCGCGCGCCTTTTGTGGCGATGGCCGATGAGGCGGTGCATATCGGGCCTTCGCCTGCCGCGCAGTCTTATTTGCTGGCCGAGAAAATCATCGCCGCGTGCAAGGCGACGGGCGCGGAGGCGGTGCATCCGGGTTATGGCTTCCTGTCCGAACGCACCAGCTTTGCCGAGGCGCTGGCGGCAGAAGGCATCGCTTTCATCGGCCCGCCGGTGAACGCGATTGCCGCGATGGGCGACAAGATTGAGTCCAAGAAGCTGGCGATGCAGGCCGGCGTCAATGTCGTCCCCGGCTTTGTCGGCGAGATTGACGATACTGAACATGCGGTGCGGATCGCGTCGGAAATCGGCTATCCGGTGATGATGAAGGCGTCGGCGGGCGGCGGCGGCAAGGGGATGCGGCTGGCCTATAGCGAACAGGATGTCCGCGAGGGCTTTGAGGCGACCAAGCGCGAGGGGCTGAATTCATTCGGCGATGACCGCGTCTTTATCGAGAAGTTCATCCTGGGCCCGCGCCATATCGAAATCCAGATATTGGGCGATCAGCACGGCAATATCCTGTACCTCAACGAACGTGAATGCAGCATCCAGCGGCGACACCAAAAGGTCGTCGAGGAAGCGCCGTCGCCGTTCGTCACACCCAAGATGCGCAAGGCGATGGGCGAACAATGCGTCGCGTTGGCGCGCGCGGTGGGCTATTACTCCGCAGGCACGGTCGAGTTGATCGTCTCGGGCGCGGACCCGAGCGGCGAGAGTTTCTATTTCCTCGAAATGAACACGCGGCTTCAGGTCGAGCATCCGGTGACCGAGTGCATTACCGGCATCGATCTGGTCGAACAGATGATCCGCGTGGCAGCCGGGGAAGAACTGGCATTCGGGCAGGACGATGTGAAGCTCGATGGCTGGGCGATCGAAAACCGTATCTATGCCGAAGACCCCTATCGTGGCTTTTTGCCGAGCACGGGGCGGCTTACCCGTTACCGTGCGCCCGACCAGGGACTGTCCCTTGAGGGACTGTCCCCTAACGCGGCGGTCGACAAGGGGACAGTCCCTGAAGGGACAGTCCCCAACTATCTTGCGCGTGGCCGTGACGGCGTCCGCGTCGACGACGGCGTCACCGAAGGCGGCGAAGTCAGCATCTTCTATGACCCCATGATCGCCAAGCTCATCACCTGGGGGCAAACGCGCGAGGAAGCCGCCGACAAGCAAATCGCCGCGCTCGACCGCTTCGAAATCGAAGGCCTCGGCCACAATATCGATTTCCTGTCCGCGATCATGCAGCACCCGCGCTTCCGTTCGGGCGAGCTCACCACCGGTTTCATCGCCGAGGAATATCCCGATGGCTTCCACGGTGCCGCGATCCCCGACGGCATACCTCGAGCGCTTGCCGCCATCGCGGGCTTTGTCGCGACGGCAGAAGCCGACCGCGCGCGCCGCGTCGATGGCCAGCTCGGTAACCGGCTTGAGCCGCCGCACAAATGGCAGGTCACCATCGGCGGCACACCGATGAAAGTGAAGGTCGGCACCAAGCATATCAAGGTCGAGGGCGATGTTGTCGACATCGCGCTGGAATATACCCCCGGTGACCGGCTGGTGATCGCTGATATTGACGGCGCGGAACTGGCGGTGAAGCTGACCAAAACGCGCACCGGCTGGCGCATGACGGCGCGCGGGCGTGCGCATGAGGTGCGTGTGCTGCCGTGGCACGCCGCGCCCTATGCCAAGCATATGATCGAGAAAATCCCGCCCGATCTGTCCAAATATCTCATCTGCCCGATGCCCGGCCTGCTCGTTTCGCTGCACGTCGGCGAAGGCGACAAGGTCGAAGCCGGTCAGCCGCTCGCCACGGTCGAGGCGATGAAGATGGAAAATATCCTGCGCGCCGAGAAATCGGGCGTGGTGGCGAAGATCAATGCGGCGCAGGGCGACAGCCTGGCGGTCGATGCAGTGATTTTAGAGATGGTTTGATCATGATCGGGGCGTTGCTGCATTTCGCAAAGCAAAAGCCGGATTGGCACCCGTCTGTCCATGAAGCAGGACTTGTGCGCAGGCCATTGCCGGGTAAGACAAATCCATAACAACACCCCGTCTGTCCTGAGCTTGTCGAAGGACCGTCCTTTCTTCTGCTGAACGTTCAGAAAAGAACAGGGCTTCGACAAGCTCAGCCCGAACGGGGAGGGGGAGTATTTGAATGTCTGAAGTTGCCATCGATCCCAAACGCGACCGGCTGGTGATCACCGCGTCGGCGCTGGGCACGATTTTCGAATGGTATGACTTCTTCGTCTACGGCATCCTTGCCGCGCTGATCGGCAAGCTGTTTTTCCCCAGTGACAGCGCGAGCGCGGCGACGCTGGTCAGCCTCGCGACCTTTGGCGCCGGTTTTGCGGTACGCCCGGTTGGTGCGGTCCTGTTCGGCTATCTCGGCGACCGGATTGGCCGCAAATATACATTCTTGATCACCATCACGCTGATGGGCGGGGCAACGGCGGCGATCGGACTCCTCCCGACCTTTGCTCAGGCGGGCTTGTGGGCGGCTGGTTTGCTGGTGGCCCTGCGCTGCCTGCAGGGACTGGCGCTTGGCGGCGAATATGGCGGTGCGGCGATCTATGTCGCTGAACATGCCCCGCCGGGCAAGCGCGGCCAATATACCAGCTGGATTCAGGCGTCGGTTGGCGGCGGTTTCCTGCTGGCCGTGTGCGTCGTGCTGGCGACGCGGTCTTCGATGTCAACCGAAGCCTTTGAGGCCTGGGGCTGGCGCATCCCGTTTCTGATTTCAATCCTGCTGCTCGCCGTATCGCTGTGGATCCGCTTGATGCTGGCCGAAAGTCCGGTGTTCAAGGCGATGAAAGAGGCGGGCACGACATCCAAAAACCCGTTTGTCGACAGCATCCGTTACCCTGGCAACGTCAGACGCATCTTCATTGCGATGTTCGGCGTCGCGGCGGGCCTGACGGTCATTTATTACACGTCGCAATTTTACACGCTCTACTTCCTCACCGGGACGGCGCGGGTGCCGGAAACCGATGCGCTGGGTTATATGGCGGTCGGGGCGTTGCTCGCGCTCCCGCTCTACGTCGCGGCGGGGTGGCTGTCGGACCATTATGGCCGCAAGCGGATTTTGCTCATCGGCTATGCATTGTCGATGGCGCTGACCTTTCCGCTGTTCTGGGCAATGGCCGATGCGGCGAACCCAGCGCTTTCCAAGGCGACGGCCAATGCACCAGTGACGCTTGCCATGCCAGCATGCGATTTTGACGTATTTGCGGGCAAGCAGACAACCGATTGCGGCAAAGCGCTCAACTTCCTGTCCAAACGCGGCATCAGTTACAGCAAGGAAAGCGCCGACGCGGTGACGCTGAAGGTCGGTGCGGCCAGCGTCGCGGGCTTTGATGAAAAGGCCTATATCGCGGCGCTGGAGGCGGCGGGGTACCCCGACAAATCCGATCCTGCACAGCGCAGCGGGTTGGTCATCATCCTGATCGTGGCCGCGCTCGTCGCGCTGTCGGCGATGACCTATGGCCAGGTTGCGGCGATTTTGGTCGAAATGTTCCCGGCCAAAATCCGCTATACCTCGCTGTCGATCCCTTATCACATCGGGACGGGCTATTTCGGCGGCTTTCTGCCCTTTATCTCGCAATATATCGTTGTCACCACTGGCGGGGCGTTCAACGGGCTATGGTATGGCATCGGCGTCACCGCCATGGCGTTCATCGTCAGCGCGATCTGGCTGCCCGAAAATCGCAACGCGGCGCTCGACTAAGGTTGGGCGGGGCGGTAGGCGCTCGGCGATGATGCCTGTGTCGGCCCCTTCGCGCTTGCGCCTCAGCGCCGATGCGCTGGTCCATAATTGGCGCTGGCTGGCGCGGCAGGGCGGTGCGCCCGCGGGCGCGGCGATCAAAGCCGATGGCTATGGCCTTGGCGCTCGCGGGGTGACGGAACGGCTGTTTGTGGCGGGATGCCGCGACTTTTTCGTCGCGACCTGGGCCGAAGCGGCGGCGTTGATGCCACTGCCACCGGGCGCGCGGCTCGCGGTGCTGCACGGCGTACGCGACGAAGATATGCCCGCTGCATTGACCCTGCCAGCGCGGCCGGTGCTGAACAGCGCGGCGCAAATCGCCCGCTGGCACCGCGACGGAGCGAGCCGCAGCTGTGACGTCATGATCGACACCGGTATGAACCGCCTCGGCTGTGCGACGGACAAGGTTGCCGCGTGCAGCGGGCTGAATATCGATGTCGTGATGAGCCATCTCGCCAGTGCCGATACAGATAATGCGCAGAATGCGGCGCAGTTGGCCGCCTTTCGCGCCATCGCCCCAACGGTCGGCGCGCGGCGAGCAAGCCTGGCCAACAGCGCAGGCATCTGCCTTGGCCCCGCCTATGGCTTTGACCTTACCCGCCCGGGACTGTCGCTTTATGGCGGCATACCCCGCGCCGAGGCGTCAGGGCGTGTCCGCCCGGTG
Source organism: Sphingopyxis sp. (assembly GCA_013911715.1). GTDB lineage: Bacteria > Pseudomonadota > Alphaproteobacteria > Sphingomonadales > Sphingomonadaceae > Sphingopyxis. The sequence goes on along the minus strand of JACEST010000007.1, from coordinate 2,642 downwards.
GTGACGATCGAGGCGCAATTGCTTCAGCGGCGCATCGTGCGCGCCGGTGACAGCGTCGGCTATGGCGCAACCTGGACGGCGCCGCGCGACACGCCGGTGGGCATCGCCAATCTGGGCTATGCCGATGGCTATTGGCGCAGCTTTGCCGGGCATGGCGCGGCGGGCGCGGGCGATGCGGTGCTGCCGCTGGTCGGTCGCGTGTCGATGGACCTGATCGCGCTCGACCTGAGCGCGGCGCCCGCGCTTGACGAAGGCGACTGGATCACCCTGCCGCTCGACCTGCCGTCGGCGGCAGCGGCGACCGGGATGGCGCAATATGAGCTGCTGACGGGGTTGGGCCAGCGTTTTGATCGGATTTGGGCGTAGGCCAAAAAAAGGGCTGCCACTTTGCGGTGGCAGCCCTGAAAATTTGAAACTTCAGTGCCGTCTAGTATGAAAAACGAGCGCTGACGGCGAAGCGGCGACCGATCAGGTCATTGAAGCTGGCCGGAAGCGGTTCACCAAAATAGGTCTGGAACCGCCGATTGAACAAATTGTTGACCGACAAAGTCAGGCGGAAGTTGTCCGTGGGGTCAATGAAGAAACCACCGCTGATTACGACAAAGTCGTTGAGCTTGTCGATTTCGCGGGCGTCGAAACCCTGGCCAGGTTGGCCGACTTGCCGGTTGAGGCGGCTCGTAAGCTGCTGGCCGGTATAGGTAGCTGTCACGGTCGCCCCATAGTTTGGCGTGACAAATCGCGCGCGGAGCTGACCAGAGAATTCCGGGTCGCCCACGGTGCCATCAGTGCGGCTGGGAGCCACACCCGTAATATCAACGAGCCGACGACGCACGTAGAGCAAGTCACCGGCGAGTTCGATCCTGGACTTTTCGCTAACCGGAATGGAGTAGTTTACGGTGCTTTGGATGCCGCGGAACAAAATTTCGTTGCCATTCACGAACCCGCTGATCACGCCAGGGTTCTGGGTGTCGGCGAGCACACGCCCGTTGGGACCATAGTTGATCTGCGAGCAGAAACTATTGGCATTGAGAACGTCGCTGGTATCAAAATCTTCATTGTCAAAGCACCCTGATGCAATCTGCGCGATTGTCAGGTTGGCAATAGGCCCGTTGAGCGAAATGCTGACATAGTCTGCGGTGATCGCCAGGCCAGGAATGAAGGTCGGCCGCACGATTACGCCATAGCTGAAACTATTGGCGCGTTCATTTTCCAGATTGGGGTTGCCGCCTGAACGGGCTGGAACCGAGGCGGTTGAAGCAGGGTCGGGCGAATTAAAATCAGTCCCTGGAAACGCCGCGATAAACGCTGCGCAGTTTCGCGCGCGGACCGCAGGTGCGGGCCCAGCATTACGGTTGGCTGGCTGGCAAAGGTCCGGAACGAAAGCAAAGGTGTTCACTTCAGGCAGGAACAATTCTGTAATCGCCGGAGACCGGAATGACCGCGTTATATTTCCGCGAAATTCAACATCATCGATCGGAGCCCAGCTGCCACCAAAGGTGTAAGCAAAGGATCCACCATTAACTGTATTGTCCGTGTATCGGCCCCGACCTGTAAACTGCAGGCTTTTTACAAAGGGAATGTTATTATCAGGACTGACCAGCGGGATACGGATTTCGCCGAAAACTTCGTCCAGATTAAATCGGCCGTCAAGCGGAGTGATTGCCACCGCGCGTCCACGTCCGGCTTGCTGGAAATCGCTCGGGGTAAAGCTGGCCTGTTCATCGCGATGTTCATAACCAATGTTGAAGGCAATTGGCCCTGCCCACAGGTCAAACAGTTCCCCACCGATGTTGGCGTTGAAAACTGTTTGCTCTTGCACACTGACGGTTACGAAATCTTCGATCACATAATCGCGCGCTGCCGCCGATGCGACGCCATCGCCAAAGACGTTCAGCGGGACGCAATTGGGGTCAGCGATTGGAGTGCCGCCTGGTGCTGCAAACCCTGTCAATGCGGCACCGACCAATCGGGTCGGTGCCGTGGTGCAGACAATTTGCCCGGCCGCATTCGTCGTGACGTTGACCGCATTGATGAAGTTCTGAGCGTTCAAATCCTGCCCAAAATCCCGGCTGCGCGTATTGCCATGCGTAACATAGGCCTCGAAAGTGAGATCGCGTCCCAGCGCTTCAAACTTCGATCTCAGCCCGCCGACAACGTTATAAATGCGGGTTCTGTTAAATCCGGTCAAATCAGCAAAGTCATCCGAAGCGCGCGAGATGGAAAATGTCGTCACGCCGCGCGACGTCAACTGGTTGCGTGCCTGTGCCGTCAGGAACGGGTTGTCCGCAGAAAAGGTCAGCGCGCCGCTGAGGCCGCCAAATAACGACGAGTTGAATGTCGGCTGCTGCGTCAGCTCGTCTGCCTGCGACCGGAAATAGGTCCCTTCGAAAAAGAGTTCGGTATCCGGTGCCACTTCATAAGTAACGAACAGGTTCCCCGTGAAGCGTTCGAGATCAGATGTGATTTGGGTGAAATCGGAAAATACAAATCCGTCGCCGCCTGAGCCGGAAGTGCCCGGAAATACGACGCCTTGGTTACACGGCACCAGGTTGCCAGAGGGATCGAATTGTAGGCCGAAAGCAGTGCGAACACCAAATGGCACTGCCGGATTGAGCGGGTTGGTGCCCGCGCCAGTAAGGTTG
>JACEST010000069.1 GCA_013911715.1 Sphingopyxis sp. | reverse complement strand
ATCGACCCTGGCAATGCCGCGGCCCTGATCGGCAGCGCCGATCTGGTGATCGACGGCTGTGACAATTTTGCTACCCGGCTTGCCGTCAATGCCGCGTGCATCGCGGCGCGCATCCCGCTGCTCAGCGCCGCCATCGGGGCGTTCGATGCGCAGGTCGCGCAGTTCGAAGGCTGGCGCGGCGACCAGCCCTGCTATGCCTGCCTTGTCGGCAGCGACCCCGCGCGCGATGGCGTCAACTGCGCCGAAGCTGGTGTGCTTGGCGCCCTTGCGGGTTTTGCTGGCACGCTGGCGGCGGTAGAAGCTGCGCGCGCTATCGCCGGGTTCGGCACGCCGTTAACCGGAAAGCTGGTCCTGACCGATATGTTCGACCGGCGCTGGCGCGAGGTGCGCATCACCAAGGATCCGGAGTGTCCCATATGTCGCAAGTGAACATCATCATCGCCGCCAACGACAGCGCGCGGCTTTATGCCGGGCTCGAGGCGGCGCAGGCCTGGGCCGCGCTGGGGCGCGAAGTGCAAGTCTTTGTGCAGGGTGAGGGCGTCGCGGGTCTGCGCCGCCCGGTCATCCACCCCGGCGACCGCGCGCGGCAGGCGGCGGGCCAGCCCGATCTGGCCACATTACTGGCGGACCTGCGCGAAATGGGCGTGCAATTGTTCGTCTGCCAGTCGGGCCTCGCGCTTGCGGGGCTGACGATGGAAATGCTGGCGGTCGACGCCAAAGCGGCGGGGTTGGTCGGCTTTGTCGCTGGCATCGCGCCGGGGGCCGTCACCCTCACCTATTGAGTATTGCTCAACCGTTCTTGCATGCCTGCATCGCTTCAGGCGCGGGGCGCTGCTGCTGCCGCGTGAAGCGCGCAAAATAGGCGCCAACGTCCTTTTTCTCGCTGAACGCGACCAGCCGGTAACCGGCAACCTCAAATTCGCACACCAGCAGGCGGAATGGCGTGCCGTGCTGGTCGGTGGGGCGGTCACTATCGACGACAATCACCTCACCCCCATCGCGCAGCGAAGGATAAAGCCGCCACAGAAAGGCATAAGGCTCGCCGATCTCGTGATACATATGGACCAGAAAGACGCGGTCGAAACTGTCCGGTGGCAACCGCGGGTCGTCAACCCCGCCAAGTTTCAGCGACACATTGTCGAGCCGTTCGCGTGCGACGCGGTCGGCCAGCCGGTCGATCACCTTGGGCTGGATGTCCTGCGCCAGCACGCGCCCGCGCCCGCCCACGCGTTGCGCGAGGCGCACCGTGTAATAGCCATCGCCTGCGCCAATGTCCGCCACGGTCATGTCCGGCGCGACGGCGGCGGCGTCCATGATCTGGTCGGCCTCGCGCACCCGGTCGCGCGCTTCTTCGGTCGACCATTTGGTCGATACCGTTGGCGCGACAGGGCGGTCGGCAGGCGGAAATTGGCGCGCCGTGTCAACCCGCTCGCCGCCGCCCATCATCGGGCCATCGCAGGCCGCGAGCAGCAATGGCAGCAACAGGGCGGCACCCAGGCGCATCAATCAATATCCTCCACCACCACCGCTTCGCCCGTCACCTTCTGCGACAGCGCGGCGGCCATGAACGGATCGAGCGCGCCGTCGAGCACGTCGCCCGGCGCGGTCGAGGTCACGCCGGTGCGCAAATCCTTCACCAGCTGATAGGGTTGCAGCACATAGGAACGGATCTGATGGCCCCAACCGATCTCGGTCTTGGCCTGATATTCGCCGCTCGCCTCGGCCTCGCGCTTTTGCAGCTCGGCCTCATACATCCGCGCCTTCAGCATCCCCATCGCGGTGGCGCGGTTCTTGTGCTGCGAACGATCATTCTGGCTCGCGACGACGATGCCGGTCGGAATATGGGTGATGCGCACCGCGCTGTCGGTGGTGTTGACGTGCTGCCCGCCCGCGCCCGATGCGCGATAGGTGTCGATCTTCAAATCGCCTTCGTTGATCTCAATCTCGATATTGTCGTCGATCACCGGATAGACCCACACGCTCGAAAAACTGGTGTGCCGCCGCGCCGATGAATCATAGGGCGAAATCCGCACCAGCCGGTGCACGCCGCTCTCAGTCTTGGCATAGCCATAGGCGTTCTCGCCCTTACACAGCAAGGTCGCCGATTTGATGCCCGCGGCTTCGCCCGCCTGATATTCGACCATCTCGACCTTCATACGGCGCTTTTCGGCCCAGCGCTGGTACATGCGCAACAGCATTTCGGCCCAGTCCTGGCTCTCGGTCCCGCCCGCCCCGGCATGGACCTCGATATAGCAGTCGTTGCCATCGGCCTCGCCCGCGAGCAGCGCGTTGATCTTGTCCTCCTCGGCGCGCGCCGCGAGCGCAGCGAGGCTGGCGACCGCCTCGTCGACCATGCCCTCATCGCCCTCCATCTCGGCAAGCTCGATCAGCTCGGCAGTGTCGGCCATATCCTGCTCAATCGCGCGCACCGCACCGACCGCGCCATCGAGGCGGCGACGCTCGCGCATCACCTCCTGCGCCGCGCGCGGGTCGTTCCACAGCGCCGGGTCTTCAACGCGGTTGTTAAGCTCGTCGAGCCGCCGAAGCGCGCGCTCCCAATCGAGGAAGCGGCGCACCAGCGCCATCGCGGCCTTGATACGGTCAATATGATCCTGCGCTTCGGCGCGCATGTGGGGTGCTCCAAAAGATGATTGCGACCGCCCTTAGTGGGATAGCGCGGCAAGGGGAAGTGGGGGGAAGCATCGGCTTTGCTAGCCAATGCTAGCTATTTGCTAGACATCGCACCAATACTGCCCTATAAGCAAATCCATGAACCGCCCCGCCACCCAGCTCAATGTTCGGTCGCTCTATGCGCGTGAGCGCGCCGCTATGCTTGCGCGCGCCACCGGAATGACCACGACGCAGGTGGTTGAAGAAGCGCTGCGTGCCTACACACCGCCGGTCGCGGCACCGCCTGGCAAGCTGGTTCGGCGCGGCGCGCTGCTGGTTCGTCCGGGCGGTGGCACGGTCACGCTCGACGCCGCCAACGCTGCCTTAGATGCCTCGCGCGGTGACCGCTAAGCCTTGCGCGGCGGGCTGGTCCTGATCGACACCAATGTCATCGTCGCCGCCGTGGCGGAGGCGCACGAACATCACCTGCCCTCACTCGCGCTGTTCGCCGCCGAACCACCGGTCAAGCTGGCGGTCGCCGCGCACAGCTATGCCGAGGCCTATACCACCCTTACCCGTCGCGGCGACCATGCCCCGTTCCGCTGGCCGCCCGCCGAAGCTTGGGCCGCGCTCGAAAGCGTCGCCGCTGCCACGCGGCTGGTCGGGCTGACCCCGGCGCAAAGCTTTGAGGCGGCTCGGGACTTTGCTGCGGCAGGACATATTGGCGCACGCATTTACGATCTTCTGATTGCACGGGCGGCGCAAGCTGCCGGGGCCGGGGTTTTGGTAACGTGGAATGTCGGCCATTTTCGAGGTTTGGTTGATGGCGTTGAAGTGCAGACGCCGACGGAGATGTCAGCGAGCGCAAAGGCCAGTGGTCGATGACCGTCACCCGCAACTGGCGCATGACATTCGGCCTGAACACCGATGGTGCCATAGATGAGATGGATTTGGAGAATTATCATGACGCTTAAAATGCACCCCTCGCTCGCCGTCCATATTGGTGACTGGTTGAAGAGCGAAATTGTCGAGCCTGCGGGCATCAACGTTACCGCGCTGGCCGCGCATTTCGGCGTGTCGCGCCAGGCGCTGAGCACGTTGCTCAATGGCCATGCCAGCCTGTCGGCAGATATGGCGATCCGTTTTGAAAAGGCGTTCGGCGTAAAGGCCGACACGCTGCTGCGCATGCAGACCAGCTATGAGTTGGCGCAAGCGCGTCGGCGTGAGGGCGAAATTAAGGTTAGTAAGCTGGCTCTGGCGGCGTGAGGGGTAGTGCGTACATGTTTGCCGCCAAACACCATCGATGGTTGAAAAACGACCGTCGCCCCGCACTTGATGCGGGGCTTGGCTAATCTTGGCGCGCGCGGAACAAAAAGCCCAGCCCCGTGTCAAGCACAGGGCGACGAGCCAAGGCAGAGCGTAACCGACATAATTTCCTACTCTGCGAAATATATCAGGAACTTGTAGGAACCCAGTCGGCGGGCAATTGATGCCAAGGCTTGTCGGGGTGCCGTCTTGCCATCTCCTCCATCACTTTACGCTCGCGCCAGATAGGACCGCCGACGTGCCAGGCCGGTTCCTCGACACCAAAGTCGGCAGCTAGACGCGCTGGAATATGCTGCTCTGCATCCCAAACAGCCGAGCGTTCAAGACACTGTATTGCTGGGTCGTCCACGCGCGCTTTTCTGTAGTTTCCCGAACTTTCGGAAACGGTTACGTCCAATGTTCCCACTGGCCAATGGACGAATTGTGGGGGGCACAATAGCTGACTCGGCAATTCATGGCGGCCTAACTTCGTCCAGCGACCAGTGCGAAGCGCCCGCGTGATAGATGGGTGCACAACCGCCAGCACGGCCAGCAATTCGGCAGCGATGATGCTTTCGGCATCAGCAATCTGGCGGTCTCGTCGATGAAAAAAGCCAACCAGCTTTTCGGCGGTGACCTGCCCATAATAAATCCAGTCGCCATCACCGATTAGCGCATATAACGTCCCTGACTTTAGGTCCGCTCTTGCGTTGGGAACGCCGCCAAACACGTCAAATAATCCCGCCGCGGTCCTCCAGGAAATCCTGATCACTCCGCTGCGCCGGCCCCGACTTCGTCGCTGGCCCTCGCCGCGTCGTTGGTGACCTGCGCTCCACCTCGTCCTGCCTGATCGTCCGCCTCGGCTCGCTCTCGGGCTTGAACGCTTCCCAGATGATTGCTGCCTTGGGATCGTCCGTGGGCCAGCCGCCGTAAACGCGGCGACCGCTGCGGCGGTCGATGCGGACCATGCGCACGCCCTTGGGCGCGACGAAGGGGATGGGCTGGCGGTCTTTGAGCGCGGCTTGCGCGAATTGTTTGAAGATCGGCGCGGCCAAACTGCCGCCCTGCGCATAGCCGCCCATGTCGCGCGGCGTATCAAACCCGATATACACGCCCGCGACAATGTCCGGCGTGCCGCCGACGAACCACACATCCTTGGGTCCATTGGTCGTCCCCGTCTTGCCAAACAGCGGCAGGCCGAGGTCGCGCAAAGTCACCGCCGTGCCGCGCTGGACCACGCCCTCCAGTATGTGCACCATCTGGTATGCGGTGATCGGATCCATCACCTGTTTGCCGCTGGGCGCAAAGCGCGGCATGGGTTTGCCGTCCCAATCTTTCATGTTGCAGCCGTCGCAGGCCTTCCATTTTTCCGGATAAATCACGCGCCCGCGCCGGTCCTGGACATAATCGATCAGCTTGGGGCGTAGTTCGCGCCCGTGGTTGACCAGCATCGCATAGGCATTGGTCATCTTCATCACCGTCGTCGACCCCGCGCCCAGCGCCGTCGACAAATAGGGCTCGTGCTTGCCAATGCCCATCGCCGCGATCGTCTCGACAATCGGCTCCATCCCGATGGTGCTCGCGGTTTTGACCGTCATCAGGTTGCGCGACTGTTCAAGTCCCCAGCGCATCGTCTGTTCGCCCGCGCCGCGCGCGTTACCGAAATTGCGGAAACATTTGTTGCCCAGATTGGCACCCTGATAGACGCAAAACGGCCCGTCAACGATCAGCGAAGCAGGTGTCATCCCATTGTCGAGCGCGGCGGCATAGACGAACGGTTTGATTGTCGATCCTGGCTGGCGCTCGGCCTGCGTCGCGCGGTTGAACGGCGACAGATTGACGTCGAACCCGCCCTGCATCGCGTGGACGCGGCCCGAATGGGCGTTCTGCACCACCATCCCGCCCGACACTTCGGGGATGTTGCGCAGCGCATAGACATCGCGCCCCTGCGGCTTGACCGCGATCAACTGGCCGGGGCGTAGCGCGACGAACGCGCTGGTACCGGCGCGGCGATAAGCGAGCGTCGCAAGGCTCGCCGGCAATGTGCCGGTATCCCCGTTGGCAAAGCCGATGCGCGCCGTCGTGCCGCTCTTCGACAATACCGCAGCGATACGCCAATTTTCGTATGCGATGGTGATGAAGCTGGATGCGAGGCGGCTTTGCCATTGCTCGTCGGCCTCGATCGTCGCAATCGGCCCCGACCAGCCCTTGCCTGCGTCATAGCGTTGCAGCCCGCTGCGCAGCGACCGTGTCGTCGCGACCTGCATGTCATGGTCATAGGCGCTGCGCACCCACAGCCCGCCATCATAGACGCTGTGCTTGCTGCCGTCTTCGGCGTCCTCGCCGAATTTTTCAATCAGGTCGCGGCGCACCTGTTCCATATAATAGCCGCCAACCTGTTGGAACGGATTGCCCTGCTGCGCGACGATGCCCAGCGGCTGCGCGCGGGCGGCGGCGAGCTGCGCGTCGCTGATCCAGCCATTGGCGCGCATCTGCCCCAGCACCCAGTTGCGGCGCGCGGTCGCACGGCCAGCATTTTTGGCGCGGCCATAGGTTTCGGGCGCCTTGGGCAGGATCGACAGAAACGCCATCTCGTGCAGCGCCAGATCGCCGACATCCTTGTCGAAATAGGCACGCGCCGCCGCCTGCACCCCGAAACTGCGCCGCCCGAGCGGGATTTCGTTCAGATACAGCTCAAGAATCTGTTCCTTGGTCAGCGCGTCTTCCATACGGAATGCGACAATCGCCTCGCGCAGCTTACGCGAATAGGTGACCTCGTTCGACAGTAGCAGATTCTTGGCCACCTGCTGCGTGATCGTCGACGTGCCGCGCGGGGTTTCGCCGCTGGTCACGCCCTGGAACGCCGCGCGCACCAGGCCGGGATAATCGAGCCCGCCATGTTCAAAAAAAGTCTTGTCCTCGGCAGCCAGAAAGCTGCGCACCAGCAATTGCGGATATTCATTAAAGGCAAGCTGCACGCGCCGTTCGCGGGCGTAAGTGTGGACCGGCATCCCGCCCGCGTCGCGCACAATTGTCGGCAGCGGCGGTTCATAGTCGCGCAGTTGGTCGACCGAGGGCAGGTCGCGCGCGAACACCGCCCAAACCAGCGCCCACAGCAGGATCATCCCGCCAAGCGCATAGGCGGGCCAGCGCAGCCAGCGGTGGACCCAATTGTCCTGCACCCATTGCCACACCGCGCTCGAGTCGCGGTGCAGACGCAGGCGGAAATTGCTGGGTGTATCGGCGACCATAGACGCCTGCCTCTACAGGCTCGAAACCATGTAGGAAAGAGTTGTTGAAACACGCATGTCAGGCTCATGGCAACGATGCCTTCGCCGCAAAATTTTCCCCTTCGTCATTCCCGCGAAGGCGGGAATCCATCTCCCGCAGGCTCGGCAATGCCAGTGCATCAGCTGGACCCCCGCCTTCGCGCGGGTGACGAAAAACAGGTTCAGCGCACCGTCGCGGCGCGCGCGAAATGCACCTGTACGGCATCGCGCACGCCGCGGGCCAGCGCGCGCTGGCCCGCGCTGGATGCCAGAAATTCGGCATCCTCGCGGTTCGAGATAAAGCCGGTTTCGAACAACACCGACGGCGTATCGGGCGATTTGAGCACGACGAAGGCCGCAAAGCGGCGCGCGGTGCTGCGAAACTTCACCGCCTTGGCCGCCTCGCGCTGGAGCAGCCGGGCAAAGTCGGCCGACTGCGTCATCGTCTCGCGCTGCGCCAGATCGATCAGGATCGATGATACCGTGCTGTCCTGATTGCTGAGGTCAACGCCGCCGATGATGTTGGCCCGGTTTTCGCGCGCCGCCAGCCGCGCCGCTTGCTGATCTGACGCCACTTCGGACAGCGTATAAATCGATGCGCCGCGCGCATCGGGCGTCGCGGCGGCGTCGGCGTGGAGCGAAATGAACAGGTCGGCGCGCAGGCGACGGGCAATGCCGTACCGCTCCTCAAGCACCAGAAAACGGTCGTCGCTGCGCGTCAGCGCGACCCGTATCCGGCCCGTTGCCAGCAATTCAGCGCGCAGCGCGCGCGCGAGCGCGAGCGTCAGATCCTTTTCGCGCGCGCCATTGTGCGGGCTGATCGCGCCGGGGTCGTGCCCGCCGTGCCCGGCGTCGATCACCACCAGCGGCAGACGCGCATCGGCCGGCCCTTCGATTTTGGGAATATCCGCCGTCTGGCGGGGGCGGCCGATGGGCACCGACACGCTGTAGCGCGAACCCGGTCGCCGCGCGCCTGCGCGATGCTCATACTGCACCGGCGGCGGCATCGCGCCCGCGCTCGCGCCGCCCTCTGGGACCGCCAAAGTCAGTAACAGGCCCGCCATTAACACCATCTCGCCCCTATGCCACCGGCGCGGCGCGGTGAACAGCCAGGGCGTGAACCGTTGTTTTTGTTGCCGCCTCAGCCGACGGGTGCTAGCACCTCCGGTTATGTCAGGGCTGCATCCGCGGTCCGGCACCCACCCGGATAGCGCGGGAACGGTTTTTGCCGGTCATGCGCGCCATCCTCCGTCAGGTTGATGCCACATGCGGCTTGTCACGCCCTCCACCCCATGCACGAACGGCGCTTTGCTGTGCCGGTTCGCATCGGGGCCGGACCGCGTGCGCGCCCGGACGAACAGCTCGTTTGCGAGCGGCCGGGAGCAGCCCGATTGCGGCAATAACGCATTATTTTTCAAACCTATAAGGGCAGCGCGCGACCAGGTTTGCGCGCACCGGAGTTACAATAATGACCACGCGCATGTTAATCGATGCGCGGCACCGCGAGGAAACCCGCGTTGCCGTGATTACAGGGAACCGTATCGAGGAATTTGACTTCGAATCGGCCGAGCACAAGCAGCTCAAGGGGAATATCTACCTCGCCAAAGTCACCCGGGTCGAACCGTCGCTGCAAGCGGCGTTCGTCGAATATGGCGGCAACCGCCACGGGTTCCTGGCGTTCAGCGAAATTCACCCCGACTATTACCAGATCCCCAAGGAAGATCGCGCCGCGCTGCTGCGCGAAGAGGCCGAGCACGCCGCCGAAGCCGCGATGCGCGCCGAGGATGATCTCGACGCGCTCGAGGGCGAGGTTGAGGACATGCAGGCCGAGGACGGCGACGGCGAGCGCCGCGACGTCCACGACGAGGATCATCGCGACGATGATGACGCCGATCAGGATAGCGCCGACCAGGACGAAGGCAGCGACGACGCTGCGGCCGATGGTGAAGGCGGCGAAGGCCAGGACGGCCAGCGCGGTCCGCGCCGCGACGGTCGCCGCGGCAAGGGCCGCGGGCGTGGCGGCCGCCGCACCGAAGAACGCGACACCAGCAATATGTCGCTGCGCCGCAAATATAAGATCCAGGACGTCATCCGCCGCCGTCAGGTGATGCTGGTCCAGGTGGTGAAGGAAGAGCGCGGCAGCAAGGGGGCTGCGCTCACCACCTATTTGTCGCTGGCGGGCCGCTATTGCGTGCTGATGCCCAACACGATGCATGGCGGCGGGATCAGCCGCAAAATTTCGAACGGTGCCGACCGCCGCAAATTGAAGGCGATGATCGATGAACTCGACTTGCCGCCCACCATGGGCTGCATCGTCCGCACGGCAGGGATGAGCCGCACCAAGGTCGAGATCAAGCGCGACTTCGATTATCTCGCCCGGCTGTGGGACGAAATTCGCGACAAGACGCTGCAAAGCGCCGCGCCTGCGCTGATCCATTCGGACAGCGATCTCGTCAAGCGCGCAATCCGCGACATTTACCACCGCGACATCGAAGATGTGCTGGTCGAGGGTGAAGAGGGCTATCGCGCCGCCAAGGAGTTCATGAAACTCCTGATGCCCAGCCACGCGCGCAAGGTGAAGCAATATGCCGACCCGGTGTCGCTGTACCAGCGTTACGGCGTCGAGGATCAGTTGGCGGGGATGTACAATCCCGTCGTCCAGCTGAAATCGGGCGGATACCTCGTCATCAACCCGACCGAGGCGCTGGTGTCGATCGACATCAACTCCGGCCGCTCGACGCGCGAGCATAATATCGAGCAGACCGCGCTCAACACCAACCTTGAGGCCGCGAACGAGATTGCCCGCCAACTGCGCCTGCGCGATATGGCGGGGCTGGTCGTGATCGATTTCATCGACATGGATCACAGCAGCAACATCCGCAAGGTCGAGCGCGCGATGAAGGACGCGCTGAAGAACGACCGCGCGCGCATCCAGATCGGGCGTATTTCGGGCTTTGGCCTGATGGAAATGAGCCGCCAGCGGCTGCGCACCGGCGTGCTCGAAGCATCGACCCGCCCCTGCCCGCATTGCGACGGCACGGGCCTGGTGCGCACCGCTTCGTCGGCGGGCTTGGGCGCGCTGCGGATGATCGAGGAGGAAGCCGCGCGCGGCCGCGGCAGCCGCATCACGCTGCGCGCCAGCCAGGAAGCGACCTTCTACCTGCTCAACGAAAAGCGCCGCGAGCTGCGCGAGATTGAGGAACTATACCGCGTCACGGTGGAAATTCTGCCCAACACCGAAGCCGAAGGCGCGAAAATGTCGGTCGAGGTCAGCGGCCCGCCGCCCGCCGAGCGCCCGCAATTCGCAGCCGTAATGCTCGCCGCCGATGAGGATGATGA
>JACEST010000068.1 GCA_013911715.1 Sphingopyxis sp. | reverse complement strand
GGTCGCCTCGTCAGGTCCGGCAATCAAATAGAGCCGCGAGCCGCCGCCGATCGAGGTCAGCCGGTTCAGATCGGCTGGCTTTTCGGCCTTCATGGCCCCGGCGCGGCAGCGGTGCGGCTGCGCGCAAAAACCGCGAGGCGCGCGACAATCTGGTCGGCGATCGCCTGCGCCAGGCGTTCCTGCGCGCTTTGTTCAGCCGCAATGGTCGCAAATTCGCTGCCGACGACATCGATGCCGGCGTCCGACGTGGCGGTGGCATCCAAGATGACCTCGCCGCTGGCCGTTTCGACGAGCTGGTAGCGCGCGCGCAGCGTGCGGCGTTCGCGCGTGACCGAATCATCGGCGCGCACGCCAAAGCCGGTGATGCTGTCTTCAAGCTTTACATCGAGGCGAAAGCGTTCGCCCGGCCCCTCGCCGCCCTGCGCCGCGACGAGCCGGTCGCGCAGCGCGTTGCGTACCAGCCAGCCCGCCTGCCCCTCAATCTGCGCGACGCGTACATCGCCAAGCATGGCGGCGACCGGCCCAGTGCCGCCCGCGCTGTAGAGCGGTTGCAGCCCGCAGGCGGCGAGCAAAAGCGGGGCGAGGAGGATGAGCGCACGCATCAGGTAACGATATTGACCAGCCGGTCGGGCACGACAATCACCTTTTTCGGCACTGCCCCGGCGAGCAGTGCGACGATGCGCGGCGCGGCCAGCGCGGCGGCCTGCAATTCGTCGCGCGGGAGCCCCTTGGGCAGGGTGATGGTGTCGCGCAATTTGCCCATCATCTGGATGGCGATGGTGACTTCATCGTCGACGAGGCTAGCGGGATCGGCGAGTGGCCAGGGCGCATCAGCGACGCGCGCGGTCGGACGCAAGGCAGATGGCAGCCCGGCCCAGCCTTCTTCGGCCAGATGCGGCATCATCGGGGCGATCAGGCGAATCAGCGTCGCGCACGCCTCGGCGCGGGTGGCCGATGCTGGGGCTTTCTCCACCGCATTGGTGAGCGCGTGGATTTTGGCGACCGCCTTGTTGAACTGCAGCGCCTCGATGTCTTTGGCGCAGCCGGCGATCGTCTGGTGCAACGTGCGCGCGAGCGCCTTGTCGGTCGCGCCGTCGCCGACCTGTTCGACGTCGCCGAACAGCCGCCACAGCCGCTGGACAAAGCGCCACGCGCCTTCGATGCCTGCCTCGCTCCACGGCAGGTCGCGTTCGGGCGGGCTGTCCGACAGCATGAACCAGCGCACCGCGTCGGCGCCATATTGGTCGATGATCGCGTCGGGATCGACGACGTTCTTCTTCGACTTCGACATTTTGATCACACGGCCAATATCGACGGGAGCGCCATCGGCGCGCAGCGTCGCGCCGTCGCCGGTGCGGTCGACCTCGTCTGGCGTGAAATAGATCGGCGGCAGCCCCTCGCCTTGGGCGCGGGCATAGGTTTCGTGCGTCACCATGCCCTGCGTAAACAAATTGGCGAAGGGTTCAGCAAAATCGAGCTTGCCCAGATGCTGGAGCGCGCGCGTCCAGAAGCGCGCATAGAGCAGGTGGAGGATCGCATGTTCGACCCCGCCGATATATTGGCCGACGGGCAGCCACTGGTTGACCATGGCGCGGTCGAACGGCGCGTCGGCAGGCGCGCTGGCGAAGCGCAGGAAATACCAGCTTGAGTTGGTGAAAGTGTCGAGCGTGTCAGTTTCGCGGCGCGCCGCTTTGCCGCATGACGGGCAATCGACATGGCTCCACGTCGGATGGCGGTCGAGCGGGTTGCCGGGGATGTCGAAGCTGACATCTTCAGGCAAAGTAACCGGCAACTGATCCTTCGGCACCGGCACCACGCCGCACGTATCGCAGTGGATGAAGGGGATGGGCGTGCCCCAATAGCGTTGGCGCGAGACGCCCCAGTCGCGCAGCCGCCACACGGTGGTACCCCGGCCCCAGCCCTCGGCCTCTGCGCGGGTGATGATTGCGGCTTTGGCCGACTCGATCGTCATGCCGTTCAGGAAATGGCTGTTGACCAGCGGGCCGGGGCCGGTGAAGGCCTCATTGCCCCGGAAATGCGCGTCGGTTTCGTTACCGTCACCGATCACGCGGATGACGTGCAATTCATATTTGCGCGCGAAATCAAGGTCGCGCTGGTCGTGCGCGGGGCAACCGAAAATCGCCCCCGTGCCATAGTCCATCAGCACATAGTTGACGACCCACACCGGCAGATGCTGGTCGGGCAGGATCGGGTGTTCGACGGCGAGCCCGGTGTCGAAGCCCATTTTCTCAGCGGTCTCTATCTCAGCCGCGCCGGTACCCTGCTGGCGGCATTTGGCGATGAAGGCAGCAAGGTCGGGGCTGTTCGCCGCGAGCTCGGCGGCGAGCGGGTGGTCGGGCGAGATGGCGGCAAAGCTGGCGCCATAAAGCGTGTCGGGGCGCGTCGTGAAAACGTCGAACGCGGGTTTGCCGCCGACGAAGCGGAAGCCGAACTGCATGCCGACCGACTTGCCGATCCAGTTTTCCTGCATCAGCCGGACCTTGTCGGGCCATTGGTCGAGCGTCCCCAAACCAGCGAGCAATTCGTCGGCAAAGTCGGTGATTTTCAGGAACCATTGCGACAATTTGCGCCGTTCGACGAGCGCGCCCGAGCGCCAGCCGCGCCCGTCGATCACCTGTTCGTTGGCGAGCACGGTCATGTCAACCGGATCCCAGTTGACGAAGCTTTCCTTGCGATAGACGAGGCCGGCCGCGTGCATGTCGAGGAACAGCGCCTGTTCATGGCCATAATAGGCCGGGTCGCAGGTCGCGAACTCGCGCGACCAGTCGATGGCCAGGCCCAACCGTTTGAGCTGGCCGCGCATCGCGGCGATATTGGCATAGGTCCAGCCGCCGGGGTGCACGCCCTGTTCCATCGCGGCATTTTCGGCCGGCATGCCGAAGGCGTCCCAGCCCATCGGATGGAGCACTTCGTGCCTCGTCATCCGTTTGAAGCGCGCGATGACGTCGCCCATCGTATAATTGCGGACATGCCCCATGTGGATGCGCCCCGAGGGATAGGGAAACATTTCGAGCACATAGGATTTGGGCTTCGCGCTCGCATCATCGGCGCGGAAACTGTTGGCGGCGTCCCATGCCGCCTGCCAGCGCGCATCGGCGGCGAGCGGCGAAAAGCGCGGGTCGCGGGTCATGCGAAAAATCCCCAGTATGAATTACCTCATGTCATGCTGAACTAGTTTCAGCATCCATGGTGCAGCATCGAGACCCTGTGCCATGGACCCTGAAACAAGTTCAGGGTGACGAAAAAAGATACGCGCCGCCATAGGACCTGCGTGCTGCGGTGAACCAATCAGCCTTCAATCGCGCTTTGGCGCAGGTCGCGGGCGCGGGTGAGGATGATTTCCTCAAGCTTTTGCACGGTCGCGGCCTGAACCGGCGCGTCGACCCAGCCGCCGTTCTGCGCCACCTGGCGCGAGGCGGCGACGCGCAGCGCATCGGCGCGCAGGTCACGGTCGAGGATCGACACGGTGACCTTCATCCGTTCATTGGGATTCTGCGGATTGGCATACCAGTCGGTGATGATCACGCCGCCCGCCGATTCGGCCTGAAGCAAAGGCATGAACGACAAGGCGTCAAGCGAGGCGCGCCACAAAAAACTGTTCACGCCGATGGTGGTGACCTGCGATGCGGCGATGTCGGCGCGCGGTCGTTCGGCACCGCCGCACGCGGCCAGCGTGGCAAGCGCGGCGCTGGTCAAAATCAGGCGGGTGGTTCTGCTGGTAAATTTCATGAAACGCTGGGTCTTTCCTTGGCGCGGGCGAGGCCGCATAATCCTGTTGCTAACCCGCTCTAGCCCCCTTCGCGCGGACGGGCAAGCAGGGCGGCGGCATCGTCACGACGCACGCAGGGTGTGGACTCAGTGCAACAGCGGCAGGCGATTCGGGAAAAGTCCGACGAATGGGCAACAAAATCTGGTTAGCGCGCTTTGCATTGCTCCATCCAACCCCTATGTAACATTCTGGATTTGGAGTCGTTTGTGGCAATGTCACCGCGCAAGGCGAAATGGCTGAAGACGGGGGTCGCGGTTGCGGCCGTGTCGGCGCTCGCGCTGCCCCCCGCTCTCGCCGCGATGAGCCGCGCCGATCGCATCCGCGATACCGAGCTGTCCAATGCCTTGTTGGGGCAGTTCACCCCGGCAGCGGGCGACCCGCGGCTGATCGCACGCTATGCCCAGGTGTCGGAGCGCGCGCGCCAGAATTTCAGCTTTACCCCCGTGCTCAATGGCGGGCGCGAGGCCAACCGGGCGATCACCGTGGTCGTGCGGTCGCGCGATGGCGCGCCGCTGGGTGCCGACAGCGCCCGGACGCGCGCCTTGATCGATGGCATTGCCAAGCCGGTGGCGATTGCGCCGGTGGCCTATAATCTGGGCAAGTCGGTGGGCTTTGAGAAATTTGCATTGCCGCAGGTTGGCCGCGGGCTCGACATCCGCAACCTGCCGCAGGCCCGCGCACCCGAAGAACGGAGCGACAAGCCATCGCGCTTCGCCTCGCGCGTGAGCGCCATTGTCGCCGATCCGGCAGGCGCGACGCCGCGCGCTGGGGTGCCCGTGGCGGGTCAGGAAGTCGATCTGAGCGGCAGCTATCGCTTGACCAAGAACCTCGATGTCACCGCCGGCGTGCGCTATTCGAGCGACGACCGGCTGGGTCCGCTGACCAACGAGCAGCGCGACAATCAGGCGGTCTATGTCGGGACCCAGTTCCGCTTCTGATCGCGGCGCTTAGCGCGGCTTTTCCCATGCATCGATAGCGGCCCAGGCGAGTTTGATGCGGCTGGTGCGCAGCCGCAGCGCGCGGTGCCGCGCCGCCGTCATCCCGCCCACCGCGACCGGCGCAGCGCACGCCGCCAGCGCGAGCGCGATAAAGCGGCGCGGCGAGATGGTCGGCGCGCCGGGGTGGCTGCGCGTCGCATGGAGCGGCGAAATCAGCGCATGATCGATGCGCGCCCGCGCCGCGCTGCGCGCTTCGGCGTGATTATGCACCGGCGCGCTGGTGGCAAGGCCAGCGCGGCGCGCCGCTGCCGCCAGCCGTGCCGAACGGCCGCGCAAATGCACCCCATCGGCCCCCATCCGCCGCACCATGCCAATGTCCCCGCTGGCCACAAACAGGCGCAGCCGCCGCGCCCGGACGATATGTTTGAGCCTGACCGCAAGCGCGCGCCGCGCAGCGGGTGCGAGCGTATCGCTGCGCAAGATGATCGTGCTGCCGGGGGGCAGGCGCCGCGCCGCCGCCAGCCCATGCCCGTCGAGCCGCGCATCGGTGAGCAGCCAGCCGCCGCGCGGGTGATGACAAGGGGCCATGCGCGACCCTATAGGCAAGCGCCCAGCAGGCACAAGCAAGAGGCGATGCAAGTATGACCGACGACGCCGCGCAGCGATTGGCCGCCGTGCACGACGCTATCGCCGCCGCCGCGCGGCGCGCGGGGCGCGCGGCCGATGATGTCACGCTGATTGCGGTCAGCAAGACCCACGATGCCGCCACCATCGCGCCGCTGATTGCCGCCGGACAGCGCGTCTTTGGTGAGAATCGGGTGCAGGAGGCGGCGGGCAAATGGCCTGAATTGCGCGCCGCGACCCCCGATATTGAACTGCATCTGATTGGCCAATTGCAATCGAACAAGGCCGGTGAGGCGGTGGCGCTGTTCGATGCCATTCATTCGCTCGACCGGTCGTCGCTGGTGACGGCGCTGGCGAAGGCGTGCGACGCAGCCGGACGGCAACCGACTTTGTTCGTGCAGGTCAATATCGGCAACGAGCCGCAAAAGGGCGGCGTGGCGATCACCGGCCTGCCCGCGCTGTTGGCCGAGGCCAGCGATGCCGGGCTGACCATCGCGGGGTTGATGGCGGTGCCGCCGCTGGGCACCGAGCCCGCGCCCTATTTCGCGCTGCTCGCGGAGCTGGCAGATCGCCATGCGCTGGCGCTGCGCAGCATGGGGATGAGCAGCGATTATGAAACCGCCGTCATGCTGGGCGCGACGCATGTGCGCGTGGGCACGGCGCTGTTCGGGGCGCGCGAATAGCGCATAGAAAAAGCCCGCCCACCAGGTGGTGGACGGGCCCTGTCAGGTCATTTTCTCAGGCGATCAGAAGCTGCCGCGCAGCGTGATGCCATAGGTGCGCGGTTCGCCGGGGAAGCCGATGAACAGCTGGTTGGCGGTTGCAGGCAGCCCGCTCGACGCGGGTGCGGCCACTGCGGCAAGGGTGCCGCCGCCCTGGAGCGGGGTATCGGCGGCAATCTGGTAAAATTTCTTGTTCAGCAGATTCTGGCCCCACAATTCGATGCCCCACGCGCGATCATTTCCATAAAGACCGATCCGGCCGTTGAACACCGCAAAGCCGTCCTGCACCTTTTCCAGATCAAGATCGGACCCCGTGTTGGTGTCGCTTTGCAGCCGGGTATCGAGATAGACGAGACCCGTCATGCCATTGTCGCCGATCGGCGGGGTCCAGCTGATGCCGGCAGTGGCCACAAATTCCGATGAGTTGGACACATTGTTGCCAGGCAGCTGGAACAATACCGGCGACAATGGCTGACCGCCGGTACCGGTCAAATTGTTGCGGTAGAGCGTGTCGACATAGGTCAGACCCATGTTGACCGAGAAATAACGCGCCGGGCGCAAGAAGCTTTCAATCTCGAAGCCCCTCGAAATCACGCCGGGGCGCAAGCGGTCAGATGCGCACGCGCCTGTCACTGGCGAGCTATCGCGATCGGTGCCATTCAGGTCATCACGACACGCCTGAATGTTGGTCACCTCGAAGTTCACGCCATTGAAGGTGTTTAGCTGATAATTGCTATAGCTTTGATAGAAAGCGGCAATATTGATATCGGCGCCCGGACCATTCCATTTGACGCCAAATTCATAGGCATCGACTGTTTCGCTTGCGAACTGCAGGTCACTGGCTTCGGCGCGGCCATTGCCGGTCGTGTTGGCGGGCCGTGCCAGACGCGCTGCACACGCGGCGTCAAATGCCGTGAAGCACGGACGATCAAGCGCCGAGAAGTCAACGTTGAAGCCCCCAGCCTTATAGCCCTTTGACGCCGACCCATAGACCAGCCAGTCCGGGCTGGGTTTCCAGCTGAGCACGACCGTGCCGGTGAACCGGTCGTCCTCAAACGCCGTCCCGGTGGAACCGCGCGCGAAATCGGGCGCGGTGCCGTTGATGACACAGGGCAATGTCGCAAACGCCTGGAACGGCGAATTGACGATCAGCGGACAGATGCCATTGTTGAAATTGGCGTTGGCATCCAATGTTTTCCTTTCATCAGTATAGCGAGCGCCGACGGTCAAGGTCAGGGTATCTTCGATGATGTCGAAACTGTTATGGGTGAAAACTGCAAAATTGCGGCTCTGTTGTTCAAAGGTCGAACTCTGGTTGCCGGTGCCGTTGATGGCGATGGTCGGCTGGCCCAGCACTGCTGCGAGTGAACCGAAACCCGGGCGCGCCGGATTGGCAACCAAAGCCGCGAGCGTCGAACTGCCGGTGGCGGCCGCTGTCGCTTGCAATACCGGGACATTCACGCAGAAGGGGTTGGTCGGCAGCACGGCCGACGGCAGCACGCCAGCGAACAACAGGCAGTTGGCATATTGTTCGTAATTGTTGCCATAGACGATGTCATCGTCGACGTTCAGTTTTTCATCAGAATAATAGCCGCCGATCAGCCAGTCGAGACGACCGTCAAAAGCTTCGCCCTGCAGCCGCAGTTCCTGTGTGAACAGGCGGAAGCGGCGGTCGAGATCGCTCCGGCGAAGAATGTCGACGCCAGAGAAGTCGGCGTCCTGTCCCTGCGCGTTCTCGAAATCGCGATAGGCGGTGATCGATGTCAGCGACGCAGCGCCCAATTCCCACGTAAGTTCGCCCGAAACGCCCCAGTCGGTGCTGTCCGAACGGTAATCGACCCCCGGAGTCGTCGCTTGACGGCGGACAAAACTGGTGCCGACCGGAGCAATCTGGTGATTGGCACCGAGGGCCTGGAGAAGCGGCAGCAGCGTGTTGGGCGATTGCACGACATTGGCCAGTCCCGACCCGGTGGCGCTCGCGCGGCTCAGGTTGCGGACCGGATTGAGGATGACGGCACCGCAGCAATTTTCACTGCGCGAGCTGTAATCGGCAATCAGGCGGATTTTGATGCTATCGCTTGGCTCAAACAGCAGTTGGCCGCGCACCAGATAGCGGTCGCGATCATTAATGTCGGGTTGGTTCGGCGTTACATTGTCGATAAAGCCATCGCGCTGTTGCCACACGCCATCAAGGCGGACAGCGGCGCTGTCGCCGAGCGGCGCGTTGACGCTGCCGTCGGCACGCCAATAATTAAAATTGCCATAGGAGATAGCCGCTTTGCCGCTGAATTCGCCAATCTGTGGGCCCTTGGTCACGATGTTGATGAGGCCAGCGGTCGAATTGCGGCCAAACAGCGTGCCCTGCGGTCCGCGCAGCACTTCGACGCGTTCAATTTCTCCCAGTTCGGACAGGCCCACGCCGGTGCGGCTGCGATAGACGCCGTCGATGAACAGGCCGACTGACGATTCCAGCCCTGGGTTTTCACCAACAGTGCCGATGCCGCGGATACGCGCAGTGAAATTGACCTCGCTCGTGGCGCCAGACACGAGCAGCGACGGGACAACCTGACCCAGCGCGCGCACGTCGGTTGCGCCTGTTTTTTCCAGCGTTTCGCCGGTGACTGCGGACACAGCGATGGGCACGTCGGACAGTGCCTCGCTGCGGCGTGTGGCGGTTACGATGATCGTGCCGTCATCCGATTCCTCGGCAGCCGCCTCAGCATCCTGCGCGGCGGCTGGCATGGCCACTGCCGCTACGGCAAGCGTGACGCCGAGGGCAGTTCCGCGCAGCAGATTCGCTGCGCCGATCAAGCGAAATTTGGTCATAATATCATCCTCTCCCATCAATTTTTATATCTTTATGGCGTCGTCATAACGCTGAGCGCCCATGTTGCTAGGCGCGGTGCAGCAATAATCGCAGATTATTCACGAATATGCGACATTTTCGCCACAGGCGCGCGGGGAAATGTCGCAATCCCCTGTGCGGTTGGCACCAACGCGGCATAGGGTCCAGTGAACAGGCGTGCGATTGCCGGATCATCGATGTCGAGCCCGCCGGTGAGGCTGCCAAAGGCGGGCAGGATCAGCGCGCTTTCGCCGCAGGCAAAACAGGGCCGCCGGACATGGCGGCCGCGCAGCGCAACCGATGCTTTGGGATGATAATGGCCCGAAAGCTGCGGACGCGGGTCGTCCGGGTCATGTTCGTGGCGAAACACCAGCCCGCCGTGCGTCAGCACATCGACCGATGATGTCCCCCAGCGCCCATCGGGCAGGCCGTCATGATTACCGGCAATGAACAACCAGCGATGCCGCGCCGCGAGGCGTAGCAACAGCGCCTCTGCCGCCGGGTCGATCCGGGCCTGGCCGTCGCGGTCGTGGAAACTGTCGCCAAGGCACCATATTTCGCGCGGGTCCAGCCGCGCGGCGATGGCACCGAGCGATGCCAGCGTTGCCCGGCTGTCATAGGGCGGCAGCGGCTGGCCGTGACGGGCGTACCAGCTCGCCTTTTCGAGGTGGAGGTCGGCGACCAGCAATATGCGGTGGCGCGGCCAGAATAGCGCGCCTTCGGGCGTTGCGCGCCACCACTCACCGGCGAATTCAAAGGCAAAGGGGTCGGGGGCCGGTTCCACGGCTGCGCGCTATCGCGCCCCGGGCGAAGGCGCAAGCGGGATCAGGAGGAAGGGACCGCCAGGGGATGCGCCGCCAGCCGCTGTCCACCCGGTCGTGCCGCGTCGTCGGGCAGATCAAGGATGATGCGCTTGTTGGCATAATCAATCTCGATCCGGTCGAACAGCCGCAGCGCATCCATGCCGAGCAGCATTGCCGGACGATCGCCCAGCCCCAGCGCGCGAAAGGCATGGCTGTCGGCAAAAGAAATGCTGAGATCGTTGACGTCGAGCCCCTCGATATCGATGCGGCGCAGCACCGTCATTTGGGCCGCGATGGTGTCGCCGCTTACCCCGGTGAGTTCGGTGGCGACAAAGGGGAAGCGGTTCTGCTTTCGCTTGCGCACCAGCCGCATCATGGCAAGATTGCCGATGCTGGTTTGCGCGCCGGTATCGACAATGACATCGACCCGCTTGCCATCGATGCGCGCATCCGACAGGATCAGGCGACCCGCCAGATTGCGCGCGGTGACGACAATCGCATCATCATCACGGATCAGCGGACGTTGGCTGCGGCGGCTGGCGCTGATGCGCATTTCTTCCTTGCGAAAGTCGATGAGCACGCGCCGCCCATGCAGCATGTCGACCCCGAGCAATCCGGCAGCGCCGATGTGGTTGCCATAAAGCGCCGGTGCCTCGAACGGCGCGAGGGTGAGGTTGGTCATCGCCAGCGCAGCGACACGATAGGACGGTGCGGTCATCGGCCCGCTGATCGTGGCCAGCCGCAGCGGCGCACCTTCGGCGAGCGTGAGCCGGTTGGCCAGTTCGCGCGCAATGACGGTGCGCTCGGCCCCGGTATCGACAATGAAGGCAAAAGGCCCCTGCGCGCCGATCATCACCGGCACCGACATGCGGCGGCTGGCGTCGATATCGAACGGCTGGATCAGCGGCGTTGCAAGTGTTTCGGTGGCGGAGGCGGATTGGATCGGGGG
>JACEST010000067.1 GCA_013911715.1 Sphingopyxis sp. | reverse complement strand
GGGGGCAATGGCGGGATCGGCGGGATCGGCGGCATTGGAGCAGGCGGCAATGTCCTGCTGTCCACGTCCGACGCCAATATCGCGTCGGGCGATCTCTTGGTCAGTGCTGGTGGGCTTGCCGGTGCAACGGGTGCCGAAGGCGCAGCCGGTTTCGGCGGCGGCGCAGGCGAAGGCGGCGCAGGCGGATTGGGCGGGCTTTCGGCTGCAGGTAACGGCGCAGACGGCATCGCGGGTGCCAATGGCGCAGAAGGCCCGCTTGGCGGCCCGGGTGATTTCAACTTTGCCCTCGAGCGCGGTCAGGGCGGCACTATCAGCTTTGCCACCAGCGGCGAAAGCGGCGGCATCGACGCCGGGTTCGTCGAATTGAGCAGCAGCGCGCTCGACAATTTTGGCAACCCCTTTGGCAGTGGCGGGACCATCGTCTTTGACGTCGCGTCGTTTAGTGGCAGCACCCCTGCCATTTCACTGCTCTCGCTCGTTGCCGAATCGCTGGGTTCGGATTCGGCGTCTGGCCGCTTTGCCATCGACATCGACGCTGGTTCATCCACTATCGACATTGCCGGGCCGATGGAATTGCGCTCGACCGACGGTGTGCGCGTGGCGGCGGACAACGGCGGCAGCTTGGCCGTTGGCGGCGATGCCTTGATCGTCTCTGATACCAATATTGCGTTCGAAATGGTCGGCTCCGGCCAATTGGCTGCGGGCGGATCAGTCACCGTCCAGGCACAAAACGATATTCTGTTGACCCACCTCGACAACAGCGGCGGATCCACCGTGCAAGCTGGCGGCAACATCGGCTTTTTTGCCAGCCAGAACATATTGGGTGACCAAGGCAGCAGCGTCAGCTCCAATGGCGGCAGCGCCGATTTTGGAGCCAATGGCCTGGTCACGCTGATTGCGGCCAACGCCGCAGACAATCTGTCCATCGTCGCCAGTGCCGTTAACCTGGGTCAGGGGACAGCAGGTTCCAGCATCTTCATCCTGGCGGCAGCGGCCACCAATGTTTCGAATGCGCTGACAGCCGGTCAGGACATTTCGGTCAGCGGCGGCGGCACCGTCGACATTTTCAACGCCGAGGCGGGCGACGACATATTGTTGGACGGCAGCACCATGGTGCTGGGCGATTTGCGCGCCACGGGCGATGGTTTTGACAATGATGGCGAAGGAGCCAATTTCACGATCATTTCGACCGGCAATGTCGCAATCGACCATGCTGAAGCCGACGGAAATTTCACGGCAACCGTAGCAGGCGATTTCGCCACCGGGCTGGCCAGCATCATTACGGGCGGTGACATTGTCATCACTGCGGGCGACAGCATCAATCTGGGCAATTCCACCGCAGGCGGCGTGATCGACGTGACCGGCGCGCAGATTGATTTTGCGACGGTGCAAGGCGCGGGGGACGTGCGCCTGACCACGGTGGCAGGCACTGTTTCGGCCGCTGGGCCGCCGCAGGGCAATGGCGACATTGTAGGGACGCAGACGCTCGGTTCGGGCGGCGACATTACCGTCAACGCGCGGCGCGCCATTGATCTGGCCAATGCCGATGCGGCGCTGGCGTTGACGCTCAGCGCTGCGGGCAATATCGACGTGGCGGACGCATCCTCGTCCGGGACGCTGCGGATTACGTCGCAGACCGGCGACATCACCGCCGCGACGCTGGCCTCGCTCGACGATTCGATTTTCCTTGAAGGGCGCAATATCACGCTGGGCAGCGCCAATGCGGGCGGCGGCAATATCTCGCTCGACTTTGACGGCGGCGCATTATCGGCGGCTTCATTGACGGCGAGCAACGACATCTTCACTGCGTTGGAGACGGGGGGCAGCATAACGCGCCTCGACAGCGCGGTGGCGGGGCAGCGGATCAGCATCGGGCAAGAGGGCTTTGTCACCAGCGTCACCGGCGGC
Organism: Sphingopyxis sp.; assembly: GCA_013911715.1. GTDB lineage: Bacteria > Pseudomonadota > Alphaproteobacteria > Sphingomonadales > Sphingomonadaceae > Sphingopyxis. The sequence continues at coordinate 8,792 of JACEST010000067.1, read as the reverse complement.
GATTTGCGCGCGGGCACCCGCATCGACATTGTCACCAACAGCGGCGCGCTCACGACGACGCGCCTGCAAAGCGGCACTGCGCTGGTCATCGATGCCGAAACCAATGCAAACCTTGGCCGCATCATCGCAGGCACCGATGCCACCATCACGGCGGGCACCGCCATTACAATCTTGCAGGGCATTCAAACCCCGCTGGCCAACCTGGTCGGCGGCAATCTGACGATGACCGCACCCACGATGTCCTTTGACTCGATTCAGGTGTCCGGCAACGCCGTGCTCGATGCCGTGACCGACCTCAATGGCCAGCTGACGGTGGGCGGATCTACCAATTTGGACGCTGACAATGGCCTGATCCAAATGACCATCCAGTCGGGCGGACCGATCACCGCCAGCGCCAACAGCATCAACCTGACCGCCACGGGCAGCACGACGACTTTTGCCCAGCTGACCACCGATGTCGGGGGGGCAATCATCAATTCGGCGCGCGACATTGTCATTCAGGCCGCCTCGCTGGCGGGCAACAGCAGTTTCACGACCACCGGCGGCATCTTGACTGTCAATCAGGCTGCGGTCAGCGCGGGGTCGCTCGACCTTGACGCCGATGAAAATATCACGCTGGGCCAGATTTCGGCATCGACCAATCTGGATATCGAGGCGGGCGAGCGGCTGGTCGTCAACGGACTGATTTCGGCGGCCGACATCCGGGCACAATCAGGCGATATCGCCATCGGCACCAACGGCCGCATCGGCGTGCTCGGTACCACCCAATCAGTGTTCGTGGCCAACAATGATGCCAACGCGCCAACCTTCATTGGCGGCACCGGCAACCGCAGCGGCTGGCACCTCGATGCAACCGAGGTCACTCAGCTGTTCGGCAACACCATCTCTGTTCGCGGCATCCGCGTACAAGCGGCGATGCCCATCACCATCGGTTCAAGCCGCCCGCCCGACGTCATCATCGACGATTTCACGATCAACGCCGCGCAGCAGTTCGGTGCAAATGGCACTTTCCAGATCGAAACGACGGGCAAGCTGCGCGTGCTGGGCGATGTTCGTTTCACCGGCGCAGGCGACGGCCAGCAAGTGCTGGTCCGCGGCGAAGATGCGCTCGAAGTGATTTTGGGCACAGGGTCCATCTATGTGACCGGGTCCGCGCCCGATCAGCTGGCGGGTATCCTCAACCTCGAATCGGATGACATTGTCGTTGCCACCGCGCAGGCGATTACCGACATTTCGACACTGACCGACACCGCAGCCATTGACGCGCGGCTGGCGCAGAATGACGGCATCACCAGCGACATCGGCGCACTCGCGGCGAACCGCATCATTCTGGACCATGATGCACCAAACAGCGTCTATATCCAGAACAGCGGCACCGGCACCGCGTTTGACCAGCGGCGCGGGCTCAGCTTTGGCGCGGGCGGATTATTCGTCAATGGCCCCGGGCCGCTCGACAATTTCGTCATCAACGCCGTGCAGCGGACCACTGCAGGCGTGGTAACCGGGCTGGCGGTCATCCCGCTGGTGACCGTCAACGGCCCGGTCAGCGCCAGCCCGACGGGCACGCCGACCGCAGCGCCGCCGCCGCTGCGCTTCAATCCGCTGTCGACGGTCAACGGCTGCCCGCTCGGCAATATCGCCTCTTGCGGCGCACCGCCGCCGACCAGCAACCCCGAATCGCGTTTCCCCGTGCAGGACGTGATCGAGGAAGAGGTCGATAACGACGGCGAGGGCCGTGAGGGCGAGGGCGACGAAGGCACCGGCGACAGCTCGGTCATCTCGCCGCTGATCACGCTGCGCGGGCTCGATCCGCTGACCGGCGAGCCACTGATCGACGATCCGGTGACCGGCGCGGGCAACGAGGATCTGTGGGTGCCCGACGAATAGTTGACGGATGGAGCACGGGCGGGGCATGGCGCGCGGCATGACCGACGCTGCCCCGCTGATGCTGTTCAACAGCCTGACCCGCCAGCTGGAACCCTTCCAGCCGCTCCACCCCGGCGAAGCGCGCGTCTATAGCTGCGGCCCGACGGTCTATAACTACCCGCACATCGGCAATATGCGCGCCTATGTTTTTGCCGACACGCTGGGCCGCGTGCTGTCGTTCAAGGGGTATCAGCTCAAACATGTCATCAACATCACCGATGTCGGCCATCTGACCGACGACGCCGATGCGGGTGAGGACAAGCTGGAAAAAATGGCGGCGGAAAAGGCGCAATCGATCTGGGACATCGCCCGCCATTATACCGAGGCCTATTGGGCGGATTTCAAGGCACTCAATTGCAACCAGCCCGCACATTGGTCGATCGCCACCGACTATGTGCCCGCCATGATCGATTATGCTAAAAGCATCGCCGACAGACATTGCTACCAGCTCGCCAGCGGGCTTTACTTCGACGTTTCGACTGTCGCCAATTATGGCAAGCTTGCGCGCGCGCAGACCGATGACGGCGAAAGCCGGATTGAACCGGTCGACGGCAAACGCAACGCCGCCGACTTCGCGATCTGGCGCACCACCCCGCCGGGCGAAACGCGCCAGATGGAATGGGACAGCCCGTGGGGCCGCGGCGCGCCGGGCTGGCACCTGGAATGTTCTGTCATGTCCGAAGCCTTGCTGGGCCTGCCGTTCGACATCCACACCGGCGGCATCGACCACCGCGAAATCCACCACCCCAATGAAATCGCGCAGAACCAGGCACGGTGCAGCAGCGACCACAGCGGCGCAGCCATCTGGATGCACAATAATTTCCTGATCGACCGGCGCGGCAAAATGTCCAAGTCGGCGGGCGAATTTCTGCGCCTGCAAACACTGGTCGATAAGGGCTTCCACCCCCTCGCCTACCGCCTGATGTGCCTGCAGGCGCATTACCGCAGCGAGCTGGAGTTCAGCTGGGAGGGGTTGCAGGCGGCGTTGGTGCGGCTCAAGCGGATGGTGATGGGGGTTGAAAAACTCAAATCCCGTCATGCTGAACTTGTTTCAGCATCCATAGCGCAAGGCGGCGGCGAAGCGCCGTGGACCCTGAAACAAGTTCAGGGTGACAGAAACTTTGAATCAGTTGGCCATGACGTCCGAATGGTCGGAACAATGCATTTCGAAAGGGTATTGTTTGACGATCTTAATACGCCAGAAGCGGTCACGTCAGTTGAATGGGCTTTGTCTCTGAAGGACGAAGCTCCAGAAACGAAACTTCACGCAATCGCGAAAATGGATTCCGTCCTTGGCCTCAATCTCATCACCCTAACCCGCACCGACCTCCGCATCCGCCCCATCACCGCCACCATCACCGAGCCCGAAATCGAAGCCGCCCTCGCCGCCCGCAAGGAAGCCCGCGCCGCCAAGGACTTCGCCCGCTCCGACGCCATCCGCGACGATCTGATCGCGCGCGGGGTCGAGGTGATGGATGGCGACCCGCTCGGCTGGGATTGGCGGATTGAGGTTTGACTTTCCTCCCCATGCCATTGGCATGGGGAGGGGGACCATGCGCAGCATGGTGGAGGGGTATTTGGGGCAAGCAAACCCCTCCACCGCCCTGCGGGTGGTCCCCCTCCCCATCGCTTCGCGATAGGGAGGAAATGTAATGACCAAAACCGTCCTGTCGGGCCTCATCCGCCCGCTCATCGAAGGCCGCCTGCCCGACTGGGTCGAGCCGCATTTCTTTGCCAGCAAGGAAGAGGCGCTCGCGCTCGCCCCAACCGCCGAAATCGGCTGGTTCGACATGTATGACAAGCGCGACATGGCCGCGATCATCACCGCCGCGACCAGTCTCAAATGGCTCAACAGCATTTATGCCGGGGTCGACGGCATGCCGCTCGACGCGCTCCAGCAGCGCGGCACCATCGTCACCAACGGCGCAGGCATCAACGCGATCACCATCGCCGAATATGTCGTCATGGGGATGCTGACCGTCGCCAAGGGATACCGCAACGTCGTCCGCGCGCAGGACCGGCGCGAATGGCTGATGGATTCGCCGGGCAAGGTCGAACTTTATGGCAGCAAGGCGCTGCTGCTCGGCTATGGCGCGATCGGCAAGCTGGTCGAGGAACGATTGAAGGGGTTCGCGGTCGATGTCACCGTGGTGCGCCGCAGTGTGGGTGAAAATACGCTGACCCCCGACCAGTGGCGCAGCCGACTCGGCGATTTTGACTGGGTCATCCTCGCGGTCCCCGCCACCCCCGAAACCGACGGCATGATCGGCACGGGCGAACTCGCGGCGATGAAGTCCACCGCCACCCTCATCAACATCGCGCGCGGCTGCGTGGTCGATCAGGCCGCGCTCGTCACTGCGCTGCAATCGGGCCAGATCGGCCATGCTTTCCTGGATGTCACCACGCCCGAACCGCTGCCCGCCGATGATATCCTCTGGACGCTCCCCAGTGCACATATCACCATGCACCTGTCGGGCCGCGCGCAGGACAAGATGTTCGTCCGCTCGGCGCAGCGCTTCCTCGACAATCTGGCGCGCTGGGAACGCGGCGAACCGGTGGCGCCGCAGGTGGATTTGACGCTGGGCTATTGAATACCAGCCAACACATGCTCTCCCCACACCGCCTACCCTGAGCTTGTCGAAGGGTCGTTCTTTCTTTCTAAGTCGCAAAGAAAGGACAGCCCTTCGACAAGCTCAGGGCAGGCGGGGTTTGAAAATGGCCTTATTGGGGCCGCTCGCCCTTTAACTCGCGCACCAGCGGCTGCAGTTTCGCGTCATATTTGGCGAGCATCGTGTGCGCCCCGGCATGGTCGAAAAAGCTCACCAGCTCGCGGCCGTTCCAGCGGTGGAGCGCATAGGCAGGGTCTTCGGCGACGATCATCGGGCGGTCATCGGGGCGGTCCGGGTCGATCGGACGCAGGTCGAGTGATACTTGCGGCGCGGTCGATGAACATATCGCCACGGTCCGCCCATGCCAGTTGATCGTCACCGACCGATGCAAATGGCCGCAGATCAACCCGCGCACCTGGCTGTGCCGGTCGACTATGTCGCCGAAAGTCGCCACCCATGGCTCGCGGTGGTCGGTGTTCATCCATTCGATACCAGCCTCGACCGGCGGGTGGTGCATGACGATATAGGTTGGCTTGTCGGGCGCGCGCGCCAGTTCGGCGTCGAGCCAGGCCGCCCGGTCGGCGCAAAACGCTCCGCCGTGCCGCCCTTCCTCGAGCGTATCGATGGTCATCAGCCGCAGTTCGGGCAGGTCTATGCTGTATTGAACGAAGCCGTTGGTATCGCCCAATCCGGGGAATTGCGCATGAAAGGGATCGCGCAAGTCATGGTTGCCGACGCTGGGCCACACTGGAAAGGGACAGCGCGAAAAGGCGTTGGCCAGCCGCCGGTAACTGTCGGCATCGCCGCGGTCGGTGATATCTCCCGTCGCCAGCAACAAATCGGGCCGGTTCGGTCCGCTGATCAGCAGATCGAGCACATCGTCGAGCCGTTTGCGATTATACTCCGCCGGATTGTCGGGGTCGAAACCGATATGAATGTCGGTGATCTGGGCAATCAACATCGGCGTACCCCCGCTCGGCTGGCAGGTTGCGACCCCGCCGTCATCCCCCGGTTCCGCGCCTTCCGCCCGACCCGAAGTCAGCAGAATAGAGCGCACCGCGCGGCCTTGCTGTGATGGTGGTCACATCGCCAGCTTTCTTCTTGGGCTTTGGCGTCCACGGCTTACCGCCGTCCATATGATATTCGTGGCACATCGCACAGGATGATTTTACCGGATCGGCAACCGTTCGCCCCGCCATCTGCGCGCCTTCGCCGCCGACATGACAGTCGCGGCACTGTTTCAGCCCCGGCACCAACAGATCGGTGGCGAGCTTCGATCCGCGCGCTTCGGTGTGGCAATCGGCGCATTTGGTCTCTTCATGCGCTGCATGGTCGAACCAACCCTTGCTATAATAGCGACTCGTTTGTTTGACCGGCATCACCCGCCAATTGTTGCCGCTCGCGGGGGCAAAGATGGTATGGCAGTCGTAACAGGCCCCGCCCTTTGAAAAGACGGCGGCAATCGCCTCGCTGGCGCGTGACGGGCGCACCGCGACTTCACGAAAATAGATATTATACACCTGCCCCTCGGCATATTGGCCCGGGCGCCGCCGCGCCATCCCGCCCAGTTGCAGCGGGCGCGACGGCGGGGTCGAGCGATAATAAGCGGTGAGGTCAGCAATCACCTGCGCCGGTTCGCCGTGACGCAGCGTGCGCGTCACCCCGCCGACCTGTTCGAACGCCAGGCTGTGGCACATAGCGCATTCGGCCTCCATATCGACCGGCTTGAACGCCACCCCATCGCGTTCGACGCTGTGGCAATCCTTGCACTGCAGCCCTCCGCGCGCGAAACCATAGCGCCCGGCGAAACTGGCCGCCATCCGCGCCACGCCGCCCTTGCCGTCCATATGCACATCGTGCGGGAATTTCATGCCGCTAAAGTCCGCAGCCTTGCCACCGAGCGACGCGCGCACCAGTTTCGCGCCGGGCGCAGGGCGCACCATCGGGCGGAACTGCGGATGGTCAATCCCGAAATCGGCGGCATCGGCGAGCTCGGTCTTGATGCGCCCGCTCATCCCGTCGTGGCAATCGGCGCAGAATGCTTGCGCCGTCGCGGGCATCGGCCCTGCGCCTTCATGCTCGGTATGGCACTGGGTGCAGCGTCCCTGCGGCTTGTTGAACGCTTCGCCCACATTCGCCAGCAGTTTTTCGCCGCCAGACAATGGCGCGCGCGCAGCAAGCAAGGTCGCGGTGCTGGCACCCGCATGCGCCGCGCCCAATTTTTCATGCTCGCCGGTGTGGCAATTGACACAGGCGCTGTCGGTGACGGTGACAAAGGGTTCGACATGGCACGACTGGCAATCATCTTTGAGCGAGGCATGCGCGCTTGATAGCGGACCTGACGACCAGCTGCTGTCAGCATGAAAACCAGCGGGCCGCTCATCGACGGACCGAAAGCTGTACCAGCTCCACAACGGCGCGATCAGAAACGCCGCAAGCATCAGCAGGGCAAAACCCCACGCCCCCACGCGCCGTCCGGGCAGCAGGCCGCGCAGCGAGAAGGCGCTGATTTCGTCGACATCCTTCGCCGACTGGCTGAGCTCCCCAGTGCGTTCGACCAGCAGGATGATCGCCTCGCCCTCGCGCTGGACGGTCAGGCGATGGCCGCCAAAGCGCAGCTCGGCGCCGCTGGCGCTATCAAATTCGGCATCGTCAACATTGCGACCGTTGAAATCAAACCCCAGCCCCTCGCTCGCCGTCACGCGGACGCGGCGGCCATCGGGCGAGGTCAGCGTCGCATGGTGCGGGTTAACCGCCAGATCTTCGATATGAATATCATTGCCGCCGTCGCGCCCGATGCGGATGCTGGCCCCGGCAAAGGGGCGGTCGCGGACAATCGCCTTGCCCGCGCGTGTGACCGATACCCGGCGAAGGATGAACGCCATGCCCCGCCCCTACCAGTAAAAAAACACGCTGATGACATGCGCCGTCAGCGCGGCGATCAGCGCAAAGGTCATTGGCACATGGACATAGAGCCAGACCTCAAGGATCGCTCTTATGCGCAAATGCCCGCGCAGCCGCGCCAGCGCCGCGATTTTCTGGTCGAGCAAATCGGTAATGCGCGCCACCCCCTCACCGGGCACCCCGACCAACGCCTTGCGCGCCGCCGCGGTCGCGCAGCGCGGATAGCGCCCGGTAAAGCGGCTCGTGGCCGACCCTGCAAAGGGGTCCTGTTCCAATGATCCTTGCACCGGCGCGCTGATCGCCGGCGGTAGCGCCAATGCAGCCACATGCAGTTGGCGGTCGAAGGCGCGGATCGCCTCCAGCATCTGCATCTGCGTCATCTGTTCGCGGTTCGCCGCGAGCGCCTGCGGCAGCGTTGCGTAAACAAAAATGCCGAACAGCCCCGACAGGATGACGACCATCATCAGCGCCCAGGCCAGCGTGTGGACATTCCAGCCGAGCTGAAAGCCCGTGTGCCAGGTGCCGATGACAATCAACGACAGGCCGAGATAGACATGCGCCGATGTCCAGGCCTTCAAAGACCAGGCACCGCTCGTCATCTGCCGCTTGCGCACGCCGAGCGCGGTCAGCCACAGGATCATGCCTGCGCCGATGGTACCAAGCGTATAGCCATACCAACTGCCGCCATTGTGGCGCGGGGTAACGTCGACCAGCATGTAGGAGATAATCACGAGCAGCATCAGCCCGCCCGAAATCTTGGCCCAGCGAAAGCCCGCGTAGGACAGGAAACCCTCGTGCGTGCTTTGCCGAACGCGTCCGGTTTGCGCGGCGGCGGCGCGCGTACGGCGGCGGATGAGGCCCGGGCCGAGCGCCATCAGTCGCCCTCCTCACCCAGTTTGGCGACCGACAAAAATTCTTCGGGGGTGACGCGGATCGTCGCGCCGGTGGGGCAAGCGCGCACGCACGCGGGGCCGCCTTCGATGCCCTTGCACATATCGCATTTGACCGCGATTTTCTTGGGCTTGGTCCCTTCGGGCAGATTGGCCTTGGTCCATTTGGGCGAAGGTTCGCCCGGACCCGGCCCGAACCCGAACAACAGCCACTGGAACAGGCTCGGCTTTTTGGGTGGTTTGGCCTCCATCCGGATCACGCCATAGGGGCAGTTGCGCATGCAATTGCCGCAGCCGATGCAGCCGTCCTCCATATAGACTTCGCCATCGGGGCCGCGGTGGATGACGTTGGGCGGGCAATCGGCCATGCAGTGCGGATGCTCGCAGTGGCGGCAACTGGTCGGCACATGCAGATGGGCAAAGCTCTTGCCCGCCTCGCGGTCGAGCCGCGACAGGCCATCAT
>JACEST010000066.1 GCA_013911715.1 Sphingopyxis sp. | reverse complement strand
GCTTGGATGCAGCCCGTCGCCCGGCGTGTTGCGCACGGGCTTACCAATCGCCGCGCCGCTCGCCAATGTGCCCGACAGCGTGACAGTGTATGGCCCGCTGCCCGTCACCGCCGTTACCTGTCGCGCGACGCTCCACGCCAGCGTGTCAAGCTGCACCGCGACCCACGAACCGACCTCGGGCGCGGCGGCGGTCACTATCGTGCTGCCGCTGGCATAGGCGCTGGTCAGCGTCGTGGCGAACGCCTCGGGTGGCCACAAATCGCGGTCGTCGTTCGGCGTCGGGTTGATCGCCCGCCACGCCCCGATGCTGTCCTCGATCTTGCCCGCCGTGCGATAATGGCGCGTCGCATCGTGCAGGCCGTCACTGCCGACATCAGCGTTGAACGTCCACATATGGCCAAGGTTCGCGGTCGGAAAGCCCTTGCCACTGTTGGGCGTCTGGTTCGCCAGTGTCGCCCAACCATCGGTGCTGGTACTCGCGGGGATGCCCTCGATCTGGGTCACCGGCTTGCCCCATGTGCTGGCGAGCAAGTCATAATAGCGCCCCATGCCAACGCGCAGATCGCCGCCATCGGCGGTATAGGCGATACTGTTGGTGATGTGCTGCGATAGGACAAGATCGAACGGCCATGCCCCATATTCGGTGTTGACCGCTGCCAGCGCCGCGCGCTTGCCCGCCCAATTGGCGGCAAAATCCCAGCCGGTGCCATCGTTGCGACACGCGCCTTGGCCAGGGATGGCCATGATGTGATAGCCGAACCGCTTCGCCCCCGCATTGCTGTCGAGTCCGCGTTCGACAAAACCAAAGGTCTTGCGCGCCCCCCATGCGCCCGATGCCGTATCGTCGCCAATGCCGTAACCGATGCTGTCGCCCAGCGCGAGCACGGCGGGCCGCCCATCGCCGCCCTTGGCGATCATCATGCTTGGGATATAGAAAATCGCATTGGCGTTCGTCAGCGCGACATTGTCCGCCAGCTTGGCGAACAGCGATGACGTGCTGCCCTGCCCGCGCTCCTGCCCATAGGGTGCGGCGGATGACCCCTGCGCCTGGACGCGCGGGATAGCGACGCCGTTGGTCGACACCACAAAGCAAAGCCGCGCGCGATACATGCTATTGGCATTCAGCGTGGCGGCAACACGCGGCAGCCATGCGCCCGCGCTGCCATTGTTGATGGTGGCGATCCCTGCATCGCTTGCGCCGTCGCAGGCTGTCCACACGCCGGGGGATGTTTCGATGGACCAGCCTTGCAGCAAGATCGACGCGCCGCCCGCGATATATTGCTCGGTCGCGCCCGACGCGGGTGACCAGAAGCTGGGGCAGAACACGCGCGGGTCGGTGACGGCATAATCGGGGGTGCCGACGAAGAACTCGGCGGTGAAGAACCGATTGCTGGCCTGCGACTGGCTGGCCGTCGGCCAGCGCAGCCCGGTGCCGCACAGCGAATAACGCGACGCGCTGGTGCCAGACGAAGGCGCGCGAGAGCCGCGCCGGCGGCGGCGGAGGGACAGCCCCAGCGACAGGCTCGACATCTCAGGCGTACCCGATAATGATCATCGCTGGGGACGCGCTGACGACATGGCTCAACCGCGCGATGATCAGCTCGCCGGCCACCACCGGATGGACCACGTCGATACTGTCACCAACGGCGCGGACGGTGATGCTGCCATCGGCACCGGCGCGGATGGCTTTCGTGACGTGCAGCAGCGGTGCAGCCGCAGGTGAGATCGCAAAGACATGCTGCGGCGGTGCCGCAGGAACATCACCAAAGGAGGAAAAATTATCGGTCGGCATCTTGGTTCCTTTCGCTTCCTGTTCCGCAGAATCGTCAGAACAAACAAGGAACATCTTCCTTATGCCGAGTCACGCTTTGTAGGAAAGCAAAAAAATGGAAAACGCCGTTTCGTCAAAACCCTATATTATATCAACGATATACGGTCATGCGCCAGTCCGTTGCGCGTTACCGGCGCAGGTCGGAGCGCGGGCGCGCCAGCAGCGCCGCCAGAAATCCGAGCAATGCAAAAGCGAAGGCATGACCCTCGACCTGGCTCAACACCGATTTGATGATGACAAAGTTGATCAGGCTGACCCCGACCGGCACGATCCATCCCGATATTTCGTCATGATCGGTAATGGACCGGGAACCACCGCGATAAATTGTGACCAGAAACATCGCAAGATATACACAAAGCCCAATTATACCAATGTCTAACGTCACGGACAGATAGTAATTGTCAATCGTCAATCGTCCCGCCAAGTCGCGATACCCCAGCGTATCGGCTGCACGGCCAAAACCATATCCCCACGGTCGCGCGATGAAATCTGCCCAACCCATTTCGAGCTGTGCCTGACGACTATCGGTGCTCGATGCCTGTGCGCCCGTTCCCCACACCAGCCGCCGCAGACGGCCAATCAGGACAGTCGCGGCCAGGAAGCTGATGAAAATAAATGGATAAGCCAGCGACAGGGCCGGGCCAAGCAGGCTGCCTTTCACGGTTTTCCACTGACGCGCCGACCAGAAAAACAGATAGATCACAAACGCCAGCAAGAAACCAAGCACGCCCAAGCGTGAATCCGTGGCCAGCATGACAAAAAATATGGCTGGCAACGTCGCCGCCGCAAAGACCCGTTTCACCCGTGACTTGGCCGTCATCGCCAGGTGAATGAAAATTGGCGTGGCAAGCGCCATGAATTCGGCCAAACTAAGTGGTGTCGTATATTTGCCCTGTACCCGATAAATACCCGTTGCCGCGCGGCGCGAACCGTTGATAATCGTCTGCAGCAATTCGTCTTCAACCTTCAGGAACGGCGGTATATTATAGGCCCACGGCACATGGCCGACGGCTCCTTCCCATATACCCAGGGCAAACCAGACGACTACCGCCAGCCACACCAAACGGACAAAACGGTCAATATTGGCGTCCTTGGACAAGACATATAGCGCGACCAAAAAAACGGCGACCCAGTTCACCAGCCCGACGACCAGCAGATTGGCCGATGACACTGGCTGCGACGAAAAACCGATCGAAAGCACGCACAGCACGACATAAACCGTCATCAATCGGGTCAGCCAGATATTGGCGCGCAGCTTGGCAGCCATTTCGCGCCTGAAATCGGGCGATTGTGACAGGCAGATCAGCAGCAACACAACCATCGGCAGGCCAATCAGCCGGGCCGCAGTGATCCACGGCATAGCTGGCAGTTGCAAGGCCAGATAGTCGGGCCAGAACAGCATCGCAGCCATGAAGGCAAAAAAGAAACGTTCAAGCCAAAGACTTGGTATGCGCTGGCTTTCGGGAAGCGCCCAGATGATCAGCAAGGCCAAAATCGCGACCGGAATCATGAACTGGACAATCAACCAGCGTCCGATCAGCAGGAACAGCGCGCTATAGAAAAACATCAGCACGAACATCATGCCCAGCGCCAAGCGCCGGTGACGACTAAGCCAGCCCGGCTGACGATACGCCGCCAGCCGCAGCGGTGGCGGCGGTGGACGATTTGCCCGCCCGCGGCGCATTCTCGCCATGAATGCCATCACAATGCCGCCAACCTTCGCACCAAACACCTCCGGCGCGCAGCACCGCGCTTGGGCCTTGGCGGGGTCTATATCCACCGCTCGCGCCGAATGCAATTTTCATCCACGCGATATGATCATTGCCTGCAGGTTGTAATGGGCCTAAGATGCTAAGCTGAACAATGGGTTGCAAGGCGAAGGGCAGAAAAAATGGCTCTGCCCGGCCACCGCAAAGCCGGACCGACAGTGATGGAAGAGGACAAGCAGAAAGGCCCCGGCTCTAACCGGTTTTTCGCGCTATGGGCTTCACTCGCCCTTCTGGTGTTTGCCATCCTATTTTATCAGTCGGTGCAATATGTCGGCCTGATGAACCGATTTGCTGAATGGCAATTCGCTCTCTTTAACCGCTATTTCCCGGTGCTGAGCGTGGTCGGCATTTTGCTGCTTTTGTACATTGTCTGGGAAGCTTTCCGCTTTGTGCTGCGACGCGGCCGCCGGAATGGTCCGGCGGAAACGCCCGCCATGCGCAATATCGCGACCCGGCGCAGCGCGAGCCGCTTTCTGGGCTTTGCGACCATCATTGGCGCGACCCTTTTTGTCGCCACGCTCATACAATGGTTCCAGCAACCCTCCTCGCGCGGACCCGCGACCGCAATAGTGCTGACCAATGGCCAGACAGCGACGCTGCGCGGCGGACCGGTGGCGGTCAGCGGGCTGCGCGCTATTGGTCCGATCGCCCGATATTCCGAAGATTTCCTGTTCCTGCGACGGACGCGCTTTCTCGCACCGATCGGGCGCGGCGGTGGGCCGGAAGCGCCCTACAATCTGTTTGCTGAGGTCGATGGCATGGATCCGGCGCGCGATGTGCCCGAACACATTAACGGTGTGCTCCGCACCAATGCCCTTATGCCAGAGGTGCGGATCCTCTACCTTGATCAGGATATTCCGGTGGCACGCAACAGCGCGGTCATCTTTGCCACAGCGGGATCGGCCAACCGCCCTTATGTCGTGCTGCTTACCGAAATCCTTGTCCTTTCGCTCATCCTCCTGCTGTTTCGGCGTCACCTCACCCGAACGGCAAATCAGCGGGCACAGGAATTGCAGATCAAGGGTTAATGGCGATGTAACCAAAACTTTCAACGACCGCTTTGGCCGCGCCTGATAACTCCGGCGGCATGGATTCTCGCGCTTTTCCGTGGATGATGTTGGTGGCCTCACTGGCGGGTGGATGGTCGGCCTTGGCAGCCGTCGCACCAGCCGATGACGTTCTGCATGTGACAGCTGGTAACATCACAGCAGCGCGCACCATCGACCGGCGCGCGGCTTCCTTGGCCGGCCCCGTCAAAATTCGCCGCGCTGCCGACGGGCTGTTCTACACTGACGTAATGGTCGATGACCAAGCGATATCGATGATTGTCGATACGGGTGCCAGTCGCACGATGGTGTCGTCGGCCACCCTCGCGGCCGTGGGCCGCCGTTGCTGCACTGGCACAGCAGCTGGCGAAGTGCGCTCGCTTACCGGGCGGATGTTTTTCCATGCTGCGCCGGTACAGCGATTGACCGTCGGATCGGTGACCCTGACCGGGGCGCAAATTGGCGTTTTCGACAGCGATCGCAATATCGCCATTCTGGGTCAGGATATCTTGGCCCAGCTCGGACCGATTACGCTTGACGGCGACTGGTTGCAATTGCCCTAGGTGCCGCAGCGCACAGGGCGGCGCGCGCGCCGTACCCGCCAACCGATCAATCCAAAACCCAATATCAGCATGGCCCATACACCAGGTTCCGGCACAGCGGTTGTCGGTGGCGGAGGCACAGGTGGTGATGGGAAATTGCCGCCAATGCTGCCCCCGCCGCCCGGACCTGCGCCACCGCCCGGGAATGGCCCAAAACCTCCAGGCCCCCCGCCGCCACTGCCCGGTGTTGAACCACCCGCACCAGTATCACCCGGCAAGCTTCCAAAAATGGGCGCCGCGCCGGGAATGCTTCCAGGATCGCGCGGGCCCGTCGACCCGGGGAAAGCCGGGCCAGCGGCCCCTGCCAATTCGCGCGGTATCAGTCCGGGCACCACAGCGGCCAACGCACGCCCCGGCCCAAACCGGCTGCGACGCGGGTCGCTCGCCGGGCCCGCATGACCGCCGAACCAGAAACGATCCATCAGATTGCTGCTGAAATTGCCTGGCAGGGCAAAGCTGGTGTTCGCCAGCCCCTCGGCCAGCAACGCTGTTTCTATCCCGCCGTCGGTCAACAGCAAGGCGCGCTCGCGATGCGGCAGAAAAGCCGCCAACGCCAACAACATCATCAGTGCAGATATTGACCGCGCCACCGAATGGTCGGCGAATTTGCTGGATGTATCACTTTGCGACATGCGACCATACTCGTTAATATTTGTCGCCTATTGCCCGAATCCTGTCACGGTTTCAATGGCATTAACGATAATCGGGATGAGCTGAGTTGCAGGTGGACATCGGCGTGCAATGCGCGATATCGGGCCTAAACACGGGGACATGAGGCGGGCATGGCTTCACTGAATAATTTTTTGTGGCTCCAGCGATCCTTGATTCGCACCCGCATTCTCATCTTCAACAAGTTTTGGGGTATGGACATTGCGCCCACTGTGCTGATTTCCCTGACGGCCAAACTCGACAAGACCAACCCGAAAGGTGTGCACATCGGCGAGCATAGCATCATAACATTCGGGGCCACGATATTGGCCCATGACATGTCACGCCGTCTGCACACCGACACCTTCATCGGCAACAATTGCTTCATTGGTGCACGCAGCATCGTCATGCCCGGAATCCGGGTGGGTGATGGCTGTATCGTTGCTGCAGGAGCCGTAGTGACGCGCGACGTAGCGCCGGGAACCATCGTCGCGGGGAATCCTGCGGTGCCTATCAAGACCGGGATCAAGGTCGGTCACTACGGCGTCCTGCAAAGTGACTGACCAAATGACCGAAGTCACCGTCATCATCCCGCACTACAACGATTTGGTTCGGCTCGATCGATGCTTGCAATCACTCGAAGCGCAAACTTATCCCAAAGCCGCAACCACCGTTATCGTGGCTGACAACGCATCGCCATGTGGCCCCGCTGCGGTAGAAAAGCTTATCGCCGGACGGGCAAGACTTGTTCACGCGACCGAACGCGGCGCGGGTCCAGCGCGCAACGCTGGCGCGGCGGCGACAACGACGCCGCTGCTTGCCTTCATCGATTCTGACTGCGTGGCCGAACCGCAATGGCTGGAAAACGGCATCGCCGGGTTGGCAAAATATGATATCTGCGGCGGCACCGTCCGCGTTCTTATCGAGGCCGGCACAACGTGGACCGCGGCGCAGGCGTTTGAGGCTGTTTTCGCCTTCGACAACGCCGCCTATGTGCGCGACAAGGGCTTCAGCGTGACGGCGAATCTGTTCACACGGCGCAAGATTTTTGACGAAGTCGGCCCCTTCGCCAATGGCGTGTCCGAAGATGTCGAATGGTGTCAGCGGGCCACAGCGCACGGCCATCGACTGGGATTTATTGGCGATGCTTGCATCGGCCATCCCGCCCGCGACGATTGGGATGAGCTTCGGCGAAAGTGGCTGCGAATTCAATCAGAGACCTATGCCTTGCAGTCAGTGTCCTTGGTGCATCGGTTGAAATGGTTAGCAAGATGCTGGCTGATGCCGCTGTCCATCGTTCCGCATATCCCCAAAATCTGGCAACATCCGCAAATGACGACGCCACAGCGACGCTATGCCGCGCTGCGCGGGCTCATCATGTTGCGATTGTGGCGCTGGTGGGACGGCCACCGATTGTTGCTGGGGCTGTCGCGCGGCTAGAGCCTGTCACATTGATATTGAAGCGCCGTGATTGCAACTGGCGGCTTGTCGGCTAGGAGCGGTGCGCCGGGCACCGTCCAAGCAGCGCGACGACGTCCGGCAGGCCGCCAGCTGCAACCGCAAGCGGCGGGCCGATCCCCGCCTGCGCGGGGATCGGCTCCGTCACGGCGCTTCAATATCAATGTGACAGGTTCTAAAGGCAGGCTTACAGCCAGCTCGGCTTTCCCCGCCGGTTGTGCACCCCATCGGCCCAGGCCCCGACCGCTATGCGCAGCTGTGTCCACGCGCGGCGTTTGCCATAGCGCAGCACAATGGTCGCCAACGCGCCCCAGATGGCCAGTGGCAATAGCCACGGCGTGGTATCGCGCAGCGTCAATATCCGGTTGCGCTCATCACAATAGATGGGCAACCGGCCGCGCTCACCAAAATCCTTCCCCGATCCGGTTGAACTGCCCTGATGGTGCAACACCACGGCACCGGCGGAATAGCCCAGTCGCAGCCCGCGTCGCCGCGCACGCAGACACCATTCCACTTCCTCGCCATAGAGGAAATAATCCTCGCGCATCAGTCCAGCCCGCTCGATGAAGCGTCGCGAACACAGCAACGATCCGCCGCAGATAAAGGAAAGCCGCCGCTCCACCACCGCTGCGCTCGGCACCTGGGACAGCGCAAATCCGCGGCCGATGCTGGTCGAATAGGCAAGCCACCGGTTCCACCGCGCCCCGCAATTGCTGATCCGACCGTCAGGCAGCGTCATCACACCGCCTGCCGCGTCGACATCACCCTGTTCCAACCGTTCGACCAGTGCGCCAAGCGCATCCGGATGCGGCTCTGTGTCGGGGTTGAGCACCCAATAGGCGGCGACCGGCCCCGCCGCAGCGATGCACCGATTGACGCCGCCGGCATATCCGGGATTGTCCGGATCGTTGATGACCGTAACCGGCTGGCCGCCGGCAAGCCGAATAGGCACAGCATCTTGCAGCGCCGAAAAATCTTCCGGGCTGCCATTTTCGCAAATGACAACAGCAAATTCCTGAAACGTTTGCACCGACAGCGCATCAAGACAGGCCAAAATGTCGGCAGGATTGCGAAACGCGACGATGCAGATGACCACCTTGGGCATAGCGGCAGTCATGGATGCACGGGCGGAAGGGTCTTTCTGACCGGCGCAGCCAGCGAACGCAGCCATATAAGGCTGGCTGCACCGTCCTCAACAAAACTCCACGCCCCTTGCGGATCATCAGGAATCGGAACCAGCAGACTAGAAAAATCGTCCCCATGTGCCGCCAGCCGGGCCGTCAGATTGGGGGCGACAACAATTCCGCCGTCACGCGTGGCATCGCGCGCGGCCGCTTGAAGCGTCGCGGCCTGCGGGCCGTGCAGAAGCAAGTTAATGGCATGGCCGCAGCGCGCAGAGAGCCGGCTTTCAATATCCTGACTGCCGATACCGACCGCTTGATCGATATGCGTGCCGTTGATCCACCGCGAACCGTCTGCCGCCGCCAGCAAGGTCGCGTGCTGACCCAGCAACCCGACCAGATAGGGCAGGCCGCCTGATACCTGCACAAGCCGTTCGCGGGCCTGGGCATCGAAGCGGACTTCGCCAAAACTTTCGGCGATGTCGATCATTTCGATGACTTCGTCGCTGGTCAACGGTGGCACACCGATTCCGACAATGTTGCGGCGGATAGAGGGAATCTGAGTGACCAGATCGGTGATGTTTCGCGCGACGCCGCCAATCAGCAATTGGACCTTGATCAGTCGGTCGGACAAATTCTTGACCAACTCGCCCACCGGTCGGCGAAAATCGTCAACGTCCGACCGATCAAATTCGTCAAGGATCAACAGGACCCGAATGCCGTCGATTCCGCTCAAAACGTCGGTCAACTGCGAAACAGAAAAATCGCCAGGCCCGAGCCGGTCGGCCAACGTCGCACCGCCTAGCGCCGCGCTGCTCGTCGGATCGGCACGGTTATCATAAAGCAGAGGAATCTTGGATGCCAGCCCCCGGAAAATCTCACAAAAGGTGGCTGACGGCCCGCACGACACATAATGGACCAGATACCCCGCTTCGCTGGCCAGCCCTTGCACCACACGCAACACTGAAGTCTTGCCAATTCCACGGTCGCCGTAAAGAACGGCATGCAAATCCTGATCCTCGATCGCCCGGATCAGTCGCTGCAGCAATTCGCTTCGGCCCGCCAATCGGCGCAAATCGGCAACCGGACGCGAAGGGGTAAAGGCATGCCGATGGGCACGAGATCCCCCGGTCAGATCCGACGCCAAATGCATCATTGCCGACGAATTGCCAGCAAACCCCGGCTGCGCCGGCTTTGCCCGACGACCTCGCGGCAATCCCTCGCCCCGGGCCAGCGGCAATTCTTCCGTCAAAGGGGTGGTCGGCACATTGTCGTCGTGTTCAACGAAAACCTCTTGTGCAGGCTCAGCTTGCTCGTCGCCGGGTGTTGGTCGCCGCGGAAGGAATTTCATGATTCGGATCATCGGCGCTCAATATTCCAACTTTGTGGTGAGAGGGAGTTCAGATCTGCAAAACGCACGGTGACTCCGTTTGGCCGTCTATTTCTGCATCGGCAATTGAACGTTCAATACGGCAACGACATAAACGCCAATCGCGACCAACAAGGCAATGGCGATAGCAACAAATCCTTCGTTGCCAAAATAATTGGCCGCGGCGCAGCAAATGCTGGGCGGCAGATAGTGCCAGATCGTATCCACTGGCTCATCGGCGGCGGATCGGTGCAGAAACAGGACAATCAGGCCTGCAAAAATTGCAACCGTTACCCAATCATAGATCGTTTCCATGCTATTACTCTCGTCCTCTTTATCTCCCCAAGGCAGATTCGCGGCCTTTGGAAATTGTTAACGGCTCGCCGATAGTTCCTAGGGCGACGGTCTGCTGATGGCCATGGCTTTAACTAACTTTGTTGCCGGAGTCGCATAAATGAACGGTCGAATCGTAAAATTTGGTGCTATTTCGGCATTTGCCCTGATTGCAACGGTGTCGGCTGATCTGGCTTCGGCGCGTCAGTCCAGCCGCAATTCCTCGCTGTCCTCAGGGCCCGAACTGCGATTGACCGGCAAAGCTTCGACAAAATCGTCAAAGTCGTCACGAAAGTCATTGCGAAAGTCATTGCGAAAGGCGTCAACGAAGCGACAAATTGCCGCTCCGGCTCCAGCTCGCACTGTGGCCGTGGCGCCCGCACCGACCCCCGTGTCCGAACCCATCGTTGCAGTTGCTCCGGCACCAGCTCCGGCTCCGGCTCCGGAACCAGCTCCTGCCCCGGCTCCGGAACCTGCTCCTGCCCCGGAACCAGCCCCTGCTCCGGCTCCGGAACCAGCCCCTGCTCCGGCTCCGGAACCAGCTCCTGCCCCGGCTCCGGAACCTGCTCCGGCTCCGGAACCTGCTCCGGCTCCGGAACCTGCTCCGGCTCCGGAACCAGCTCCCGCC
>JACEST010000065.1 GCA_013911715.1 Sphingopyxis sp. | reverse complement strand
GCCTTGCTCGGCACCACCGTGCTTGCCGCCCCGGCCATGGCCGATCACAACGGCACCGCCGCGCACGCAGAAGCCGCCAAGGCCGAACGCGACAAGATGTTCGCGCTGTTCGCTGCCGACGACGAAGCCAATCTGAAGCGCAATCCGATTTCGGCGCTGTTCCGCGGCGACCTGCGCTACGCCGACAAAATCGGCGACTTTGGCACCGATGCCTATAACGACGCCGAACGCGCCGCCGCGCAAAAGAACCTGGCTGACCTGGGCACGATCGACCGCGCCAAGCTCGCGCCTACCGACCAGATCGTCTATGATGTTTTCGCCTGGAACCAGCGCGAGGCGCTGAAAGGGCTGACACCGGAAATACTGGCGCTCACCGATGTGCGCCCGATCAACCATTTCTTCGGCATCCACACCTTCTACCCCGGCTTCGCCAGCGCGCAAGGCGCGGCACCGTTCAAAACGGTGCTCGACTATGACAATAACGTCAAACGCCACGCCAATTTCGTCGAAATCATCGACCGCTCGATCGCGCGTTTCAGGGAAGGCCAGGCCTCGGGTGTGGTCGAGACCAAACTGACGATCACCAACGTCATCGCCCAGCTCGACACCCAGCTCGCGTTGCCGCTCGAAGAATCGCCCTATTGGGGACCGGTCAAGGCCATTCCCGCCGACTTCAGCGCCGCCGACAAGGCCCGCGTCACCGCCGATTTGCGCAAATCGCTGACGGGCGGCGTCTTCCCGGCGCTGACCCGCCTGCGCGATTACCTCAAATCCAGCTATCTGGCCGACGCGCGCGAAGGCGTCGGGTTGATGCACATGAAGGGCGGCCCAGCCCTCTATCAGCAGCTGGTCGAGGGTTCGACGACGCTGAAAATGTCGCCCGACGAGATTCACAATATCGGCCTCGCGGAAGTCACACGGATCAAGACCGAAATGGAAAAGGTTCGCACCGAAGTCGGCTTTTCGGGCGCGCTCGCAGAGTTTTTCGAACATCTGCGCACCGACCCCAAATTCAAGCCCACCAGCCGTGAGGCGTTGACGCAGGCCTATTATGACATCGGCAAACAGGTCGATACCAAGATCGGCGCCTATTTCGCAACGCTGCCCAAGGCGCCGCTGGAAATCCGCCCTTACGAGGAATATCGCGAGAAATTTGAGGCTGGCGGCAGCTATCAGCCCGGCACCCCCGACGGCGCGCGCCCGGGCATCTTCTATTTCAACGCCTATGATCTGCCCAGCCGCACCACGCCGGGCATCGTCACCCTTTACCTCCACGAAGGCGCACCGGGCCACCATTTCCAGATCAGTCTGGCGCAGGAAAATGAAGCCTTCCCCGCCTTCATGCGCTTCGGCGGCAACACCGCCTATGTCGAGGGCTGGGCGCTTTACGCCGAAACGCTTGGCTATGAGATGGGCTTTTACACCGATCCCTATGCCCGCATGGGCACGCTCAGCGACGAAATGTTGCGGGCGATGCGGCTGGTGGTCGACACGGGCCTCCATTCCAAGGGTTGGGGCCGCGATCAGGCAATCGAATATATGCTCGCCAACAGCGATATGGGGCGCACCGACGCGACGGCCGAGGTCGAGCGTTACATCGCCATCCCCAGCCAGGCGCTCGCCTATAAGATCGGCGCGCTGACCATCCAGCGGCTGCGCCAAAAGGCGGAAAGCCAGATGGGCGCGAAATTCGACATCCGCGCCTTCCACGATCAGGTGCTCGGCACCGGCGCGCTGCCGCTGGCGGTGCTCGAGGACAAGATCAATCGCTGGATCGCGGCGGGGAAGTAGAATTTTCGATATGATCGTTCGTCCTGAGGAACCATTGAGCTTGTCGAAATGGCGTCTAGAAGGACATTGTGCACCGATGCTTCGAGACGGGCCTTCGACAAGCTCAGGCCCTCCTCAGCACGAACGGGTCTAACTGGCATAGAACCTCCCGCCATTGCACATCAGCGCATTTCACGCTTTAATTGCGCCCATGCCTGCCGTCCGCCTCTTGCGCAGCGATACGCTGTTCACGCCAGACCAATGGCGCAGCGTGACGCGCGTGTCGCCGTGGCGCGGCGTCTGGCTGGTGCTGCACGGCTGGGCAGTGGTCGCGCTCGTGGCCTTTGGCGGTGCCCTGGCATGGCAATGGCACTGGCTCGCTGGCCTTGCCGCAACCCCGCTCGCACTGGCCCTGCTCGGCGGTCGCCAGCTCGGCCTGTCGATCCTGATGCACGACGCCGCGCACGGCCTGCTTCACCCCAGTCGGCGGGCGAATAACTTCCTCGGCCAATGGCTGACGGGCGCGGCGACGGGATCGGACCTTGCCGCCTATCGCACCTATCATCTGCGCCATCACAAATATACGCAGCAGGCCGAAGACCCAGATCTCCCGCTTTCCGCCCCCTTCCCCACCAGCCGCGCCAGCCTGATCCGCAAGGTGGTGCGCGATCTGACCGGACAGACTTTCTGGAAACAGCGTAGCGGGCAATTCGCGCTGGCGTTCAAGGGGTTGACCGCCATAGTTCGCGGCCAAGCCGAATCCGATGGGCGCGATACCCGCGCTGGAACGCCGTTCAACAAGGCCGATGAAGCGGCCACCTCGCTCACCTCGGGCAATGGCGGCGCGGTGATCGTCGCCAAGTCCGTGGGGCGCTTTCTGGCGGTGCAAATCATCCTGCTCGCGCTGTCATTGGCGCTCTGGGGCTGGACGCCCTTCCTGCTGTGGCTGGCGGCGCTGGCGACGACATTTCAACTGTTCCTGCGCCTGCGCAACATCGCCGAACACGCCTGCACCAGCGTCGGCAGCGATGATCCGTTCAGCCATGCGCGCACCACCCGCGCCAATATGCTCGAGCGCGCCACCGTCGCGCCCTATTGGGTCAATTATCACGCCGAACATCATCTGTTCATGGGCGTGCCCTGCTACCGGCTAGCTGAGGTCCACCGCCTCTTGGGCCAGCGCGGGCATCATCCGCAAATGACAATCGAACCGGGCTATGCGGCAGTGCTGCGGCGAGTTACGGCCTCAGCTTAAGGCCTCGGCAATCAACTGCCTCGTATTAGCAACCCCATAAAGCGCAATGAAGCTGCCCATGCGCGGTCCGGCGCTTGAGCCCAGCAGCGTCTCGTACAGCGCCTTGAACCAGTCGCGCAGCTGTTCGAACCCGCCTGCCTTGCCGACCTCGTAAACGATGGTCTGGATATCCTCGGCCGCCGCATCCTCGGTCAGTTCCGCCAGCGCGGCATCAAGCGCTGCCAGCGCCGCCGCCTCGGCTGCATCGGGCTTGCGCCGCGACAACGTGGTTGCCACCACGTCGCGGTTATAGGCAATGGCATGGCCGATCAGTGCGTCGAGCTCGGCATCCGCGCCGGGCCGTGCATCGGGCACATAGTTGCGCAAATAGGCCCACACCTGGTCCGCCGTCGCGCCCGCGCCAAGCACACCGACAAGGTTGAGCAGCAGGCCGAAACTGACCGGCAATGCATTTGCTGGCACATCGCCGCCATGAATATGATGCGCCGGGTTGCCGAGCTGTTTGTCGAGCGGCTGATCGTGCCACGCCGCGCGGAACTTGTAATAATCATCGACCGCGCCCGGGATGATGCCCAGATGCAGCTGCTTGGCGCTCTTCGGCTCGCGATAGGCGTACAGCGCGACACTGGTCTGCGGCGCATAGGTCAGCCAGTCCTCGAGCGCCAACCCATTGCCCTTCGACTTCGAGATTTTCTCGCCCTTGTCGTCGAGGAACATTTCGTAAATCAGCCCCTCGGGCTTGCGGCCACCCAGCACCTCGGCAACCTTGCCGCCAAGCATGGCGCTGTCGATCAAGTCCTTGCCATGCATCTCGTAATCGACGCCCAGCGCCGCCCAGCGCATACCCCAATCGGGCTTCCACTGCAGCTTCGCCTTCCCGCCCAGGATTGACCGGGTGACACGTTCGCCATCGTCTTCGAAGCTGACAAGCCCCGCGTCAGCGTCAGCAACTTCGACTGGAACCTGCAGGACCACCCCGCTCTTCTCGCTGATGGGAAGAACCGGCGAGTAAGTGGCTGCGCGCTCCTTGCGCAACGTCGGCAGAACGATATTCATGATGGCATCATAGTTGCGCAGAACGTTGCAAAGATGATCGTCAAAGGATCCGTTTTGATACATTTGCGTTGACGAAACAAACTCATAATCGAACCCAAAACGGTCGAGGAAATCACGCAGCATCGCATTATTGTGCGCGGCAAAGCTGTCGAATTTGCCGAAGGGATCGGGAACGCGCGTCAGCGGATGGCCCAGATATTCGGCCAGCATCGCGCCGTTCGGCACATTGTCGGGCACCTTGCGCAGCCCGTCCATATCGTCGGAAAACGCCACCAGCCGCGTCGGCGCGCCGCCGGTCAGCGCTTCATAGGCGCGGCGCACCATCGTCGTGCGCAACACTTCGTTGAACGTCCCGATGTGCGGCAGGCCCGAGGGACCATAGCCCGTTTCAAACAGCACCGCCGCGCCGCCCGGCTTGCCCTCAGGGTAGCGTTTCGCAATCTTGCGCGCTTCTTCAAACGGCCAGGCCTTGGACTTTTGCGCCTCTTCGCGCAGCGCTGCGGGGTCAATCTTGCTCATCCGCGCGGCTGTAGCGGCAAAGCACGCTTCCAATCAACCTGCTGCGGTCCAGCGGTCCATCCTGACCATCTTGGTTACCGCAAGTTAACCATGGTGAGGCATATTCTCAGCCATGGAAATCACGTCCCCGCCTCTACCGCGCTTCCACCAGCGCACTCCGGTTTCGGTCGATGTCGCCATTGTCGGGGTGCTCGACAGTTTTGACGCGCAAATCGCCGATTTGTCCGAAGGCGGCGCGCTGGTCATTGGCGGCGCTTTACCTGCCAAGGCGCGCTGCGAAATCCATTATGGCGGACAGATTGTCTTTGCGACGGTGATGTGGTCCGAATCCGACCGCATGGGCCTGCGTTTCCCCTTCGAACTGCGCGATGGCCCGCTGCACCAGCGGCTGGTGATCGCACGCAGCCACCAGCAACCGCGCGCATTGGCCGCGACGATGCGCGGCCCGGGCGGATTTGGCCGCCGGGGGCTGTAACTCCATATTTCCCAAAAGGTGCGGCTGCACACCGGCATAGGCCAGAGTTCTGGCGAGCGAGCGCGGCCCAATCCGCCAAGGCTCCGGCCTGCGCCGGAGTGCAATGGTACCTTGCCCGCAACGCTACCGCGCCCTAGCACATAGTTGTGGCCGACCGACTTCCCCTCCCCGCGCTGCACGCCAGTCATGCGGGCATTTGGCTGGCTGATACGAGCGGTAACACCCGCCAGGTGGATCGCGGCGCAGCCATCGCAGCCGCAGCCGCCACGCCGCACCTGCTTATCAATGCGCCGCTGACCGGCGAGCGGCTGGGCTATGGCGAACTGTCGGGCCTCGACCTGCTCGAACTCTATGCCTTCATCCATCCCGCGCGCTTTGCCGTGCCGACCAGCGGCGGGCTGGCGGCGGCATTAGGGCTTGTGGCTGTCGCCGAAGAAGCAAAGCTTGCTGCGCAAATGCAGGCGCTGGCCGGTGCCTTGCTGGCCGTCGCTACGTCACCCGACTGGGCGGCACGCGACGGCGCGTGGCACGGCGCCGCCGCACTGGCGCGTCAGCGCTGGGGCTGGGCTCCGTTCGTGCTCGACCGGCTGAGCGTGCCCGGCGACAAGGATCGCTGGCTGTTTTCACGCCTGCCCGAGTGGCAAGATGCACCGCCGCGCGCCGCCGCCAAGCCGGTCACTCCCGACCCCGCCGATGTCGCCGCGACGCTCGCCCGTTTGACCGGGGCCAATGCCGAAGACCGGCCGTCGCAGCGTGACTATGCGCTGACATCGGCGCAGATTTTTGCCCCGCGCACCGCGCGCGGCCAACCACAGCTGGTCGTCGCCGAAGCCGGCACCGGGATCGGCAAGACGTTGGGCTATCTCGCGCCCGCCGCCAGCTGGATCAAGGCATCGGGCGGTGCGGTCTATGTGTCGACCTTTACCAAAGCGCTGCAGCGCCAATTGTCGCGCGAGACCGAGAGGCTATATCCCGGCTTTGCCGAACATCGCACCAAAGTGGTCGTGCGCAAGGGCCGCGAAAATTACCTCTGCCTGCTCAATCTGGAGGACGCGCTGCAGGGCGGCTTCACTGGCCGCGCAGCCATCCTCGCACAGCTGGTCGCGCGCTGGGCGGCCTACAGCCGCGACGGCGACATGATCGGCGGTGACCTGCCCGGCTGGCTGCCCGCGCTATTCCGCCGCAATGGCACCACGGCGCTCACCGACCGGCGCGGCGAGTGCGTTTATGCCGCTTGCCCGCATTATCGCAAATGCTTCATCGAACGCTCGATCCGCACGGCGGGAGCGGCCGACATTGTCATCGCCAACCACGCCCTGACGATGGTGCAAACGGTGCGCCCCCGCGATGCCGCCGGACCGCCGCAGCGCATCATCTTTGACGAAGGCCATCATATTTACGAAGCGGCCGATGCTATCTTCGCCGTCGCACTGACGGGCGGTGAGGCGATTGAACTGCGCCGTTGGATCATCGGCCCCGAAGGCCGTGCGCGCGGGCGGCGGCGTGGTCTCGCCGCGCGGCTCGCCGACGTCGCCAGCTATGATGCAGAGGTTGAGGCGGCGGTGCAGGCGGCGGCCGACGCAGCGCTTGCGCTGCCCGGCGATGGCTGGCTCAAACGGCTGGCCGACCATGATCCGGGGACGCCGGTCGAAAGCCTGCTGGCCGCTGTCAGGGCGCTGGTGCTGGCGCGCGCGTCGGGCGACGCGCAGTTTGACGCGGGCTATGGGTTGGAGACCGAACTTGCCGAACCCGATGGTCGGCTCGTTTCGACAGCTGCAGCAGCAGCTGATGCGCTATCCGCCCTGCAACGTCCGCTGCTCACGCTTGCGCGCCGCCTCGATGCCCTGATCGAGGATGCGCCCGACTGGCTCGATGCTCAGGCGCGCAGCCGTATCGACGGCGCGCGGATGTCACTCGCAACGCGGTGCGAGCTGATCGGCGCGTGGTGCGCGCTGCTCGCGCGCGTCGGCGGCCCGTCCGATCCCGATTTCGTAGACTGGATGGCGCTCGACCGGATTGACGCGCGCGAGCTTGATTGCGGCCTCCACCGTCACTGGCTCGACCCGATGCAGCCCTTTGCGCGGCTGATTTATGAACCCGCGCACGGCGTGCTCGTGACCTCGGCGACACTACGCGCCGGGGGCAGTTGGGCCGACGCCCGTGTCCGCACCGGCACGCGCCATATCGACGCGCCCGTCATCGAAGAAGCCTTCCCCAGCCCGTTCGATTTCCGCCGCCAAGCCGAGGTGCTGATCGTCACCGACATCGCCCGCGGCGACATGGCGGCGCTGGCCGGGGCCTATGCCCGGCTGATCGAGGCGTCGGGCGGCGGTGCGCTGGGGCTGTTCAGCGCGATTCGCCGCCTGCGCATCGTTCATGCCCGCCTCGCCGACCGGCTGGCGCGCGCCGGGCTGCCGCTGTTTGCGCAGCATGTCGACCCGCTCGACACCGGCACGCTGATCGACATTTTTCGCAGCGATCCCGCCGCCTCGCTGCTGGGCACCGATGCTTTGCGCGACGGCGTCGATGTGCCCGGCGATTCATTGCGGCTGGTGGTCATGGAAAGCATCCCCTGGCCGCGCCCGACCGTGCTCCACAGCGCGCGCAAACTCGCTGGTGGCGGGACGGCATGGGACGATATGGTCGTACGGGCGCGGCTGGCGCAGGCCTTTGGCCGCCTGATCCGCCGCGCCGATGATCGCGGCCAGTTTGTCATCCTGTCGTCGGCGGTGCCGTCGCGCTTCCTGTCGGCCTTTCCTGCGGAAACGCCGATCATGCGCTTGCCGCTCGACCAAGCCGTCGCGCGGGTACGCGCGGTGCAGGCCGATTTTCCGCACGATGCGATAAGCGCCTTTCCAGCGTCATGACTTTGCGGCACAAGCCCGCTACCAACACCGGACTGCCGCGAGGGGAGCGCGTTTGAAAAGCCTGTCGATCCTGCGCCATGCCAAATCGGGTTGGGACGCCCCCGTTGACCGCGACTTCGACCGCCCGATCAATGCGCGTGGCCGCCGCGGTGCCGAACTGATGGGCGAGGCGTGGAAAAAATCGGGCTGGCCGCTCGACTGGATTATCGCCTCGCCAGCGGTGCGCGTGACCGAAACGCTCGACCATTTCCAGCCGGCGGCGGGGCTTTCGCACCTCGAACCCCATTGGGAGCGCCGCGTTTATCTGGCGTCGGCTGCCACCCTGCTCGATGTGCTTCGTGAAGCCGGTGCACTTGGCGACCATTTGATGCTCGTCGGCCACAATCCGGGGCTGGAGGATTTGGCTATGATGCTAGTGCCTTATGATGCCAGCAATCCGGCGCGTGTGGCAATCGAGGAAAAATTGCCCACTGCTGCACTGGTGCGCATCATCTTTGATCTCGATGATTGGCATGGCCTGCACGAAAACGGCGGCACACTCGACGCCTTCATTCGCCCGCGCGATCTTGATGCCACCTTGGGGCCGGGGATTGATTAAGGCCCGGTTTGCAACGCGGGACCAGTTACAAATGCCTCGTCATCCCGGACCCTTAATATTCAAGCGCCCGGACCAATCGTTGCCGCAACGACATCAGGTCATGTGCGGCCACACCCGAACGCTGCGGCGCAGCGGCAGCCGTCACCTCACCGCCCTCGGCCTCCAGCGCCTTGCGCGCGCCCTCAACAGTAAATCCCTGTTGATGCAGCAGCTGGTGGATGCGTTCCACCAGCGCCACGTCCTCGGCACGATAATAACGCCGCCGCCCCGAGCGCTGCAGCGGGCGGAGCTGCGGAAAGCGCGTTTCCCAATAACGCAGGATATGGGTCGGCACCCCAAGGCGGCTCGCCACCTCGCCGATGGCCAACATGGCTCCAGCTTGCTTGCCGGTTGCGCCTGAACTCGCCGTCATCATCAACTGTCGGGTGGGCCGGTCAGCCCGCCACGGCCCCGCGCATCGTCTGGCTGGCGCGGAACGTCAGCACGCGGCGCGACGAAATCGGCACTTCGATCCCGGTTTTCGGGTTGCGGCCAACGCGTTCGCCCTTGTCGCGCAGCACGAACGTGCCAAAGCTGCTGATCTTGACATTCTGACCGGCGGCAAGCGCCGCAGCCATATGGTCCAGAATCGATTCCACCAACCGCGCCGATTCGTTGCGCGACAAGCCGATATTGCTATGGATCGCAGCGGCAATATCCGCGCGCGTTAATGTTCCGTCAGCCAAAGTCATTCTCCCCCAACAAAAGCGCGACAGACCCTTCGCCGTTCCCCGCGGCGCCGAGTCTATTGCAGGAATGTAACAGTTATTAATTACGGCGCAAAAACAAAACGAAGGACCGGGCGCGGCGCACGATGACCCGAATTGCTACATTCGCACCAGCGCCGCGCCCCAGGTGAAACCCCCGCCCATCGCCTCCAGCGCGACCAGGTCGCCCGCTTTGATTCGCCCGTCGCGCACCGCCACATCAAGGGCGAGTGGTACCGATGCCGCCGACGTGTTGGCATGGCGATCAACCGTCACGACCACGCGCCCCGGCGCAAGGCCCAGCTTGCGCGCGGTGGCATCGATGATGCGCAAATTGGCCTGGTGCGGTACCACCCAATCGATCGCATCGGCCGAAAGCGAGGCCGCTTCAAGCACTTCGCCCAGCACCGATGACAAATTGGTCACCGCATGGCGAAATACTTCACGCCCCTGCATCCGGACATGGCCAACCGTGCCGGTGGTCGACGGCCCGCCATCCACATACAGCATGTCGCCATAGTGGCCTTGTGCATGGAGCTTGCTCGCCAAAATGCCGCGGTCGCTGTCGGGCTCGGCCGACAACACCACCGCGCCCGCGCCGTCACCGAACAGGACGCAGGTGGTACGATCTTCCCAGTCGAGAATGCGGCTGAATGTTTCGGCCCCGATGACCAGCGCGTGTCGCGCCTGGCCGGCGCGCACCATCGAATCGGCGACGGTCAGCGCATAGAGAAAACCCGAACACACCGCACCGACATCAAATGCCACACAATCGTTTATGCCGAGCAGCGCCTGGACCTTGGTCGCGCTCGCCGGAAAAGTGTTGTCCGGGGTCGCCGTTGCCAGGACGATCATGTCAATGTCGCCAGGTTCGAGCCCTGCTGATGCCAATGCCGCGCGCGCTGCTGCTGCGCCCAAGGTGGCCGTGGTCTCGTCCGCCTCGGCAATATGGCGCATCCGGATGCCGGTGCGCTCGACAATCCATTCGTCGCTGGTGTCCACGCGCGTTGCCAGCTCGGCATTGGTGACGCACCTGCGCGGCAACGCCGACCCGGTGCCCGCAATCACGCTGCGTAACGTCACGCGGTCTGCGCCCGGAAATTGGCCAGATCGTCGGTCACCTGGCGCGTGATATCTTTCTCGACCAGTTCGGCGCAGACATGGACCGCATTGGCCACACCGACCGCATTGGCGCTGCCATGACTTTTGAGCACGACGCCGTTGAGCCCCAGAAACACCGCACCATTGTGGTTGTTGGGATCAAGATGATGTTTGAGCAGCTCGGTCGCCGGGCGCGAAATCAGGAAACCGATTTTGGATCGCAGCGAGCTGGTGAAGGCACGGCGCAGCAGGTCGGTCACGAACCGCGCCGTGCCCTCGATGGATTTAAGCGCAATATTGCCTGCAAAACCATCGTGGACAATGACATCAACCTCGCCGCGCGACAATTTGTCGCCCTCGATAAAGCCCTGAAAGCGCATCGGCAGGCCCTGTGCCGCGCGCAACATCGCGGCGGCATCGCGGATTTGGTCGGTGCCTTTCATCTCTTCGGTACCGATGTTCAGCAGCGCGACGCGTGGCTCATCCAATTTCATGGCCACACGCGCATAGGCCGACCCCATGATGGCAAATTGCACCAGATTATTGGCATCGCATTCGGTGTTGGCGCCAAGATCGAGCATGACGACATCATTATCACCCAAGGTAG
>JACEST010000064.1 GCA_013911715.1 Sphingopyxis sp. | reverse complement strand
GAACACCAGCTTGACGACCGGCGTCATCGGCGCGCGTTCTTGCGCTTTCAGTCCGGCGTCGGCGAGCAATTCGGCAAAATCACCGGGCTGCGCTGCGGCGGCGAGCGCAAAATCCCAGGCGCGGCCGATGGCGGCATAAAGCGCGCTGCGGCTGCGGCTGTCGGCCGAATTGGCCACCTCGGCCGTTTCGCGCGCCAGCGCCAGCCAGTCGGCAAGCCCGGCATCATCGTCAAGCTCGGTTGGCGCCTCGTCGATTTCGGGTTCCACCGGCGCCGCCAATCCCGCCGGTGCGGCGACAGCATAAGGCGTCGGTGCGTCGAGCGCCGTAAAGCCAGGCTCGGCGCCGTCGTCCAGATCGTCCACATCGTCGATATGTTCGCTGTCGGGACCATCGGCCCACACCGGCACCGGTGCGCTGAGCTGCGGCGGTTGCGGCACGCGCAGCGCCTGTTCGACCTCCAGCACCAGTTCGTCGGCTTCGGGCGAAACCACGGCTTCTTTCCAATTAATCACGCCCATGATGAAATCGATGCTGTCGTCATCGGACGAAAAGGGCAGCAAGATGCCACGATACATGATGGTTGCGCCGCGCTCGTTGACGAACTCGGCCTCGAACCCAATGGGTGCCCGGTTGGCAATGATTTGCAGATAATGGTCGGTCAGCCGGCTCAGCACCGAGCGGCTGGGTACCTGGCTGATATAGTGCGCGTCTTCCGCATGCTCGGTTTCGGCGCGCAGCCGTTCGCCGAGGAAGACTATGGCCGGATCTTCAATCCCGGCGGTAAAGTCGAGCAGGACTGCGTGCGGCCCGAAATCATCGAGATTGTCGATGTCGAGATCTTCGACCGAGGGATAGGCCCGATCGCCCAGCATGCCGGCCCAGAAATTATAGGCCCGCACCTGCATCCGGCGTTCATCGACGCCAATGGCGGGCGGCGCTTCGACCGCGCCTTCCATCCGTTCGTCGCTGCCGGAGAGCAATCCGCGCATGCTGTCCATCATCAAAGGTCCCCAAACGAGCAAGTTCGGACGCCTTGATGCACCCATAGTGGTAAATGGCGCGTAAACGATGTCGCTTCGGCGTCGCCTTCATCGCTGCATCGGCACACCCGATGAACGGCCGCACCGAACGCGCCATGCATCTAAATATGAAAATAACCTTGCTAGCGTTTGAACCGCACGACGCCACAGCGGCATCAACGAAAGTCTGACAAAAGGTGAGTAGGCTCGACCATCGTTGCCAAGCTCTCCTTGGGTCCGACGGCATCATCCGCATTCACCCCCGCTTCACTCCCAAGGAAGGAACACGCCATGCGCGCCAAGTCTCGCGTCAAATTGCAGCTTTTTGCAGCAGCTTTGGCTGCCACTGCATTGAGCAGCACCGCCAATGCCGCCGATTTTATCTTTAACGACGATCCGTTCGCCGGCACCACCGTGCTGCAGACACCAGGGCGACAGGTTGTCGGGAATGAACTTTCCATCCCGGATTTCAATATCGCGACGGATCGCCTGCTCTTTAACCCGAGTGTTTTTGGCCTGACGGGTCCACTCTCCTTTGCAAACAGCCTTGCCGCCAATCTTCCTGGCAGCGGCGTGAATTTCATTTCGCTGCAAGATATTGATGCTGATGGCAATGTGGCCAACGGTGTGTTGAACAATGCCGGCCTGTCCGCAAATTTGATCGCCGCAAATACCAATGTCGCCACCCCTGGCTTCTTTATATATTTTAATTCGGGATTGAATTTGAACCGCCTTGTTTATTCGACGGATCTCAGCTCGTCGACGGCGGATCTGCGCGTTCTGGCGCGCTTCACCAACCAAACAGGCACCGGCGCCAGCGCAGCGCTGCAGCAATTCAGCGCCGCAAATATTGGCGTGGTCCCCGAACCGTCGGTTTGGGCCATGATGATCCTGGGCTTTGGCGTCATCGGCGGAGCGATGCGGCAGCGCAAGCAGCAATTCCGGCTGAAACTGGCGCACTAAATCGGCTTCCGGTTTGTTTCTGGCCAGAGGTTAAAAGCTGGCGGAATGCGGCCTTTGACCCTCGATCACATTCGGCGGCGAGGCCGGCTGCAGCAGCCCCCACCACCCCTGCGCGTTGGGCCGGTGGGGGCTGCTGCACCATCTGATCAATGCCGAAACGGCGAAGGTTGATCCCGTCAACTGCAAGCAAGACCGTTCAGAAAAACCATGATGCGCTGGCGACAATGGCATCGCGTTGTTGCAGGCGTTCGGACAGAAATTGCGCATCCGCCGATGTGTGCGACCAATGTAATTGCACTTCGCCGCGCGTGAACTGACGCGCCACGCCCACCCGCGTATCAAAGCGAGATGTGGGCAGGATCGGGGCATCGGTCCCGCCCAAGGGAATCAACAGCCCGACATGAGCGAGCAGGCGCAGGCGCTGTGTCACCGGAATGGTGCGATTCACGTCGATATAGGCCGCCCGCAGTCCGGGCTCGATAAAGCTGGGCGTAACCGATACCCGCACGCTGGTCCGCCGCAACGACACCCCGGCATAGATTTCCGTATAGCTCCCCGAAAACGGCACTGCGACATTGGAATAAACCTGGGTGTGGGACAGGCCAAAGTCGACCGTCGCCTGATCATCGACCGCCGTAACATAGCCAAGATAGGCGGTATGGTTCAGCACCTCCTTGCCGAAACGTGTGGTATCGCCGGCAACGACCGATGCACCGGCATAGATGCCGGTTGGATGGTCAACGGCAACTTCGGCCGCCACCGCGATATTGCCATCGTTCAGCGACAGGCCGCGCAGGCGGAAATCTGACACCAGCGTGACGCTGCCCGAAACCTGCGCCAATGCCGGTGACGCCGCAGACACCGCCCACAACAGGCCAAAGATGACCAAGAGACCACGGCCCTGGACCATCTGCCTACCGACTCCGCGCTTTCGGCTCATTATGCGGACAATCACGCGCCGCGTCAGATTGCAATAAGGTGGCACAGCCGTCGATGAAGCCGCGGCTTTCGGTCCACAAGCGCGGGAGAAATGGCTTTGCCGAGATGTTCCTGCTGCGCACCAGCGCCAGCAATCCACTGACATGGGCAGCGGCAAAGGAATTGCCGTTTACCAATATCCACTGGCCACCGGCCTGAGTGGTCGGGATGGCGTTGCCGGGGGCGAGATGGATGGCACGCGGCGGATTGCTGGAGCTGTCGGCTGCGACAGCAAATACGCCTGGATGCGACGCCGGGAAACCACCGCCTGGCCGCGCTGGAT
The DNA here is from genome assembly GCA_013911715.1 of Sphingopyxis sp. Taxonomy (GTDB): domain Bacteria; phylum Pseudomonadota; class Alphaproteobacteria; order Sphingomonadales; family Sphingomonadaceae; genus Sphingopyxis. The sequence goes on along the minus strand of JACEST010000064.1, from coordinate 7,932 downwards.
CATAGGCCGCAACCACGACGATGCCGCGCGCCTGCGCCACATTCAACAACTGGACCAACAACGGATCGGGCGGACCGCTGAGGCTGAGATTCAAAATATCGGCTTTATTCTCGATGGCAAAATAAATGGCTTTGGCGAGGCTGAAGCTGTTGCAAACGGTCGTTTCACCCGGGCGCGCCGCGCCGGTCTGCCAGCAGGCGCGCAGGCCCATCAGGCGCGCGCGCGGTGCCACGCCGACAATGCCAATGCCGTTGTTGGCATGCGCCGCGATAATGCCCGCCACTGCCGTGCCATGATGTTCGGCCCGCGTTGCCGCAGCGGGCGCAAAATTTTTCAAGAAGATAAATTGGCCCGCCAAATCGGGATGACTGCGCGCAATCTGGCTATCGATGATCGCCACCCGGACGCCTTTGCCATCGGCGATGCGATGCAGATTCGCAAGTTGCCATTGGTGGGCGGCTGGCTGGGCGGGATAAAGCGGATCGCTGTTACCATGAGTGGTGCCCTGTGCGGTGAACCGGTTAACTGGCTGCGAAATATGAACCTCTGGCAGGCTGGCCAGCCGGGCAGCGATTTCGGCTGGCGAACGGCCCGATGGCACCGACAACACAAAGCAATCCAGACTGAGCAGCGGCATCGGCCAGTCATCGACGATCTGCAGCCCATGGTCCCGGGCAATGCGCCGCGCAATGCGGTGTCTTGCCGCGCGCCCCGCTTCACCACCATAGCTGCCGGCATAGTCGCTCCCGGGCCGGAAGTGCGGCGGCGGCAATTTGAGCAACAATAATATTTCGCCGCCCGCAGTCGCATCATCAGCATGGCTTGCCGTCGCGTCCATTTGCGCCGCAGCCGCATGCAGGCCCGGCAAGACGAGCAACAATCCGGCCAGCAGGGCCAACAAACGCATCTTCATTGCGACGCATCCGTTTCAATCGGTTCGGCCAACAGCACCGATTTTTGCGCCCGCAATCGTTTGAGCGCCGTGTCGCGCAGGTCAGCGGGCACGCGCAAGACATAGGCATTGGCAGCGGTTGGCCCTTCGACCAGCTGAGCCGAACTGGCGCGCAGCAATTCGCGCATCTTCGCCTCCGTCGTGTCCGGCGCAAAAATGGCGATGAGATTTCCCTTCATCGGGTCATCGGCCGCGCCAAGAGCAACAAAGCGGGCCGGGAAAATAGTGACCATCAATACCGATGCAAAAGCGACCTGCGCCCCAATCCCGACCGCGAACCATTTTTTCCAGCTGTCGGGTCGACGACGAGCAATTGGTTGCCGCAACGGTGCTACGTTCGCAGCTGGTGCGCCAATGGCCTCTTCGCGCAACCGCGACACCATGTTGGCCCAGCCTACATCGGCGGTCACGGGCATCGCCGTAGCTGTAAGTTGCAGATCGCGTTCGGCCCGCAGCAATTCGTTGCATTCGGCGCAATTATCCAGATGCGCCGCGATTCGAACGGCTTCATCATCGTCGATTTGCCCGGTCAGATACCATGGCATCAACAACAGCGTTTCGCTGTGCGGATCGTCTGGCGGCAGAATCTTCGTCCCCATTATCGTTCTCACAACCAATCGGTGGCGTCGCCCTGAAGCAATCGCCGCAAATGTTTGCGCGCGTAAAACATGCGCGTTTTGACCGTGTCGGCAGGACAATCCAGTATTTTGGCAATGTCCCTGTAGCCGAAATCGTCAAAATAGGTCAGCGCCACCACGGCGCGGTGGTCAGCCGATAAATGCTCCAGCACGTCTTGCACGGCCCGCGCAGTTCTTTGTCGCGCCGCGCTTTCTTCCGGTGTTGCGTCTGGACTCGCTCTTGCGTCGGCCAATTCATCTTCGATCGGCACATCCTGTTTGCGCAGCGCTTTGAGTGCGGTTCGATAGGCAATTCCAAAGATCCAGCTCGACAATTTGCTGGTCCCATCAAAACTGTCGGCACGCTGCCAGACCACCATCATCGCATCATTTATCACCTCGTCGACAAGGCTGGGACGCCGTGTCATGTTCATTAGAAATTTCGTAAGCCGCGGATGATATAATTTATAAAGAATCTCAAATGCCTGCAGGTCGCGCGCCCGGACCCGTTCAACCAGTTTTCGCTCATCACCGCCTGCGGTCGTCGCTTCGCTGATCCTTGTCTGCGTCGTGCGCTCGCCTGACAAAAAACTCTCCATGGTGCGCTACTTCATTAATGCCGCATGCCAACAATTTGGTTCAAACTGCTTTATAGTGGCAGCAGGGGTCACTATGCATGACAGCAGCGCAATTGCCGTATCGGCGCTTGTTTTCACAAGAGCGACTTGCTAACGGCCCCGCCATGCCGCTTTAGCTCAGTTGGTAGAGCACATCATTCGTAATGATGGGGTCAGGTGTTCGAGTCACCTAAGCGGCACCACCGGCCTTCATTTCATCAGCGGTTTCCACCAGCCTTCGTTCGCCAGATACCAGGCGAGCGTTTGGGCAAAGCCTTCGGTGAAATCGCGCGTCGGGCCATAGCCCAGTTCCTCGCGCGATTTGGTTTCGTCGATGGCGTAGCGGCGGTCATGACCCTTGCGGTCCTCGACAAAGGTCTTGAGCGATGCGGTCGGTTGCCCCTGCGCTGCGGGGGCATGCGGGTAGCGCACGGCCAGGCCGGGATCGGCAGCAAAGGCGGCATCGACGCCCTTGCAGATTTCCTCGATCACCGTGAGGTTGGGCAGCTCCTGCCCGCCGCCGATATTATAGGTTTCGCCGGCCCGCCCGCGCGCGATCACCGCCTCAATCCCGCGGCAATGATCCTCGACATGCAGCCAGTCGCGCACATTCATCCCGTCGCCATAAATCGGCAGCGATTTCCCCGACAGCGCGTTGATCAGGAACAGCGGGATCAGCTTTTCGGGATATTGGTACGGCCCATAATTGTTCGAACAATTGCTGGTCGTGACATTGAGACCGAAGGTGTGATGATAGGCGCGGACCAGATGGTCCGACCCTGCCTTTGACGCCGAATAGGGCGAATTGGGGGCATAGGCTGTGCTCTCACTGAACGCCGGATCATCGGGGCCGAGCGAGCCATAGACTTCGTCGGTCGAAACATGGTGGAAACGGTGCGGTTGTCCCGACCCTTCAAGCCAAACGCTCCGCGCGGCCTTCAGCAAGCTGTGGGTGCCGACGACATTGGTTTCGATGAAGGCATCGGGCGCGCTGATCGATCGGTCGACATGGCTTTCGGCGGCGAAATGCACCAGCGTGTCGATGGCGTGCTCGCGCAGCAGCCGTTCCACCAACACCGTGTCGCAAATATTGCCGACGACCAGCTCGACATCCTGCACATCGGCAATGGTCGAACGATTGCCAGCATAGGTGAGCGCGTCGAGCACGATCAACCTGTCGCCTGGATGACGCTCGCGCCAATAATGCATGAAATTGCCGCCGATGAAGCCTGCGCCACCAGTCACGAGCAGATTAGCCAAGCGTCTGTTCCTCTTTGAGCATTTTGCGAAGATTCTTGCGCCAGTGCGGCGGCGCATCGCCCAACAGCGCGCGCGTCGCGCTGTCGTCGAGCAGCGAAAAGGCCGGGCGCCGTGCCGGAACGGGATAGGCGCTCGACGGAATCGGGCGGATCGGGATGGCACGGGTCAGCATGCCCAGCGCCAGTGCTTCTTCGTGAATGGCGACGGCAAAATCATACCAGCTTGCGACGCCAGCGTCGCGGTGGTGATAAATGCCGGTCGCCTCCGTTGCCACCAGCGCCCATATTGTCTCTGCCAGCCCGCTCGCCAGCGTCGGCGCGCCAATCTGATCCTGCACCACATTCAACGCGTCGCGCTCGCGCATCAGGCGCAGCATGGTGCGCACAAAATTGCCGCCGCCCGCCGCATAAACCCAGCTGGTGCGCACGATCAGCGCATCGGGTCCGGCAGCATCCTCTCCCGCCGCCTTGCTGAGGCCATAGGTCGACAGCGGGTTACGCCGCGCTTCGGGGGTATAGGCTCGGTTGCTGGTACCGTCGAAGACGAAATCGGTCGATACCTGCACGAGCCGCCCACCATGTTCAGCGAGCGCATTTCGCATGACCAGGACTGCCTCACCGTTGACGCGCATCGCCAGATCAACCTCGCTTTCGGCCCGATCAACGGCGGTGTAAGCGGCGGCGTTGATCAGGACATCGGGGCAGTATGCGGCGACGGATGCGGCAATTGATGCCGGGTCGGCGAGATCGCATTCGGCGCGCGTGACGGCAGCGACCTCAATGTTGGCGGGCGCAGCTGCGACCAGCGCGGCACCAAGTTGCCCGTTCGCCCCGGTAACCATCGCCTTCATGCAAAGGCCTTTACGTCTGCCAGCCGCGTTCCCGCCGCATCCTTGCCCGACAATTGCGGGCTGATGCCGTCCAGCGGCCAATCGATGCCGACATCGGGGTCGTCCCAGGCAAGCGATAGTTCATGCTCGGGCGCATATCGGCTCGTGCATTTATAGAGGAAATCGGTGCCATCCGCGAGCGTCAGGAAACCGTGTGCAAACCCCTCCGGCACCCAGAACATGCGCTTGTTCGCCGCCGAAAGCTCGACGCCTACCCACTGGCCGAAATGCGGCGAGGAGCGGCGGAGGTCGACCACGACATCGAACACCGCGCCGCTAACCACCCGCACAAGCTTGCCTTGCGGTTCCGGGTTCTGGAAGTGCATTCCGCGCAAGACGCCGCGCGACGAGCGGCTGTGGTTGTCCTGGACGAAATCGAGGTCGAGCCCGGCGGCACGAAATGTCGCGGCGTTCCAGCTTTCCATGAAAAATCCGCGCTCATCGCCAAAAACCCGTGGCTCGATGATCAGCGGCCCCGGAATTGCGCACGCAACGATGTTCATACCTTGTCCAACAGCCGCATCAGATAGTCACCATAGCCCGATTTGCGGAGCGGCGCCGCAATGCGTTCGAGACCGGCGGCGTCGATAAAGCCCTGCCGCCACGCGATTTCCTCGGGACAGCAGATTTTCAGGCCCTGTCGCTCCTCGGTGATGCGCACATAAGTGCCGGCATCAAGCAGCGAGCCATGGGTGCCAGTATCGAGCCAGGCAAAGCCGCGCCCCATAATCTGCACCGACAGCGCATTGTCGTCGAGATAGAGCCGGTTGAGATCGGTAATCTCAAGCTCGCCGCGGCCAGAGGGTTTGAGGTCGCGGGCACGGTCAACCACCGTATGGTCGTAGAAATAGAGGCCGGTTACGGCGTAATTAGACCGTGGCTCCGTCGGCTTTTCTTCGAGTGTTTCAGCGCGCCCATCGGCGGCGAAAGAAACAACACCATAGTCGCCGGGATTGCGCACCTGATAGGCGAACACCGTGGCACCGTCGGCCTGGTCATTGGCCGCCGTCAGCAGTTCGGGTAGCCCGTGGCCGTAAAAGATATTATCGCCCAGGATCAGCGCGCTGGGCGAAGATCCGACAAATTCTGCACCGATGTGAAATGCCTGTGCCAGCCCGTCCGGGCTGGGCTGCCGCGCATATTCCAGCCGCATACCCCAGTCCGATCCATCGCCGAGCAGCGCCTTGAACGCCGCCTGGTCCTGCGGCGTGGTGATGATCAGCACCTCGCGGATGCCCGCCAGCATCAACGTCGCCAGCGGATAATAGATCATTGGTTTGTCATAGACCGGCATCAGCTGTTTCGAGACGCCCTTGGTCAGCGGATAGAGCCGGGTGCCGGACCCGCCCGCCAAGATAATTCCTTTGCGCATGATGCCCCCTAACCGTCCCCGCCAAAGAGGTCACGGGTGTAGACCTTGTCCGCCACATCGGCGATTTCGTCGCTCATGCGATTGGCGATGATGACGTCGGCTTCGGCCTTGAATGCCGCCAGATCGCGCACGACCCGCGACCGGAAAAGCTCTGCTTCGGCAATGCCCGGCTCATAGACAATGACTTCGATCCCCTTGGCCTTGACCCGCTTCATCACGCCCAAAATGCTGCTTGCGCGGAAATTGTCCGACCCGGCCTTCATCGCGAGACGATGGATGCCGACTACCCGGGGATTGCGCCGCACAATCTCGTCAGCGACGAAATCCTTGCGCGTGGTGTTCGATTCCACAATCGCGTGGATCAGATTCTGCGGAACATCGCGGTAGTTGGCGAGCATTTGCTTGGTATCTTTTGGCAGGCAATAGCCGCCGTAGCCAAAGGACGGATTGTTATAAAACTGCCCGATGCGCGGGTCGAGGCACACGCCATCGATAATCTGGCGCGTGTCGATGCCGTGCGTTGCGGCATAAGTGTCGAGCTCGTTAAAGAATGCGACCCGCATCGCCAGAAATGTGTTGGCGAACAGTTTGATCGCTTCGGCTTCGGTGTTGCCAGTCAGCAACACATTCACATCTGGCTTCAGCGAACCGGCCACCAGCAGCGCGGCAAATTCCGCTGCACGCGGATCTGTGTTGCCGACGACGATGCGAGAGGGGTGGAGATTGTCGGCGAGCGCGCGCCCCTCGCGCAGAAATTCGGGCGAAAAGATAATTGCGTCCGACCCTATTTGCTCGCGGATCCGGTCGGTGAAGCCCACCGGCACGGTCGATTTGACGATGATCAGCGCGCCGGGCGCCTGTGTCAGCGCGTCGGTGATGACCGCTTCCACGCTGCGCGTGTCGAAATAATTGCTGTCGGGATCATAGTCTGTCGGCGTCGCCACCAGCACAAATTCCGCGCCATCATATGCCGCAGCCTTGTCGGTGGTCGCCGTCAGATCGAGCGGCCGGTTGGCCAGATATTCTTCAACCTCGGCATCCTCGATCGGCGATTGGCGCGCATTCAGCTTGGCGACCTTGGCCGGATCGATATCGAGCGCCACCACCCGGTTGTGCTGCGCCAACAAGACAGCGTTGGAGATGCCGACATAGCCGGTGCCGACAACGGTGATGCGGCGACCCGATGGGAAAGCATTCGTCGCTGACTCAGACACGCGAAACCTCAATCGAAAGGATAAGTGCGCCGCCCGTAGCAACCGCGGCAGTTGCTAACAAGGCAGACGGGCACCGATGACCAAGTCTTTGCTGCAATAGCGAGACAAGTTCATCGACCTTCAACGAATTTGCCGCTAGGCGTCCGGCAATGGGACAGGACAGCGGAATGAAGGTGCTGGTCACCGGCGGGGCGGGCTATATCGGCAGCCATACGGTGCTGAGGTTGCTTGCCGCTGGCCACCAGATTTGCGTGTTCGACAATTTTTCCAACGCCTCGCCGGTCGCGCTCGACCGCGTGCGCGCGCGCTCAAATCGCGAATTGCAGGTCGCTTTCGGTGACATTCGTTCAGGCGATGATTTACGTGACGTTTTCACCCAATTTGCCCCCGACGTGGTGATCCATTTCGCCGGGCTGAAAGCGGTAGGCGAATCGTCAGAGCGGCCTTTGCTCTACTATGACAATAATGTCGCCGGATCAGCGCGACTGCTCGAGGCCATGGACGCGGCGGGTTGCCTGCGAATCGTTTTTTCCTCGTCCGCGACCGTTTATGGCGAGCCGCAATATCTGCCGTTCGACGAAGCCCATCCGATCGCACCCACCAATCCCTATGGCCGCACCAAGGCAATGGTCGAGGCGATGATCGCGGACTGGTGTGCGGCGAAGCCCGAAGCATCGGCGGTACTGCTGCGTTATTTCAACCCCGTTGGCGCGCACCCGTCAGGACAAATCGGCGAAGATCCGCGCGGGGTGCCGAACAATCTGATGCCTTACGTCGCGCAGGTGGCCGTGGGGCGGCGGCCGCGGCTGGCCATTTACGGCGACGACTATCCCACCCGCGACGGCACCGGCGAGCGCGACTATATCCATGTCGAGGATCTGGCAGCCGCGCATCTTGCGGCCATGGATTATGCCGCCAGCCACAGCGGCTGCGAGGCGGTCAATGTCGGCACGGGACGCGGCACCACCGTGCACGAACTGGTCGCCGCTTATGCACGTGCCAGTGGCCAGC
>JACEST010000063.1 GCA_013911715.1 Sphingopyxis sp. | reverse complement strand
GCGACAACGTCCTTGCCATCCACCGGGAACAAGCGCGAGAGTCGCACTTCGCCCGGATGCTTGTCGGCAAAACGGTTGAGCCCGGCGGCATAGGCGTCGAACAAAATCCGCACATCGGCGGGCAATTTGGCCCAGTCGCGGTCGACGGTGCTGCGAATATCGAGCAGATGTGCGGCAAAATCGACCTTCGCACCGTCGGCGCCCAGCATCGCCCCGGCGCGCCCGCGTGTCATCGCCATCACCTCTTGCAGCGTCGCAAAATCATCCTCGGCATGGGCATAGGCGACGCCGTACGCCACATCGGCGTCGCTATCGCCAAAAATGTGCGGCACGCCCCATTTGTCGCGGACTATCTCGACATTTTTGGAGGCGTAAACGGCCCTCTTGGACGGCGCAGCGCTAAAGGGTTCCCACAGCGCCAACCCGCCCGCGACTGCGACCAGCAATATCAACAGCCCGATCAAACCCTTGCGCAGCATCCATCCGTTCTCCCGCTTTTGTTCGGGCCTTCTTGCTGGTGGTGCCGCCTGTTGGCAAGCATCGGTTGTCTATCGACGACATCTTGCGCAAGATGACAGTTCGGCTACCTGTTTGCACAATGTGACAATGTATCAAGCCACACCGCCGGAGGAGAATCACCCATGCATATTCGTTTCGCCTTGCTAGCCACCTGCCTTGCCGCCGCATTGTCCGTTCCGGCGGTGCAGGCCCAGACGGTGGCGGGGTCGGGCGTTGCCCCCGCCACCGCCGGGCACAGCGCCGAGCGGCCGATCGGATTTGCATCAAGCGCCCCGGCGGGCGGCGCGCTGGTGATCCTGACGGGCAGCGCACAACTGCCGCCGCTGTCCGGCGTCGCATTGATCGGCACCGAGCGGGCGGCGGTGGAAGCGGCGATTGCGAGCGCAAAATTTGAAGGCAAGGCGGGCAGCACATTGTCGCTGCGCGGGATCGGAAAACATGCGCAAATTCTGCTGATCGGCACCGGCAACGATGCGACCATGATCGCCCGCGCCGAGGCGGGTGGCAAAGCCGCGCAGGAATTGCGCGGCGAAGCTGCTCCCGTCACCATTGCCGGAGCCTTTTCCGCCGCCGAAGCCGCCGATGTCGGCTATGGCTTTGCGCTCGGCCAATATCGCTTCGACCGCTACAAGACAGTCGGCCACAAAGCACCGCCCGCCGATGCCGTGACGATCGTCGGCGGCGACAGCGCATCAGCGCGCGCCGCTTTTGCCAGCCGTTTCGTGCCATTGGTCGATGGCGTGCGTCTGTCGCGCGATCTGGCCAACGAGCCCGCCAATGTCGTCTATCCCGAAAGCTTCGTCGCTGAAGTGCGCAAAGCCTTTGGCAATACCGCGGGTGTCACCATCGAGGTGCTCGATGAAGCGGCGATGCGCAAACTCGGCATGGGTTCTATCGTTGGCGTCGGCCAGGGCAGCCCGCGCGGGTCGCGCATGATGCTGGTGCGCTATCGCGGCCCCGGCAGCAACGCGGCCCCGCTCGCCATGATCGGCAAGGGCATCACCTTTGACTCAGGGGGAATTTCGATCAAACCGGCTGCGGGCATGTGGCTGATGAAGGGCGACATGTCGGCGGCCGCATCGGTGATGGGCGCGGCGCTCAGCCTGGCCAAATCGCGCGCGCCGGTGCATGTCGTGGCGGTGGCGGCACTGGCCGAAAATATGCCCGACGGCAATGCCCAACGCCCCGGCGATGTCGTGCGCACCCTGTCGGGCAAGACCATCGAAATGCTCAACAGCGATGCCGAAGGGCGGCTCGTCCTTGCCGATGCCAATGAATATACGGCGCGCGAATATGCACCGCGCGCCATCGTCAACATGGCGACGCTGACGGGGGCGATTGTCGGCGCGCTTGACGATCAATTTGCTGGCCTGTTTGCGCGCGACGACGCGCTCGCCGCCAAACTGCAGGCTGCGGGCGAAGCCAGCGGCGAGCGGCTGTGGCGCATGCCGCTTCATCCCAAATATGCCGAGCGGATGAAATCGGACATCGCCGACATCCGCAACATCGCGCCGAGCCAAGGTCCAGGCGCCAGCCTTGGCGCGCATTTCATCGGCTATTTCGTCGACGAAAAAATGCCGTGGGCGCATCTCGACATTGCCGGGGTGAACGACACAGGCAGCGGATCGGCGCTGGTGCCAAAGGGCATGACCGGCTTTGGCGTCCGCCTGCTCGACCAGTTCGCCCGCGATGCGGAGGCGAACTAGGGTCAGGACCCTGTGCGGCGTTGGCGGTAAGCAGGCAATCGGTGACAAGGGGGCGCGACCTGCGCACCCCTTGTGTTGTAATCGCGCAACACTATCTCTGGGGCTCAGAAGGGGGCACCCGCGACCATGAACCTCGAAAAATTCACCGACCGCGCCAAAGGTTTCCTGCAAGCCGCGCAAACCATCGCCATTCGCCTCAACCATCAGCGGATCGCGCCCGAACATATCGCCAAGGCGCTGTTCGATGATGGCGAGGGAATGGCCGCCGGACTGGTGACGCGCGCGGGCGGCGATGCCCTGTCCGTGCGGCACGCGATTGACGCGCTGGTCGGAAAAATTCCGGCGGTGTCGGGATCGGGGGCGCAAGCGACGCCGGGGCTCGATAATGACGCCGTGCGGCTGCTCGACGCTGCCGAACAGGTTGCGAGCAAGGCGGGTGACGGCTTTGTCACGGTCGAACGGCTGCTGCTGGCGATGGCGCTGGCGAGCGGCACGCCGCTGGGCAAGATTTTTGCCGACGCAGGCGTCAAGGCCGAGGCGCTGAACGCGGCGATCAATGCGCTGCGCGGCGGGCGCAGCGCCGATAGCGCCAGCGCCGAAGACCGTTATGAAGCGCTCAAGAAATTCGCCCGCGACCTGACCGAGGTCGCGCGCGAGGGCAAGCTCGACCCCGTCATCGGCCGCGACGAGGAAATCCGCCGCACGGTGCAAATTCTTGCGCGCCGCACCAAGAACAACCCGGTGCTGATCGGCGAACCCGGCGTCGGCAAAACCGCGATTGCCGAGGGGCTGGCGCTGCGCATCGCCAATGGCGACGTCCCCGACAGCCTCAAGGACCGCCGCCTGCTGTCGCTCGACATGGGTGCGCTGATCGCCGGGGCCAAATATCGCGGCGAATTCGAAGAGCGGCTGAAGGGCGTGCTCGACGATGTGAAGACCGCCGAGGGCGAGATCATCCTGTTCATCGACGAAATGCACACGCTGGTCGGCGCGGGCAAGGGCGAAGGAGCGATGGACGCCTCGAACCTGCTCAAGCCTGCGCTCGCGCGCGGCGAGCTCCACTGCATCGGCGCGACCACACTCGACGAATATCGCAAACATGTCGAAAAAGACGCCGCGCTCCAGCGCCGCTTCCAGCCTGTGTTCGTCGGCGAACCGACCGTCGAGGACAGCATCTCGATCCTGCGCGGGCTCAAGGAAAAATATGAACTGCACCACGGCGTGCGCATCACCGACGCCGCGATTGTCGCGGCGGCAACATTGTCGCACCGCTATATTCCGGACCGCTTCTTGCCCGACAAAGCCATCGACCTGATGGACGAAGCCGCAAGCCGCATCCGTATGGAGGTGGAGAGCAAGCCCGAAGCGATCGAAACGCTCGACCGCCGCATCATCCAGCTCAAGATCGAAGAAGCCGCGCTCGGCAAGGAGAGCGACGCGGCATCGCGCGACCGACTCGAAAAGCTGCGCGCCGACCTTGCCAATCTTGAGCAGCACTCGGCCGAGCTCACGCAAACATGGCAGGCCGAAAAGGACAAGATCCACGCCGAGGCCAAGATCAAGGAAGCACTCGACGCCGCGCGCGGCGCGCTCGAACAAGCGCAGCGCGCCGGCGACCTCGCGCGCGCGGGCGAGCTGTCCTACGGCACAATCCCCGATCTCGAACGCCAGCTCGCTGCGGCCGAGGCGGCTGCCGGCACCGCGATGCTGCGCGAGGAGGTCACCGCCGACGACATCGCCGCCGTGGTCAGCAAATGGACCGGCATTCCCGTCGACCGCATGCTCGAGGGCGAACGCGAAAAATTGCTGGCGATGGAAAGCGCGCTCGGCCAGCGCGTCATCGGCCAGGCCGAAGCGGTGCGTGCCGTCGCGACTGCCGTGCGCCGCTCGCGGGCGGGCCTGCAGGATCCGGGCCGACCGCTCGGCAGTTTCCTGTTCCTCGGCCCCACCGGCGTCGGCAAGACCGAGCTGACCAAGGCGCTCGCCGGCTTCCTGTTCGACGATGATGCCGCGATGGTGCGCATCGACATGAGCGAGTTTATGGAAAAGCACAGCGTCGCGCGGCTGATCGGTGCGCCGCCGGGCTATGTCGGCTATGAGGAAGGCGGCGTGCTCACCGAAGCGGTGCGCCGCCGCCCCTATCAGGTCGTGTTGTTCGACGAGGTCGAAAAGGCGCACGGCGATGTGTTCAACATTTTGCTCCAGGTGCTCGACGATGGCCGCCTGACCGATGGTCAGGGGCGCACGGTCGATTTCACCAACACGCTGATCATCCTCACCTCAAACCTCGGCAGCCAGCATATCGCCGCGCTCGCCGATGATGATCCGGTCGAAAAGGCCGAAAGCGCGGTGATGGACCAGGTGCGCGCGCATTTTCGTCCCGAATTCCTCAACCGGCTCGACGAAATTGTCCTGTTCCACCGGCTCGGCCAGCAGCATATGGGCGGCATCGTCGATATTCAGGTCGCGCGCGTGCAAAAGCTGCTTGCCGGCCGCAAGATCACGCTCGAACTGACCGACGCCGCGCGCGCCTGGCTGGGCCGCGTTGGCTATGACCCCGTCTATGGCGCGCGGCCCTTGAAGCGTGCGGTGCAAAACTACCTGCAAAACCCGCTCGCCGACCTGATCCTCAAGGGCGAGGTCCGCGACGGGGTGACGCTCAAGGTTGACGAAGGCGATGGGGGACTGGTGATCGTGCCTACTCGCTGACTTTCCGCAGATGGTCACGCAGTGCGTCACCGGTGGCCAGCGGCAAACAAGCAAAGGGGCCGCCGGACAATTGTCCGGCGGCCCCATTTGCTTGCTGGTTGCCCCCCGGTTCAGAAACGCAGGCGCAGCGCCATGGTGTAACGGCGGCCGAGCGCGTCATAGACCGACGGGAAGGTATTGCCGCTGTTGGGGCCGGTTCCACCGATGGTGTTGCCGACATTTGGCGGATCGCGATCGAACAGGTTCAGCACCGAGAAGGTGAACTGGACATTGTCGCCAATCGCCTGCCGCAACGACAGGTCGAAATAGTCAAAGGACGGAATTTGCTGAAAATCAGCAAATACCGTGGCCGGACCAGCGGTCGTCGGCGTGCCGAGCGGGCGCTGCGGCGTCGGCGCGACCGGTTCAACTTCAACCCCGTCGAGGTGACGCCAAAGGACCGAAATATCGGTGTCACCAAAGCTGAGGCCGGTGCGCAGATTCCACTGATATTCAGGCTGCGGGTTGCCGCAGGCCACGCTGTAGAAGCCCACACACTGGCGGTTGATCGAGGTTGGGTTGGCCTGGAACAAATTGTCGATGGTATAGGTAAAGCTGCCCGTCAGCGACAGGGTAGCAAAGCCAATATCCCGGCGATATTGCAACGCGGCGTCAATCCCGTTGGTTTCAATGCGGCCAAGGTTCGACGACACCAGCAGAACACCCTGCGTCGTGCTGGCCGGACCGCTCAGGCCACCGGTCAGCGTGTTGCGGCGGATCAATTGGCACTGCGCCAAATTGGGATCCGTGTTGGTGGCAGAGAAGCAACCGCCCAGAATATCGGGTGCCGAAGGCGATGAAACCGCACCCGTAATGTCAATATCGAAATAGTCGATCGTCAACGACAGACCCGGGACGAAATTGGGTTCCAGCACGACGCCCGCAGTAAAGCTGTCCGCAACCTCAGGTCCAAGCAAGGGGTTGCCGCCAGTCGTCTGGTTGATCTGGCCCGCAGCCGGCGCCGGAATATTGCCGAACTGGGCAGGCGTCACCTGCGCCTGGCACAGTGCGGTGAAGTTCGGGTTACGCGCTGCAACTTCGGCGGCCGTGCCCTGGCACGGATCCGTCGTCAGGTTGGTCAGACCGGTGACCTGCGGCTGGAACAATTCGCCAATGTTCGGTGCCCGGACCGACCGCGAATAGACCCCGCGGAACCGCACATCTTCAATCGGTGCCCAGCTGCCGCCCACCTTGTAGGTTTCCTGGCCGCCAACGGTGGAGTAATCGGAATAGCGAAACCCGGCCTCGAGCGTCAGGCTGTGGAAGAACGGCCGATCTTCGACCAGCGGCGCAACCACTTCGATATAGCCCTCATAGCTGTTATATTGGCCATCGATTGGCAGCGCGGCTGCGCCCTGACCCAGCACCTGGCCCGGCGTGGCCGACAGACCATCACCGCGACTTGAGCCCCGATATTCGCGGAATTCGCCGCCTACGGCAAAGCTGATCGGCGTTGATGCCCAAGGCGATGCGACACCAAAGTCGCCTTCAAGACCAGCATCGACCGTCGCCAGGCTGGTGTTGACGAAAGCAAAGGTTGGAACGTTGATGAAATTCAGTGCCTCTTGCGACAGCGTGCCATCGGCACCAAAAATGTTGATGGGAACGCAGCCGCCAGGCGAACCGGCGGGGCAGTTGCGGATACCGGCCTGCAGGCGGTCGAAAATACCCTGGCCTTCGGAGGTGTTGGTAAAGCTGGACTCGCCATATTGGCCGCTGACATTCCAGTTGATCGTCGGCGTCACGGCACCGCGCGCGCCAACGGTAATCTGGAAAGACTGGCTGACAAAGGTCGTCAGACGCGGACCAAATTCGGTGAAACGGCGACCGATCTGGGTCGGCACTTCGGTGCCTGCCGCAATCGCTGCGGTACAATCGGTTCCCGCCGGCAGAGTGGCCGCTGTGACCGATGCGGTGCACAGCTGCAGCCGCTGGGCGGGCGTCAAGAACTGGTTGTTGAGCGGAACTTGCAGCGTGTTGAAAAAGGTGCCGCTGGGCGCGATGCGCTGCTGCACCTTGTTGCGGGTGTAAAAGCCCTCGGTGTAAACTTCGACAGCGTCTGACACTTCATAATTCGCCTGCGCGAAAATGTTGAAGCGTTCGAATGGCGTCTGAAACACGTTGAGCGGGTTGAAGTTGAAGTTGCCGAGCGTCGGGATGATGGTGCCCGTGGTGGGGTCAAAGCTACCCGTCAGCGGGAATAGGATCGAGGCCGGGGTCGATGTCGGCGACCCTTGCTCTGCACCCGTGGCCGAGCTGAGCGAAACAAGACTGACAGCGCGATCACCCTGCAGAACCGTATCGGTATCGGTATAGCCAACGCTGAGCACGGCGTTGCCGCGCCCGTCATCGAAGTTCGCCCCGATGGTCAGGTCGGTGCGGAATTGTTCGCCGTCGCCACGCTCGGTGATACCGGCATTGACGTCGAGTTGCAGGCCGGAAAAGTCACGCCGCGTCACAAAGTTGGCAACACCGGTGATCGCATCGGCGCCATAAATGCTCGATGCGCCGCCGGTGAGCACTTCGGTGCGTTCGATCAGCGACGTCGGAATGATGTTAAGGTCGGTCACACCGCCGGGGCCAGCGGGCACCAGACGACGGCCGTTCAACAGCACCAGGTTGCGGTTGGTGCCAAGGCCGCGCAGGTTGAAGGTTGCGGTACCGTTGGAGCCGTTGTTCACCGCCGAGTTGATACCCGGCAGGGTGCCGGGAAGCTGGCGCAGCAGCTCTTCGATCGAAGCCGGCTGGCGGAACTGGATTTCGTCTTCGCCGATGACATTGACCGGGCTCGACAATTCAAGATTGGGGTTTGAGATGCGCGAACCGGTGACAACGATAGCGTCAGCGCTGTCCGCGCCTTCTTCTGCGTCCTGCGCAAAGGCGGGCGCTGAAATCAGGGCGAGCCCGAGCACCAGCGGCGCGGCACCCATTTTCAGCTTGGTAATTTGGAATTTGGTCACAGTGCAGTCCCTTGCTCTGGAGGTTTGAAACGACCCGGAGGCAAATAGAACATGGCCTGTGCGACCATATCATTTTTCCCCGATGGTGCAGGAACTGCGGCGAGACGGCAGCAGAGGCAAGGAAAAGCCGTCGCGTTGATGGCGTTTCGGGCCGCATTGTGACGGAATTGCAACAGCGTGGCATAGCGCGCGAACGGCATGTGCGCGGACGCCTGGATTGTTGGAATAAAATTACGTCGGCGTGACGATTATGGCAAAGGATCAAGCCAGGATCCCCGCCCTCATCCGCGCGCCTGCGCCGCCGCGATCATTGCCTCGGTCGCGATGGCGGCGCTGGCATAAGGTTCTTGCCGCTCGACCGACCAATAGCGCAGCGCGTCGAGCGCGATTGCCTGCCCGCTCACCGCGCAGCTGACATGGTCGCCGGGGGTGAGCACGCGAAAGCCGTTGGGCTGATAATGGAGCCGCGCGGGGCGCTGGGTAGAGGCGATAAGCATGGTGACGTCCTTGGATGCAAAATCCCCCATTTTTCGTCATCCTGAACTTGTTTCAGGATAACAAGCGATGTGGGCGTGTTATCCTGAAACAAGTTCAGGATGACGATGCGTAGATCATATCCTAGCAAGTTCGCACGGCCTTGCTAAGTCCTAACCCTCGCCGAACAGGTCGGCCTGGCCGGGCTTGGTCGGCTGCCGGCGCGGCGCGGTCGCCGCACCAACCGGGCTCACCCCCACTTCGCCGTCGGCAAAGACCAGCTTAAGTGCCGCCGCGCGCCGCGCCGCCGCGGCGCTGGTGATGAGCACGTCGCCGTCGCCGCGCACCATCGCATAGCCGCGCGCGAGCAAGGCGCGCGGGTCGAGCGATTCGAGCAGCCGCACCAGCCCGCCCAGCCTGCCACCTTCGCTGTCGATATGCCGCAGCAGCAGCGCGGGACGCAGGCTGCGCTGCGCCAGGCGGTCGCGCGCGCGCCGGGTGCGTTCGGCGATCCCGCGCCCCAGCCGCTCGCCAACCTCATCCAGCCGCTGGCGCTGCCCCGCATATAGCGCCTCGCGGCGCGGCAGCAGGCGGGCGAGCGCGGTCAGCCGTTCGGCACTGCGGCCGCGCAGCCGCAGCGCCGCCTGCAGGGTGCGGGAACGCAAATTGGCGAGGACCGCCGCCAGCTCGCTGCGCACCGGCACCGCCAGTTCGGCGGCAGCGGTCGGCGTCGGCGCGCGTATATCGGCGGCGTGGTCGGCGAGCGTGACATCGGTTTCGTGGCCCACCGCGCTGATCGTCGGGATCGAACAATCGGCGATGGCGCGCACCACCACTTCCTCGTTGAAGGCCCATAGATCCTCGATCGACCCGCCGCCGCGCGCGACAATCACCAGATCCGGGCGCGGCACCGGGCCACCGGATGTGGGCAGTGCGTCGAACCCGCGCACTGCTGCGGCGACCTGCGCCGCCGCGCCCTCACCCTGCACCAGGACCGGCCAGACAATGACCTGGCATGGAAAACGGTCGCCGATGCGGTGCAATATGTCGCGGATCACCGCGCCGGTCGGCGATGTGACGACGCCGATGGTGCGGGGCAATTTGGGCAAAGCCTGTTTGGGCCGGTCGAACAACCCCTCGGCCTTCAGCCGCGCTTTCAGCTTCTCGAAGAGCAGCATCAGCGCGCCTTCGCCCGCGACCTCTAGGGCATCGGCGATCAGCTGATATTTGGAACGTCCGGGATAGGTGGTGAGCCGCCCCGTCGCGATCACCTCGACCCCGTCTTCGGGGCGAAAAGCGAGGCGCGCGGCCTGCCCCTTCCACATCACCATGTCGATGAGGGCGGCATCATCCTTGAGCGCGCTGTAGAGATGCCCCGACGCGGCGCGCTTGGTGCCCGACAGTTCGCCGCGCACGCGCACGCGGCCAAAGCCGTCCTCGACCACGCGTTTCAGCGCGTTTGACAATTGGCTGACCGACAGTGGCGGCGCATTGTCGCCCGCCGCACCTTCGGCTAACAGCCGCGCGGGCGGCGCTTCATCTTCGGCAAAGGGACCTGACAATTGAACATCCTGTTGGTGGGATCGGGTGGACGCGAACATGCGCTGGCGTGGCGGCTGGCGCAATGCCCGAGCTGCACAACTTTGTTTGCCGCGCCGGGCAACCCCGGCATCGGCCAATATGCCCGGCTGCTGCCGATTGCCGTCGATGATCTTGACGCTTTGGTCGATGCCGCGCGCAAACTGGCGATCGATCTGGTCGTGGTTGGGCCTGAAGTCCCGCTGGTGCTGGGCCTTGCCGACCGGTTGCGCACCCTGGGGATCGCCACCTTCGGCCCCAGCGCCGCCGCCGCGCAGCTCGAAGGCAGCAAGGGTTTCGTCAAAGACCTGTGCGCCGCAAATAATATCCCGACCGCAGCCTATCGCCGCTGTACCAGCGCCGAAGAGGCCCGCGCCGCGCTGCTGCAATTCGGCCTGCCCGTGGTCATCAAGGCCGACGGGCTGGCGGCGGGCAAGGGCGTGATCATTGCCGAAACCATCGCCGAGGCCGAGGCCGCCATCGCCGACATGTTCGGCGGCAGTTTCGGCAGCGCGGGCGCGAGCGTGGTCATCGAAGAGTTTATGGTCGGCGAGGAAGCCAGCCTGTTCGCGCTGTGCGACGGCGACACCCTGCGGCTGTTCGGGACCGCGCAGGACCATAAACGCGTCGGCGACGGCGACAATGGCCCCAACACTGGCGGCATGGGCGCCTATTCGCCCGCGCGCGTGTTGACGCCGGAACTGACCGCGCGGGCGATGACAGAGATTGTCGAGCCAACCGCGCGCGCGCTCAGTGCGGCGGGCAGCCCTTATGTCGGCGTGCTCTTCGCCGGGCTGATGCTGACCGATGCGGGGCCCAAACTCATCGAATATAATTGCCGTTTCGGCGACCCTGAATGCCAGGTGCTGATGATGCGCTATCAGGGTGATTTGCCGAAGCTGTTGCTGGCGGTGGCAACGGGTCGGCTGGCCGAGGCCGATGCGCCGCAGTTCAGCGACGATACTGCCCTGACCGTCGTCATGGCGGCGCGCGGCTATCCCGGCACGCCGAGCAAAGGCGGGGCCATCCATAATCTGGATGCCGCCGAGGCCAATGGTGCCAAGATTTTCCACGCCGGGACGGCGCTCGACAAGGGTCAATTGGTCGCGGCGGGCGGGCGCGTGCTCAATGTCACCGCGACCGGCGCATCGGTTGGCGCGGCGCAGGCGCGCGCTTATGCCGCCGTGGATAAGGTCGATTTCGCCGATGGTTTCTGCCGCCGCGATATTGGCTGGCGCGAAGTCGCGCGCGAACGCGAAGGGAAGTAAGCCATGACGGAAATTGCGCAAAATTACTGGGTCATCGGGCTGGTCGCGCTGCTGGCGGCAGCGGTCATCTTG
>JACEST010000062.1 GCA_013911715.1 Sphingopyxis sp. | reverse complement strand
CCATTTATGCCGATGCCGCCCGCGTGGCGGGCAGCATCACCGAGGACGAGGCGCGGCTTGAGGCCGCAGCCGTCGCCCGCGCCAGCGAACATTCAGAGCTTCCGCCACCTTGATCCCCAAGGCGGCGGCAGACCCTGCGCGGGATCGTCCCGCGCGGACAACCGGCCCCATCCTCACTGCCCCCCAAGATGCCCCGAGGATGGGGCCACCCCCAAGCGAAGGAGTAACCTACCATGCACATAGACCAAATCCCGCTCGACCATCTTTCGGTTTCCAAGGCCAATATGCGGGCGGGCAAGAAGCCGCCCGAAATTGCGGACATTTTGCCGTCGATCATCAAGCGCGGCGTGATTTCGCCGCTGTTCGTTCGACCCAATTGCATCCCCGGCCATTTCGAGATCGTTGCGGGCAAGCGCCGCTACTATGCAAGCCTTGAGGCCGCGCGGCAGGGCCAGGACGGCGTGACGCTGCCCTGCATCACGCTTGGCGACGGCGACGACGCCGAGGCGCTGGAAATCTCGATGATCGAGAATATGCTTCGGCAGAATCCCGATCAGGTGACGCAGTGGGAAAGCTACACGCGGCTGGTCAAGGAAGGCCGCAGCGTCGAGGACATTGCCGCGACCTTCGCGCTGACCGAGTTGCAGGTGAAGCGCATTCTTGCGCTGGGCAACCTCTTGCCGCGCATCCGCGAGGCATTCCGCGCCGAGGAAATCGACGCGCCCACGGTCAAGCACCTGACCTTGGCGACCAAGGCCCAGCAAAAGGCGTGGCTGGCGCTGTTCGAGGATTCGGACGGCTATGCGCCGCGCGGGCAGCAGTTGAAGGCGTGGCTGTTCGGCGGCACGTCGATTGCGACCGGCGCGGCGCTTTTCGACCTTGCCGCTTTCGATGGCCAGATCGTCAAAGACCTATTCGGCGATGAAGGCTATTTCGCCGATGCCGATCAGTTCTGGGCCGCGCAGAGCGCGGAGATCGAGCGGCGCAAGGCCGCCTATCTCGAAGACGGGTGGAGCGCGGTCGAGATCGTCCCCGCCGGTGTCTATTTCCAGACATGGGAGCATGAAAAGACCGCCAAGCGCAAAGGCGGGCGCGTCTATATCGACGTCAACGGCAAGGGCGAGGTGGTGTTCCACGAGGGCTATTTGACCCACAAGGAGGCGCGTCGGCAGGGTGAGGGCGGCGGTGATGCGGGCAAGCAGCCCGCAGCCGCACGGCCGGAAATCACCGCAGCCATGACCAGCTATGTTGACCTGCACCGCCATGCGGCGGTGCGGTCAGCGCTTGCCGCGAATAGCGGCGTGGCGCTGCGCGTCATGGTTGCCCATGCGATTTGTGGTTCGCCCCTGTGGGGGGTGAGGGTGCAGGATCAGCGCAGCCGTAACGAAGCGATCACCGAGAGCATCGAAACCAGCGTTGCCGAAGCCCGCTTCGACGAGCGGCGGCGCGCGGTGCTTGCCGTTTTGAACTTCGACCCCGACGAAGCCAGCATTACCTTGGGCCACGAACCGAGGAACGGCGTCAGCGGATTGTTCCAGCGGTTGCTGGAACTGCCCGACGCGGTGGTCATGGAGGTGTTGGGTGTGGTCATGGCCGAGACACTGGCAAGCGGAACCGGACTCATCGAAACCATTGGCCTTCACCTTGGCGTCAAGATGGCCGATTATTGGGTGGCAGACGATGCCTTTTATGCGCTTGTTCGTGACCGCGAGGTTTTGACCGAAGTGTTGCGCGAGATCGGCGGCGATACCGTGGCACAGGCCCATGCCGCCGAGAAGGGCAAGACGATCAAGGGCGTCATTGGCGACTATCTGACCGGCGGCAATGATCGCGCCAAGGTTGAAAATTGGGTGCCGCGCTGGATGGCGTTTCCGCCATCGGCCTACACCCAGCGCGGCGGGGTGGCGACGGTTGCCGCCGCCAACCGCGCGGTATGGCTGGCCGAACCCGAAGCGCCGCTCGATCCCGACCCCGCCGCCGCAGATGCGGTAGACGAGGTGGAGGGCGGCGATACCGAAAGCGCCGATGCGCTGGAGGAGATCGACGAGCAACGCCTTGCGGCGTGAGCGGGGAGCGGGCGGCAATGTGCCGCCCGCTCTTGTCCGCGTCACGCGCACCACAAAGCCCCGTCCGGCAGAGCCGGACGGGGCTTGAGTGCCTTGTCATTTTGGATTGCGGCTGGGCACGAACCTGACCTGATGATGTGGATTCCAATCTCTGCGCGTGAAGAGGCGGGCGGATCGGGGCGGGGCGGAATGCAACGCTGACCGAGTCCGTCGCCGCCTTCCTACAGCCTGCCCCAGCAGCCCTGTCACCAGCAGCCTCAGAACCCGGCGCGACAGAGCGATTCCATTCCCTGCCCTGTCGGCAGGATGCCGCGACGTGGCTCGACAATCCCACCCTGTGACTTCGTGCGGCAAAGTTCCGTCAGCCAGACATTGAACGCGCCAACCAATCCTTGCCAAACATCCTTGCGCGCGACGGCCAGAACCGCGCTCACCCACGGCCTCGTCAATGGCTTTGGTTGGCAGCGGACGGCTGCGCCTCTTGCCCCTTGCTGCAACGGTGCAGCCCGAAGTTTCTTCCCCTGGGCTACGCCCATTCCTCGCGGAACCAAGAAACCCCGGTCTGCACCGTCCTCCACTGCGTTGCGGCCCTGCGGGTGCAGCAGGACAAGCCCCTGCCGTTAACCAGCCATCGAGGCCGCGAATGAGCGCGGGGTTCGACCAACACAAGGAACTGAATCATGGCAAATATCGGCACATTCAAAAAGTCCGGCGACACCAACTACACCGGCGAAATCGTCACGATGAGCTTGCAGAAGAAGAACGTCACCATCGTCGCCGAGGAAGCGAGCGAGAAGGAAAACGCCCCCTCGCACCGGGTGTTCGTGGCAAAGGCCGAAATCGGAGCAGCTTGGACCAAGACCAGCAAGGAAGGCCGCGACTATCTTTCGATCAAGCTCGACGATCCCAGCTTCAACGCACCGATCTTTGCCAGCCTGTTCGCCGACGAAGATGGCAAGACCCACAACCTGATCTGGTCACGCGCCCGCACCTCGAATGGCAACTGACTACCGCATCCACGCCCCGCCCGGCATTGCCGGGCGGGGCTTATGGCATGTTAGTGGCGAAATGATCGAAGCCAATCGGGCTGCGTATAACAGTGATTCATCCGTGAATCTGGTCAGTCGAAATTGCCGAAACGGGCAAGCCTAGCTTTGCTAAATATTCTACCAAATCAGGCTTGTCGGTCGGACAATTCCAGTTTGAATACTCCGATGGCTTTCCCTGCCAAAGCCAGTGGACTCCGTCGTCCGCAGTCCGTTGCGTGAAAAACTGAATCGCATTTGCGTCCTGTTCGATGCCAGCAGTATCGTCCCGGACGAAGAGTATTTCCGTTCCACCGTTGCTTGGAGGGGTAACATCAATGAGATTGCCCCCTTCGGTTTCCCAAACACTGTGATGGTCTGCCACGAGATCAGGCCCAAATTTCCATAGCGCCCAACCGTGCACGCGCCGCCCTCCGTCCAATATTGCCCTGTGCTTTGCTGAGACATGGCACCACGCGGCCTCGTATCCATAGTCCGTGTAATCTAGGCGCAAAGGTGCTTCCGAAAGTTTCCACTTCACAAGGAAGCGTCCGACGGAAAGGTCGTCAAGCAAAGGCACCTGACCATTATGTTGCATCAATATTTTCCAACAATAAGCAGATATATTCCAGTGCGAGGCTATCGCTACTAGCCGCGTTGGGCAAGATTTTCGACGACGATCTTCGGCCCGCATGGGAAGAAGCGCTTCACACCTAGCCTGAAACCTCAAACCCCCAAGCGCATCCGAAGCTCCTTATTGTCAGAAGTAGAAAGCCGCTTTGGGTGCGCTTGTCTTAGGGGGTTTGTCTGATTTGTCTTTAATGCAGGATATGCCTAGCGGCGCGTGTTGTCTTACATTGCCCCTGTTTCACACGGGCATGATTGATGGCGACAAATCCATTATCGAACAGCGCGACGCTCACCATTCGGCTTGACGCCGATGCGCTCGCGGCGTTCGACAGCTTCGCTGTCGGTCGTGGCGGACGCAGTGCAATGTTGCGGCAGATGATCGAACAGACGGTGCGGGAGATCGCAGATCGTCCCTTCATTGACCGTCCCGATGGAGTCGCACGCAATCGTGTTTCGCTGCGATTTACCGATGTCGAGATCGCCGTGATCGAGGTTCGGGCGGCGCAGCGTTCGACCGATCGCGCCGGTTGGATCAAGGCCTTGGTGCGCCGCCACCTCGCGCTAAAATCGCGGGTCGATGACGGGCTGCTGACCGAACTTGCGCCGATCAGAATGCAGTTGCTGCGTATCGGCCGCAATCTCAATCAGGCGATGAAAGCTGCCAATGCGTCGATGCTCGAAACCGGCGACAAACAGATCGAACCCGAGCTGCAACGGATCGCCGACATGCGGATGGAAATCTCCGAGCAGGTGACAGCCGTTGGCGATGCCATGCGCGGCGATGCGAGCTACTGGAGGGTAGCGGATTGATGGGCCTGGAATCCGCCTTGTGGGAAGCAACCCGTCCGGCGTTTCGGGTGCGCTATATCCATGACCCCACCAGCACGCCGCGCGTTCCGCTCTATGCCAGTTACGGCTTTGCCACCGGCCCGACGGCGCGGGCCAAGCTGGCGCGGATTGTTCGCAAAGCGCCAGAAGTGGTGGTCAAGGTCACGGGTCGCCAGCGGGGCGGAAACCATGTCAAAGCCCATCTCGACTATATCGGGCGCAAGGGTGAAGTGGACATCGAAACCCGCGACGGCGAAATCCTGACAACCAAGGAAGACATTGCCGAGCGCGCGGCAGAGTGGAGCGACTCTCTCCAATGGCGGTCGCGGCCAACGGTGTCGTCTGTGTCGCTGATCTTCTCGATGCCCGAAGGCACCGACCCCGACAAAGTGCTGGGAGCCGTCCGCGCGCTGGCCCATGCCGAGCTGAGCGACAACCACGATTATGTTCTGGCCCTCCACACCGATACGCCGCGCCCCCATGTTCATCTGACGGTGCAGGCCGAGGGGCTGGATCGCACACGGTTCAATCCCCGACCGGTTCAGCTCAATCGTTTCCGTGAACGCTTTGCCCGTGAACTGCGCGCACGGGGAGTAGCAGCAGAAGCAACGCCGAGACGCGCGCGCGGACAAGGGATTGCCGGATCGAGCATGGCACTGGTCAAATTGCGGGCGCGCTTGGCAGGCGGGACAAGCCGGATAATGACCAACTCAGACCGCCGCACCAATGAACAGGCACTCAACATCGCACTTGGCAAGTCGGAGCTTCCGGCGTTCATCGGCAATGGCAAGACCCGTTGGCAGGAGATACGTGAGGCTTACGGAAAAGCGGTGACGGCGCTGGATGCGACCGGGCAGTCCGACGACAAGGCGCTTGCCGCCGACGTTCGGGCATTTCTTGCCAAGCATCCTGATATGAACGCCACCCCGGAGATATTCGCCGCGCGCTACGCGGAGACTATAGCGGCGGCGAAGCAGAAATCGGAACAGCCCGCGCCTCCCGCACCGCCGGTCGATCGCGGGCGAAAGCGGTAGCCTAGTGTCGCGCCCCGTGCGAGCAACGCCGGTTTGAACTTTCATTTCAGATTTTCTTTTTATGCGTGCAGCGCCTCTTCATCGCCGCAAGGCTCCGTTTCGGTTTGCAGCGTTGAGTGATGTATCTTGAATTGCGCTTCGAGCAGTTCGGCCACTGCCTTGCGAACCGCCGTTTGATCCTGCCCGGATGCAATGGCGATATGCGCGGTCAGGCTGGCATCATCCCCGGCTACCGACCAGACATGGAGATCGTGAACGCCCGCCACGCCTGGCACGGCACCAATGGCGGCGCGGATGGCATCGAGATCCATCCCGCGCGGGACGCCTTGCAGCAGGATGTGCGTGGTATCGCGCAGCAATATCCATGTGCGCGGCAACACCCACAGGCCAATCCCGATTGCAACTATCGGGTCGATCCAGCTCCAATTGGTGAGGTAGATGGCGACTGCCGCCACGATCACGCCGAGTGAGCCAAGCATATCGGCCCAGACTTCGAGATATGCACCTTTGACATTGAGGCTGGCGTCCTTGCCGCCCACAAGCACGCGCATCGCGATAAGGTTCACCAATAGGCCGATAGATGCGACAATCAGCATCCCGACCGAACCGACAGCCTCGGGCTTGAAGAAGCGCAGCACACCTTCGTAGAGGACATAGCCAGCGACGACGAATAGCAGCACTGCGTTGAATGCGGCGGCGAGGATTTCAAAACGGCGATAGCCATAGGTGCGCTGCTTGTCGGCGGCCCGCTGCCCGATCTTTATTGCGGCCAGAGCAATGGCTAGCGCCGCCGCATCGGTGAACATATGCGCCGCATCGGAGAGTAGAGCGAGGCTGTTGAACCAATATGCACCGACCAGCTCGGCGATCAGGAAGCTACCGGTCAGAACGAGCGCGATGGTCAGGCTCTTGGCGTTCGCCCCGGCGGTGTGGTCGTGTCCGGCGTGGTTACCACCTTCGTCTGCATGGTTATGGTTTGCTGACATTCTACTATCCTCTCATTTCGCCGGAAGCCCGCCGCCTAGCGGCCCCACATCGTCATATTCGCCCTCCACATGCTGCTTGTGGCGACCGCGCAGCAACAAATGGCTGATTGCGGGCAGCACAAAGAGCGTCAGCAAGGTCGATGTTATCAACCCGCCGATGACCACAATCGCCAATGGCTTTTGCACCTCCGCACCCGTTCCGGTTGCCAAGGCCATCGGCACGAAGCCGATAGCCGGGACAATGCCGGTCATCAGAACAGCCCGAACACGTTCCATCGTGCCTTCGCTAATCGCCGCATCTATAGGTTTGCCTGCATCAATTCGCTGGTTGATGCTCGACATCACGACCAGTCCGTTCAGCACAGTGACGCCTGACAGAACAATGAAGCCGACAGCGGCCGATACCGAAAACGGAAGCCCCGTGAGCAACAGCGAGAACACCCCGCCTGCCAGTGCCAAGGGGATCGCCGAGTAGACCGCTATCGCCTGGCGAACGCCGCCAAGAGCCATGAACAGGATGCCGAAGATCGCCGCGAATATAATCGGGATGACTATCGACAGGCGCGCGGACGCGGCTTGCAGATTCTCGAACTGACCGCCCCACTCAATGAAGCTGCCGGTTGGGAGCTTAACTTGAGTGTTCACCTTTTCCTGTGCTTCGGCGACAAACGATCCCAGATCGTTGCCGCGCACATTGGCTTGCACCACAACGCGCCGCTTGCCGTTTTCGCGGCTGACCTGATTCAGACCTTCGGAAAAGCCGAATTTGGCCAGCTCGCTTAAGGGAACAGATGCCCTTGCACCGCCTTCGCCGGGCAAGAGCACGGGGAGCGCGCCTACCGCATCGAGATCGTCGCGCGTTGCCCGGTCAAGCCGGACCACGATGTCATATCGCCGGTCGCCCTCAAACACGATACCAGCCTCTCGGCCGCCGAGAGCCGCCGCGACGGTATCGCTGACATCCTGCAATGTCAGACCGTAGCGCCCAATGGCGTCGCGGTCGAATTGTACATCGAGAACCGGAAAACCGGCAGTCTGTTCGACTTTGACGTCGGCGGCACCCGGAACGGTGTTCAGCACAGCCGCAACTTGATTTGCCGCCAGGCTCATTTCATCGAGATTGTCCCCATAGAGCTTGATCGCGATGTCGCCGCGCACACCGGCAATCAGCTCGTTGAACCGAAGCTGGATCGGTTGGCTGATCTCGAAGGCGTTGCCGACAAGTGGTTTCAGCTTCGCTTCTACCCGTTCGATGACATCTTGCTGGGTGCTGACACCATCGGGCCATTCATCACGCGGTTTCAGGATGATGAAGGTGTCCGATGCGTTCGGCGGCATCGGATCGCTGGCGACCTCTGCCGTGCCAGTCTTCGAGTAGATCAGCTTCACTTCCGGCAGCGAGGCGACCGCCTTTTCGACCTTTAACTGCATGGCTTGGGATGTGTTGAGCGATGTTGAGGGAATGCGCAGCGCCTGCATCGCAAGGTTGCCTTCCCCCAATACCGGAATGAACTCGCTGCCCAGCATACCGAACACCAGCATCGCCGCCACGAAGGTGCCGCCGCCCGCTCCGATCCAAGGCCAAGGCCGGGCGATAACCCGTTGCAGCACGGGTTCGTAGCGGCGCTTGACCCATGCAATCGCCTTCACTTCCTTTTCAGCCACTTCGCCACGAATGAGCAAAGCGACCATTGCAGGCACGAAGGTCAGCGATGCGATGAACGCGCCGCCAAGTGCCAACATGACGGTGATCGCCATTGGCGAGAAGGTCTTGCCTTCGACGCCGGTGAAGGTGAGCAGCGGCACGAACACGAGGAAAATGATCGCCTGCCCGTAAATGGTCGGTTTCACCATTTCGCGGGATGCCTCGAATACCTCGTGCAGTCGCTCGTTCAGCGTGAGCATCCGCCCTTCGTGATGTTGCCGCTCTGACAATCGCCTCAGACAATTTTCGATGATGATGATCGAGCCATCGACAATCAGCCCGAAATCAAGCGCACCAAGGCTCATCAGATTACCCGATGTGCCGGTGATATTCATGCCCGTCCCCATGACGAGAAAGGAAATGGGGATCACGAGAGTGGCAATGATCGCGGCGCGGATATTGCCGAGGAGCCAGAACAACACCGCAGCCACCAGCAAAGCGCCTTCGGCCAGGTTTTTCTCAACCGTGCCGATGGTGGCATCGACCAGTTCCGAACGGTCTAGCACCGGCTTGACAACAATACCCGGCGGCATTGACTTCGTCACTTCTGCAAGCCGCTCGGCGGCCTCGGACGCCACGATCCGGCTGTTGCCGTCGGCAAGCATCAAGACCGTGCCGATCACAATCTCGCGCCCGTTTTCGGATGCCGAACCGGTGCGAAGTTCACCTCCGATCTGGACGGTCGCAACATCGCGCACCGCCACGGCTACCCCGCCACGGCTCGCAACCGTTGCCCTGCTGATTTCATCCAGAGTGCGGATACGTCCATCGGCGCGGACTAGGAATGCCTCGCCGCCGCGTTCGACAAAGTTCGCACCGACCGAGATGTTGGCGCGCTCCAACGCTTCGGCCAGTTCGGAGAACGATATGCCGTAGCTCGCGAGCTTCGTCGCATCGGGCTGGACGACGAACTGCTTTTCATAGCCACCAATGGAATCGATGCCTGCTACGCCCGATACCGAACGCAGTTGCGGGCGGATGACCCAGTCCTGCACCGTGCGGAGATAGCCGAGTTTGGCAATATCATCGGTCAGGATTTCGCCGGTCGGCGTCATGTAGGTGCCGTCAGGCTGGAAGCCCGGCTTGCCCGCAACCTTCGGATTTTCCTTGGTTCCGGCCTTCGCGTAATCGACGGTGTACATCAGAACTTCGCCGAGGCCGGTCGATACCGGCCCCATTTGCGGTTCGGCCCCTGCGGGTAAGGTGCCTTTGGCCTGATTGAGCCGTTCGGCAACCTGCTGGCGTGCGAAATAGAGGTCGGTATGATCCTCGAAAATCACCGTGACCTGGCTGAACCCATTGCGCGAGATCGAGCGCGAACTTTCCAGCCCCTGAATACCGGCCATTGCAGTTTCGACCGGAAAAGTCACAAGCCGTTCGATGTCGAGCGGCCCCAAATTGGGTTCGACCGTGTTAATCTGGACCTGTTTGTTGGTGATGTCGGGAACGGCGTCGATCGGCAGCTTCAAAAGCTCCGACAGGCCATAAGCCGATATGATGAGCGTCAACAGAACCACCGCCCAGCGGAAGCGGATCGACGCATCTAGGAGTTTGTCGATCATATCAATGCTCCGCCTCGCCCTTGCCGAGTTCGGCTTTGAGCAGGAACGCGCCCTTCGTAACGACCACGGTGCCGGGTTTAATGCCGTCGACAATCTCGATGCGACCGCCGCTACGCTTGCCCGTGACTACTGTAACCGATTGGAAGCCTTTGGCCATTTTGACGAACACAACCTCGTTGCCTTCGACGGTTTGCACCGCCTCATCGGGCAGCGCGATCAGCGCGGTATCGCCACCCCCGCGCGGCGTGATGCGCACGCGCAAGCCTTGGCCCGGTGTCAGCCCGCCGATGCCTTGCGGCGTCAGCACGATGGTTGCGGTCTTGCTGTCGGGATCGAGACTTGGCGTTGCCGACCGAACTGTTGCGGTGAGGGTTTCGCCGCCAAGCAATTCGATAACAGCAGTGTCACCGGGTTTTACGCGGCGGGCATCCGCGGCCAGCACCGATGCGTTAATCTGGATGCGATTGGGGTCAGACACGCGGAAAAGTTCGGTCCCTGCCAGCACATAGGAACCGAGTTTCGCATCAGCCTTTGTCACGCGGCCCGAAATCAGACTGACCACGCCTAATGTGCGGCCATCACCGGAGACTTTTGCCGCCGATGCTGCCGACTGTGAGCGCCGGGCTTCGGCTTCTGCTTGCGCTAATGCGGCGGCGGCACCTTCCAAATCCTGACGTGCTGTGACCTTGGCATCGAAAAGTTTCTTCTCGCGCGCATAGGTCGAACGCGCCAGCGCCAGATTGGCCGATGCCGAACTGCGTTCTGACGCAATCGAGGCGGCATCTCGGCTTTCCATAACGGCGATTGCTTCACCGGCGCGGACGAAATCGCCCAATTGGCGGTTGATGCGAACAACGGCCCCATCGGCACGGGCCGTTAAAACCGCCTCACCATCGGGTGTGGAGGCAACGACACCTTGTGCCAATATTTCGGCACCCAAGCCCCCCGCTTGCAAGGTTTCGGTGACAATGCCAGCAGCCTTCGCGCGGGATTCATCCATCAGGATTTGGCCTTCGACGTGACCCTCTTCCTCTTTTTCTTCGGCGTGTTCGGCTTCGGCAACAGCAGTGGTTGAGGGCGCGAATAATGTGCGTCCAAGCATCACGCCGCCGCCGCCAAGGACGAGAGCTGCGATGGCCGCGCCTGCGATGAGTTTGTTGCGATTGGTTTCGGTTTCCATGAAGTTGTTCCTTATTGCGCGTTGGCGCGGATCAGCGCTGCAAGCGCCCGCGCACGATCAAGCCGCGCTTCGATGAGGTTGAGTTTGGCCTGGGTCAGAGTGGTTTGCGCATCGAGCAGTTCGAGCAGCGAAAACTTGCCCGCATTGTAGCCAAGCCGTGCGAGCCGCAGCGCTTCTTCGGCCTGGGCGATGCCCGGACCGGCGAGCGCCTCATACCGCATTTCGGCCGCCCCAAGCAGCATCCGCGCTTCATAGCGCGCTCGGTTTGCATCGAGACGAGCGAGCGCCAATCCCGATTCTGCCGCCAGACTGTCCGAC
>JACEST010000061.1 GCA_013911715.1 Sphingopyxis sp. | reverse complement strand
GTTCAGGGCCCCAATGCCCCCGCCGCGCAATATTATTGTCAAAACTGAGGGTAATATCATTGCCGCCCAGCGAACCCGATGTCGAAATTTCACCATTGGTCCACACATCGCGGATGCGCGGGCGCACTTCGGGGGACCAGCGCAGGGTGGTGGTGAATTTGCGCGCCGCATCGGCATTGAGGACGATATTGGCGACCTGACCGGTCAGCCCGGGCACATTGACGCTGGCGCCGTCGACAATATCGATGTGGCGCACCGCGCTGGCGTTGATGCGCGACAGGGCGGTGCGCGCGTCGGTTGATTTGTCAGCGATCCGTTCGCCGTTGATCAGCACATTTTCGCGCGCCGCGCCCAGCCCGCGGTCGCCGCCGCCAAAGGCGAGGATTGCAAAGCCGGGAAGCTGGTTGACCATGTCGAGCGCGGTGCGCGGCGCAAAACGGGCGAAATCGACCGGATGGTAGCGCTGTCCGCCATTTGGTGCAGCAGCCGCAGGCTCGGCCAAGGCGTCGGGCGGTGCGGTTTGTGCTGCGGCGCTGGCGTTGACCAATGCCGCTGCCACAGCGCCCAGCGATGGGCCGCTCAAAAAATGCAAATTCGTCCTCCCCGCAGCCATCACCGGCTGCGGCTGCTGCTGGAACAGCGCCGCGCCGAAACAAAGCACGCTGCTACCAGCCGACTGTAGTTATCGACCAATGACAAGCGTCGGCGGCAGGCCGTTGCAAGCCTGCGATTAGTCGCGCAGCAGCTCGTTGATCCCGGTCTTGGCGCGCGTTTGGGCGTCGACCTGTTTGACGATCACCGCGCAATAGAGCGATGGACCAGGCGAGCCATCGGGTAGCGGTTTGCCGGGCATGCTCCCCGGCACCACGACGGCATAAGGCGGCACTTCGCCGATGTGCACTTGGCCCGTTGCCCGGTCGACAATCCTGGTCGATGCGCCCAGATAAACGCCCATCGACAGCACCGCACCTTCGCGGATGATGACGCCTTCGACCACTTCGGATCGCGCGCCGATGAACGCGCCGTCCTCGATGATGACCGGCCCCGCCTGCAGCGGTTCAAGCACGCCGCCGATACCGACCCCTCCAGACAGATGGACATGCGCGCCAATCTGCGCGCAGCTGCCAACCGTCGCCCAGGTGTCGACCATCGTGTCTTCGCCCACGCGCGCGCCAATGTTGATGAAGCTCGGCATCAGCACCGCGCCCTTGCCAATATGCGCGCCGCGCCGCACGATGCTGCCGGGGACCGCCCGGAAACCGGCGTTGCGAAAGCGATTCTCACCCCATCCGGCGAACTTTGACGGCACCTTGTCCCACCAATGCGCCCCGCCGGGCCCACCGGGAATGATGCCCATATCGTTCAGCCGGAACGACAGCAGCACCGCTTTTTTCAGCCATTGCTGCACCTGCCACTCGCCCGCATCGTCGCGGGCCGCGACGCGCAGGCTGCCATCGTCAAGTCCCGCCAGCGCGGCCTCGACGGCGTCGCGCGCCGCGCCCTTGGTGGTGGGGGACAGCGTGTCGCGCGCCTCCCACGCGGCCTCAACGGCGGATTGCAGATTGGTGGTCATGGCAGCCCCTTTGCTGTGGTCAGACGAACAATGTGTCGAGCCAGTCCGTCAGATCGTCGGCGCGGTAATCGATCTGTTCGATTTCAAGGTCGCGATGACCACTTTCCGCGCCATTGTCCAGCCACAGCGTGGTCATCCCCAGTGCCTTCGCCGGGGTCAGATTGCGGGCCATATCCTCAACGAACAGGCTGCGTTCGGGATCGACGTCATGGGCAGCGAGGAGATGATGATAGGCCGGCCATTGCGGTTTGGGAACATAGCCGGTCGCGCGAATGTCGCAAATGTCCTCGAACAACCCATCCAGCCCGCGCGCTGCGAGCACACGCTCGGCATAATCGGCATTGGCGTTGGTAAAAATCAGGCGGCGGCCCGGCAGCGCCGCCAGCCGCTGCGCCAGCCGCGGCGCCGGATCCAGCCGGTCGAGCGCGATGTCATGGACGTCGACCAGAAAATCCTCGGGCGCGATGCCATGATGGTGCATCAGCCCTGCAAGCGTCGTGCCGTGACTGTGGAAATATTGTTTCTGCACCTGCCGCGCCGTCACCGTATCGCACCCCAGCAGCCGCGCGATATAGGCCCCCATGCGTTCGTCGATCAGGTCGAACAGCCGCGACGACGGCGGGTACAGCGTATTGTCGAGATCGAAAATCCAGGTGTCGATGCGGTCGAGCAGAATAGCGGGCATGATCATCGCCTAACCGCGACCCCCTTGCGGGGCAAGCGCGATAGTCTTAACCCTCTGGCAAGGCGTATCGGCGACAGTCGGACGCAGGGTCGCAACATAGGAGCAGGCATGGACCTGACCCGTTTCAATCTTCGCCATGGAGCCGCCTTGGTCGGTGCCTTGATGCTCGCCGCATGCGGCAGCAGCGGGGGCGTTGGTTCGCCGCCGCCGGTGGCCAGCACGCCGCCGCCAGCGCCGCCGCCGCCTCCGCCCGCGCCAACCCCTGCACCCACGCCAACTCCGCCGGCCACCAATTTCAACACCGCCGAGGCGCGGCGCACCGACAGCTTTGCCTTTCACGGTGCCATCACCGCCTATAACCGTGGTGCCACCGGCGCGGGCGTGATTGCAGGCGTGATTGACAGCGGGATTGACATCGACGGCCCGGAATATGCCGGTCGCATCCACGCCCAATCGTTTGACGCCACAGGCAGCGGCCGCAGCATCGACGGCGAAGGCAGCCATGGAACACAGGTTGCGCAAATCCTGGCCGGGGCCAGAAATGATGTCGGCACCTTTGGCATCGCCTTTGATGCGACGCTGCTCGTGCTGCGCGCCGACCGGCCGGGCAGTTGTACCGGGACATCCCCCGATTCGGACACCGACGGGTGCCGTTTCCCCGAATCGGCGATTGCCGCCGGGCTTGACCGCGCGGTCGCGGTGGGCGCGCGCGTCGTCAATATTTCGCTGGGCGGGGACACACCGCCTGGCTTCACGCTGCGCTCGGCGGTCGCGCGGGCGACGGCTGCGGGTATCATCGTGGTGGTATCGGCCGGCAATGAAGGCGACACCACCGCCAATGGGAACGACCCCAACAACCCGGAACCATTTGCGCAAGGGCTCCGCGACGCGGGCGGCGAGCTGGTCATCATCGTCGGCTCGGTTGATGAAAACCGGGCGATTTCCGATTTTTCCAACCGCGCGGGCAGCTTTGCCGCCAGCTATCTGACCGCGCTCGGCGATTCGGTGTGCTGCGTCTATGAAAATGGCGTATTGCAGACCGAAACCAACGCGAACGGCACCTTTGTCTTTCTGCTTAACGGCACCAGCTTTTCGGCACCTCAAGTGGCCGGTGCAGTGGCGCTGCTGGCGCAGGCCTTTCCCGCGCTCACACCGCAACAGATCGTCGCGCTTTTGTACCAAAGCGCCCAAGATGCCGGGGCGGTGGGCAGCGACCCTGTGTTCGGGCGCGGAATATTGGACATTGGCCGGGCCTTTGCGCCCGTCGGCGCGACCTCGCTGGCCGGAACCAGCACCGCGGTACCGCTCGGCTCAGCGCTCGGCACTTTGAGCCCGGCGATGGGCGATGCACGCGGCAGCGCGGTTGGCGTCGTCACCGACGGCTTTGGCCGGGCGTTTAATATCGACCTCGGCCCCGGTCTGATCGCGCGCGGCCCGGCGCTACGGCTGCTTCCCGCGCTCGACCAAAGCCGCCTGGACCGCGTCGCGGCGCGCGGCCCCACCGCGCTGTCGCTCAGCTTTGCGCCGCAATCGGGGACATGGACCGCCGCGCCGCTGCCCTTCGCCAGCGAACGCAGCGCGCAGGCGCTGGCGGCGTCGCTGGTCACCCGGCTGGGCGCGCGCGACCGGCTGGGCTTTGCTGCGGGCCGTGCGCTCGGCGGCCTGCTCGCGGGCGAACGCGGCGTGCGCGATGCTGGCCATTTGGTTGCAGCGCGCGCCGGTGATGCCACTGCGCCGCTGCTTGACCCCGGCCTGGCAGCATTGTGGCGTCATGACGCCGGACGCTGGGGCAACTTCTCGCTGCTCGCCGAAAACGGTTGGGTGGCGGGGCGCAGCCTCGAAAACGACCCGCGCCGCGCGCTGCACGATCCGCGCGACAGCCGATATACCAAATTGGGCGTTGGTTGGGACCGGCGTTTCGGCCCGGTCGGCATGGCACTGACCGCACACCGGTTGCGCGAAGAGCAAAGCCTGCTCGGCGCGCGCTTTGGCCCCTTGTTCGGTGCAGGCGGGGCGACCAGCCATGTTGCCGAAGCCCGCGTCGATTTGGCGTTGCCGCGCGGCTGGTCGCTGGCGGGTGAATGGACGGGTGTGACAGCGCGCGCCGACCGCACCGGGCTGGTCGCCGGAGGCCGCTTGCGCGCGCGCGCGCTGTCGGTCGACCTCGCGCGCACCGGGCTGCTCTGGCCGGGTGACCGGTTGGCGCTGCGCTATGCCGAACCGCTGCGCGTAACGGCAGGCGGGCTCGGCCTTGATCTGCCCATTGCCTATAATGAATTTACCGGTGCGGCCGAATTTGGGCGGAGGACGCTGTCGCTCGCGCCCACCGGGCGCGAACGGGTGGCCGAGGTGGGCTATCTGCTGCCGCTTGGCGATGCACGGCTCAGCCTCAACGGCTGGTGGCGGCAGGAACCGGGGCATTTTGCGGCGATTGATGATGATCTGGGCGCGGCGGTGCGGTTCACGCTCGGCTATTGACTATGACATTGATACGCTCTGGGATCGCCCCTTGCGGCCGCGCGACCAGCGCAGGCGAGCGCGAGGTTGCGATTTTGGGCGACGAAAGGCAGAACCCCCGACAACGATAATCAGGGGGTTGTGCATGGCGAGTTTTGCGGCGCGGTTGACAGGGTTCATCCTGCGCAGGACTGGGGCGTACCGCCGGATGTTTGCCGGGGGCGATGCTATCGCGCGCACCCGCACCAAGCTGACCGCCGACGGGATCGGGCCGAGCGCGAAGCAGGAGCGCGGGGCGGCCGTTCGCCACGAAGAATTTCGAGGCCGCTGCGTGTGGACTATTGCGCCAGAGCGCGGCGAGGTGACGGCAACCGTGCTGTTCTGGCACGGCGGCGGCTATGTCTATCCACCGCTGGCGGGGCATTGGGATTTCTTCAGCCGCATGGCGCGCCACTTTGGCTGGCGGATTATCGTGCCGCTCTATCCGCTCGCGCCCGAAAGCGATGCGGCAGCGACCACGCGCTTCGCGCTCGACTTTTATGCCGATCTGGTGGCGCGCGACGGCGCACCGGCGCTGATGGGCGGCGATTCGGCGGGCGGCGGGCTGGCCGCGGCGACGGCGATGGCGCTGCGCGATGCCAAGGGTGCGATGCCCAAAGGTCTGTTGCTCATTTGTCCCTGGCTCGACGCCGATCCGGCGCACGCCGACCAGGCGGCTATCGAGCCACGCGATGCCATCCTCACCATCGCAGGCGTCCGTGATGCGGGGCAGCTGTATGCGGGCGATGCAGGGTTGCGCGATTGGCGCGCCAGCCCGATCCACGGCGACTGGAACGGCCTGCCGCCGATCCTCGCCTTTGGCGGCGGCGACGACATCCTCGTCACCGACGCTCGGCGCTTGAAGGACAAGCTGCCGTCGGTGGACTATGAAGAATTGCCCGGCCTGATCCACGACTGGCCGATTTTCACCTTTCCCGAATCGAAATCGGCGCAGGCGCGCATGGCGGGCTTTGCTGCAAAAACAGGATTTAAACTATGATGATGCGACTTTTTGCTACCGCCGCCACCCTTGCGCTCACTGCGCCGGTGCATGCCGAGACCATCGTCATCCATGCAGGTAAGCTGCTCGACCAGCCGGGCAAGACGCCGCGCGGCCCCGCCACCATCATCGTCACCGATGGTCGCATCGCCAGCGTTGCCGACGGCTATCAGCCCGCCCCGGCGGGCGCGCGGACGATTGATCTTAAGGACAAGTTCGTCCTCCCCGGCCTCATCGACAGCCATGTCCATCTGACCAGCGACGCCGGCGGGCTGGCGGGGCAATTGGAGGCCGTGACCCTGTCTCCCGCCACCCAGGCGTTTAATGCGCAGGCGAACGGGATAAAGGTGTTGCGCGCCGGTTTCACCACGGTGCGCAATCTGGGTGATGGCGACGGCGCGGTGCTGGCGCTGCGCGATGCGGTCAATGCGGGCAAGACGATGGGGCCGCGCATCATCGATGCCGGGGTCAGCCTGTCGGGCACCGCCGGGCATAGCGACGACGCGCTTGGCTACCGCGATGAATTGCGCCCCTTCTTTGCAGGCGCAGGCAGCACCTGCGACGGCGCCGACGCGTGCCGCCGCGCAACGCGCGCCCAGATCGGGCGCGGGGCCGATGTCATTAAAATGACGATCACTGGCGGCGTCAACAGCCGCATCGGCGCGGGGCTGGGCAGCCAGATGTTTGATGACGAAGCCGCCGCGGTCGTCGCCACCGCGCGGATGTTCGGGCGCAAGGTCGCGGTGCATTCGCACGGGGCCGATGGGACGCTCCAGGCGCTCAAACTCGGCGTCGATTCGATCGAACATGGCACGATGCTGACCGAAGAGGTGATCGCGCTGTGGGCGAAAAGCAAAACCTATTATGTCCCGACGCTGTCGACGGTGAACGGCTATAAGGAACGGCTGGCGGCGAACGCGCAAGCCTATGAACCCGATGTGCTCGCCAAGATCAAATGGCGCATCGACATCACCGGCAAGACGTTGCAGGTGCTCGTCCCGCGCGGCATCCGCATCGCCTTTGGCACCGACGCAGGCGTTTCAAAACATGGCCGCAACGCCGATGAATTTGAACTGATGGTCGCCAACGGCATGACCCCGATGAGCGCAATTCAGGCCGCCACCGTCAACGCCGCCGACCTGCTCGGCCTGTCCAAAGACATTGGCACCATCGAGCCGGGCAAGAGCGCCGATATCATCGCGGTCAACGGCGACCCGCTCGCCGATGTGACGGCGCTGAAGAAGATGGCCTTCGTCATGGCGCGGGGCGAGGTGGTGGAGTGAGGCATCTCATAACTGTCGCGGTGCTGCTTTTCGCATGCTCCGTTCCTGCCACTGCG
The DNA here is from genome assembly GCA_013911715.1 of Sphingopyxis sp. Taxonomy (GTDB): domain Bacteria; phylum Pseudomonadota; class Alphaproteobacteria; order Sphingomonadales; family Sphingomonadaceae; genus Sphingopyxis. Next base: position 4,256 of record JACEST010000061.1, on the reverse strand, counting down.
GATGAACAATCCTTCCGCGCGGAAATGTTGGAACGGCTGAAGCTTGCGCAGCCCGATGCGACATTTACGGCCGGCGATGAGCCATTGGTGATCAAGGTCAGCGGGGGCAGCTGGGAAGAGGCCGTGATCAACTTGCATCGCATCCACGGATACTGCCAGAATGCTTCCACGCCGGACTGCGAAGCGGTCAAAGCGGAGTTCGTGCAACGCACAATGACGCGGCCTGATAAGCCGACACCCGAAACCTTGCGGGTCATTGTGCGCGATCAGGAGTACATGGACTATATCGAACAGCTGGAAGAGCAGGCAAAGGAGGCGGGGCTACAGGCCATTCGGCGACCGCTTGGCGGCGGCCTATATGCGATTCTTGTCAATGACGCCCCAACTACGTTGGCTTTGGCTGGAACCAAGGCGCTCACCGAAATGAACCTCGATGAAGCGGCTGCGTGGGACCGTGGCTGGCGGCAAACGCAGGCCATTCTTCCGGAAATTCGCGCGCCTTCGGATTTGCGCGAAGAGCCCATGGCGTTTGAAGGGGAGGAGTATTTTGCCAGCCTCCTCGCCGATATCGGGGCATGGCAGAAGATAGCGGAGGTCGCTGGCCCTGATCTGTTTGTAACGGCAGTATCAGATCAGTTTGTTTTTGCCGGGGTCATGCCCGATGGCCCGCGCCTCGACGACTTGAAGAAAACGGTCGAGGAGGACTGTCTGGCAGCGCCTCGCTGCATATCACCGCACATTTATCGCTTCCGTAAGGGCCAGTGGGTGATTGCCCGCTAGTCCCTTGACCCGCGCCCGAATCCCCGCTAACGGCCCCAACGTTCGGAAACAGCGGCTATCCGCCATTTCCTGACACAACAGCGCTTGAACATTGTTGGCGCTTGCGAAGCCTCCGGGGTCGGGAACGACTGTCCGGGGTCTTTTTGCTGTTTTTTGACCGCGCTTCGCAGGCACCCGGCACAGTAACCGTTCGCTTTGATGGGCGAACATTTAAAGGTGAAGCATTCATGCCCACGATCAACCAACTGGTCCGCAAGGGCCGGGACCCGCAGAAAGCGAAGTCCAAGGTGCCCGCGATGGAGGCGAACCCGCAAAAGCGCGGCGTTTGCACCCGCGTCTATACGACGACCCCGAAAAAGCCGAACTCGGCGCTGCGCAAGGTGGCCAAGGTCCGCCTGACCAACCAGCGCGAAGTGATTACTTATATCCCTGGCGAAGGCCACAACCTGCAGGAACACAGCGTCGTGCTGATCCGCGGCGGGCGTGTGCGCGACCTTCCCGGCGTGCGCTATCATGTGCTGCGCGGCGTGCTCGACACGCAGGGCGTCAAGGATCGCAAACAGAGCCGTTCGAAGTATGGCGCCAAGCGTCCGAAATGATCCGTCCGGGGGACGGGTCATCCCGGAAAATCGCTCCAGGCGATTTATCCGGGATCCAGGCCGCCTCCTGACACCATCCAGTTGGTTTATTGCCGCCCTGGACCCCAGCCTTCGCCGGGGAACAAGTGAAGCGGCAGATCGAAGAAAAAGGAATTTCCCATGGCACGTCGCCGCCGTCCAGAACGCCGCGAAGTCCTGCCCGATCCCCGTTTCGGGGATGTGGTGCTGACCAAATTCATGAACTCCGTCATGCTCGACGGGAAAAAGTCGGTTGCCGAAAGCATCGTTTATGGTGCGCTTGAAGCTGTCGAAGCCCGCGCCAAGAAAGAACCCATTGGCGTGTTCCACGACGCGCTCAACAATGTGAAGCCGAACATCGAAGTGCGCAGCCGCCGCGTCGGCGGGGCGACCTATCAGGTTCCGGTCGAAGTCCGCGACGTCCGCGCGCAGGCGCTGGCGATCCGCTGGCTGATCACCGCTGCGCGCAACCGCAGCGAACCGACGATGGCCGGCCGTCTTTCGGGCGAACTGCTCGACGCGTCGAACAACCGCGGCAATGCGGTCAAGAAGCGCGAAGACACGCACCGGATGGCCGAAGCCAACCGCGCGTTCTCGCACTATCGCTGGTAATCTTTATTGCCGTTCGTCCTGAGGAAGGGCTGAGCGCAGTCGAAACCCTGTCTCGAAGGACCCTTCGAGACGCCATTTCGACAAGCTCAATGGCTCCTCAGGGCGAACGGAAACCTTGATCCCGCCCATTTTGGGCAAATGGAGTAAAGACCATGGCCCGCAGCCATCCGCTTTCGATGTATCGCAATATCGGCATTATGGCGCACATCGACGCCGGCAAGACCACGACCACCGAGCGCATTCTCTATTACACCGGCAAGTCCTACAAGATCGGCGAAGTCCATGACGGTGCCGCAACCATGGACTGGATGGAGCAGGAGCAAGAGCGCGGGATCACGATCACGAGCGCCGCGACCACCTGTTTCTGGAACGATCACCGCATCAACATCATCGACACCCCCGGCCACGTCGACTTCACGATTGAAGTCGAACGCAGCTTGCGCGTGCTCGACGGTGCGGTCGCCTGTTTCGACGGCGTGGCGGGCGTTGAGCCGCAGTCGGAAACCGTGTGGCGCCAGGCCGACAAATATAAAGTGCCGCGGATGTGCTTCATCAACAAGCTCGACCGCACCGGTGCGAACTTCGAATATTGTGTCCAGTCGATCATCGACCGCCTGGGCGCGCGTCCGGCGGTGCTGTACATCCCCATCGGCATCGAAGCCGATTTGAAGGGTCTGGTCGATCTGGTCCACAACCGCGCGATCATCTGGAAGGATGAAGCGCTGGGCGCCGAATTCTTCTATGAGGATATTCCGGCTGACCTTGCCGACAAGGCCGCCGAATATCGCACCAACCTCATCGAAATGGCGGTCGAGCAAGACGACGACGCCATGGAAGCCTATCTCGAAGGCAATGAGCCCGATGTCGCGACGCTCAAGCGCCTGATCCGCAAGGGCACGCTGGCGCAGGCGTTCGTTCCGGTCTGCTGCGGCTCGGCGTTCAAGAATAAGGGTGTTCAGCCTTTGCTCGACGCTGTCGTCGATTATCTGCCCTCGCCGCTCGACATCGAAGATGTGCAGGGCGTGAAAATGGATTCGGACGAGGCCGACAGCCGCCCGCCGGCCGACGAAGCCCCGTTCAGCGCGCTCGCCTTCAAGGTCATGAACGACCCGTTCGTGGGCAGCCTCACCTTCATCCGCATCTATTCGGGTGTGCTCACCAAGGGCACCTATCTGAACAGCGTCAAGGACAAGAAGGAAAAGGTCGGCCGCATGCTCGAAATGCATGCCAACGAGCGCAAGGACGTGGACGAGGCTTTTGCCGGCGACATTATCGCGCTCGCAGGCATGAAGGAAACGACCACCGGCGACACGCTGTGCGCCGAGCGGTCGCCGATCGTGCTCGAGCGGATGGAATTCCCCGAACCGGTGATCGAACTGTCGGTCGAACCCAAGACCAAGGCCGACCAGGAAAAAATGGGTGTTGCGCTCAACCGCCTGTCGGCCGAAGACCCCTCGTTCCGCGTTTCGACCGACCATGAATCGGGCCAGACGATCATCAAGGGGATGGGCGAGCTTCACCTCGACATCATCGTCGACCGCATGAAGCGCGAGTTCAAGGTCGAGGCCAATGTCGGCGCGCCGCAGGTGGCATATCGCGAAAGCCTGGCGAAGGCCGTCGACGTCGATTACACCCACAAGAAGCAGTCGGGCGGCTCGGGCCAGTTCGGCCGCGTCAAGGTGACGGTGATGCCGCGCGAACGCGGCACCGGCATCATTTTCAGCGACGAGATCAAGGGCGGCAACATCCCGCGCGAATATATCCCGGCGGTGGAAAAGGGTTTCCGCGAATCGGCGGCCAACGGCCATATGATCGGCTTTCCGATCATCGATTTTGAAATCAAGCTGACCGACGGCGCCTATCACGACGTCGACTCCTCGGCGCTGGCGTTCGAAATCGCGGGCCGCGCGGCGATGCGCGAAGTGGCGGCGAAGGCCGGGATCAAGTTGCTCGAACCGGTGATGAAGGTCGAAGTTGTCACGCCCGAAGATTTCATGGGCGACGTTATCGGCGATTTGAACTCGCGGCGCGGCCAGATCCAGGGCACCGACAGCCGGGGCAACGCCCAGGTCGTCGAGGCACTGGTCCCGCTCGCCAACATGTTCGGCTATGTCAACCAGCTGCGCTCCTTCACGCAAGGGCGCGCCCAGTATACGATGCAATTCTCGCACTATGAAGAAGTGCCGACGAACGTCGCCCATGAAATCTTCGGGCGTGACAACTTCGACCTTCATCACCGGTTCGAGC
>JACEST010000060.1 GCA_013911715.1 Sphingopyxis sp. | reverse complement strand
AGGCGACGCCGTTGCCGACGCCGATCCCCGCAATCACCAGCGCGGCGAGGCCGACGAGCGCCAGAAACTGACCCATCCGCTCGATAAAGCGCCGCGTGCCCGGCGCGCCATTGGTGCGATCGGTAATGTCCCAGCCCGCATCGGGCGCGGCCGCCTCAACCCGGTCGCGCACTGCATCAAGCGCGGTGGCGGGCGCGGTGCGCAGTCGATATTTGCTTTCAAACATGCTGCCCGGCTGGATCAGCCGCGTGCTCGCCAGATCGCCGATGCCGATGATTGCCACCGGCCCCAGCGTGAAGCCCTCACCCAGCCGGTCGGGCTCCTCCACCAGCACATCGGCAATCGTGAAGCTGCGCTCGCCAAAGCGCACCGCGTCACCGCGTTTCAACGCCAGCCGGTTGGCCAGATCGCTGCCGATCCAGATGTTGCCCGGCGCGGGAGCGCCGCGCGCCGCGCCGCTGGCCAGCATCACCCGGCCATAGAGCGGATAACCGCCATCGACCGCCTTCAACTCGCCGAGCAAACTCTCGCCCGATGGCGCAATCGCCATCGCGCGCATCCGCACGGTTTCCGACAGTCGCCCCTCGCGCGCCAGCGCGGCTTTCTCGGCATCGTTCGCCATGCGCTGGGCGAGGCCGAACTCAATGTCACCGCCCAAAATCACCCGGCCGCGCTGCTGCAGCGCGCCGGTGATCCCCGCTGTCAGGCTGCCGATCGCCGCCAGCGTCCCCACGCCCAGGAAGAGGCACACGAGCAACAGCCGCAGCCCACGGATGCGCGGTGCCAGATCGCGGCGCGCGATGCGCCACAGCATGCGCCAGTTGGGACGCGTGCTCATGAAATAATTCCGTTCGCCCTGAGGAAGGGCCGCCACTGAGCTTGCCCAAGGGTCAGCCCTGTCTCGAAGGGCCCTTCGAGACGCCATTTCGACAAGCTCAATGGCTCCTCAGGGCGAACGGGGATCAAAGCGCACCCTCCACAACCAGCCCGTCGCGCATCGTGACGACGCGGTCGCACAGGCCTGCAAGCTCGGGATCGTGGGTGATGATCAGCAACGTTGCCCCGGTCGCTGCGCGGCGCTGGAACAACAGTTCAATAATCGCATGGCCGGTCGTGCCATCAAGATTGCCGGTGGGTTCGTCAGCGAACAAAATCTGCGGCCCCGGTGCGGTCGCGCGGGCAATCGCCACGCGCTGCTGCTCACCGCCCGACAATTGCGTCGGATAATGGTTCAGCCGGTGGCCCAGCCCGACCGCCGTCAATTCCGCCTTCGCCATCGCAAAAGCCTCGGGATGTCCCGCCAGCTCGAGCGGCACCGCGACATTTTCCAGCGCAGTCATGGTGGGCAATAGGTGAAATGCCTGCAGCACAATCCCGATCCGCCCGCGCCGCGCGCGCGCCAGCTCATCCTCACTCATAGCGCCGAAATCAAGGCCCGCGACGCGCACCTCGCCGCCGCTCGCGCGCTCGAGGCCTGCAAGCACCGCCATCAGGCTCGACTTGCCCGACCCCGACGGCCCGAGCAACGCGACCGACGCCCCCGGCGCGACAGACAAATCGACCCCGCGCAAAATTTCCACCGGCGCCGCTTCGCTGCCGAGCGTGAGGGTGACATTATGCGCCGCAATCGCCATATCGATGGCGCTATTCACTGGCTTGTGCACGAACGGGAGAGTCCTTCGATATGGCGAAACAGACGCGAACGCGCCCATGGCTGCGATATGGGGCGGCGGCCCTGCTTTGCCAAGCATTGGTGGCCTGCGGTTCGGCAGAGGCCCCGCCCGAATCGACGAAAGAACGCGCGAGCACTGCGGCGGTTGCGCCGGTCCCGGCCGATGCTCCGCTGGTGATCGCCTTTGGTGACAGCCTTTATGCCGGTTATCAGCTCGGCCCGACCGAGGGGCTGGCGCCCCAGCTCCAATCCGCGCTGGTCGCAGCAGGCCGACCCGCGCGGGTTCAGAATGCCGGGGTATCGGGCGACACCACGGCGGCGGGCCGCGCGCGCCTGTCCTTCGTCCTCGATAATGCCCCGACCAAGCCCGCGCTAGTCGTGCTCGGCCTCGGCGGCAACGACATGCTGCGCGGCATCGGTGCCGCCGAAACGCGCGCCAACCTGACCGCGATGATGGAAGAACTCAAACGCCGCGACATCCCCGTGGTGCTGACCGGCATGCTCGCCGCGCCCAATTTAGGAGCTGATTACGGCCGCGCGTTCAACGGGATATTTCCTGATCTTGCCAAACGCTATGACGCCGGTCTCTATCCCTTTGTCCTTGAAGGCGTGTTGGGTCAGCCCCAGCTAATGCTGCCCGACGGAATCCACCCGACCGCCGACGGCGTAACAGTGATGGCCAAGGGCATCGCCCCGCTGGTGGCGGGCAAGTTGCCGAAGCAGTTCTAGGCTGTGTGACGATACAAAATGGGGTGTAGCTCAGTCATCGTCAGAGCCGCCAAGCGCCCTGGTTAGCTTGCCCATCAGGCCGTTCGACTGCGAACTGTGCCGCACCCTGGCACGTTCTTCGTTGATTTTCTGCTTTTCCAATGGCGTCAGTTGATCATAAACCGCAGTAACATCGGGACCGCCCAGCTCGGCCTCACAAGCCGCGATCAGCTCTGGATCAGCGGTCGCGGCGCATTTCGTCATCACGGCTAAGATCGCCTCGGCATTCCGGCGCTTGGCCGCCATCCGCAGCCGCTGGGGCAGGAACGCCTGATCATCGCCAAACCGCACGGCCGCAATGCCGATCACTTCATCCGCACGTCGCACATTGCCCATGTGGATCAACAAATCGATATGTTCTTTGAACCCCTGCAGGCTTTGCGCCAGATAGGGATTGTCAGCGGTGTTCGTGCGCTGCATCGCCACCGCGTAATATTTTTCCGCCTGCGGATATTGGCCGGCACTCGCATAGGCTTGGGCCGCGACGTTCTGGAACACCGCCGACTGACTGTATCTTGATCGCAAAGCGGGCTGCAAGGCGTCGATCGCTTGCTGCGCTTCACCGCTCGCCAGCAACGCGCGCGCCTGCGTTATCGCATCAACAACCAGCTTGCCATCCCGATATTCAGCTTCCGCTCTGATCGCCGTCAGCCGCTTGACAACAGTGTTGCGCGACTCGCCATTGGGATAGGCGCGTTCAAAATATCGGCTCACGCCGGTTCGCCGCGCCTCAGTCGGCCGGTGGGTCGCACCATAACGCTCGGTCAACTGTTTGACGGCAATCGCACCCACATTGCCCAAAGCATTGTCCAGAAAATTGCCACCTTGCTGCTCCAGCGACCTGCCGTCAGCAGCCACATTCAATGCCCGTGCTGCTTCGATTTTGGCATATCCTGCCAAATCATCACCGAACGCAGCCAGAATATTTTTGCGCGCCAAATCTTCCTTTCCAAGCTCTTCGATGGCTTCGCCCGCCCCACTGTCTGACAAACCGACTGCATAGGCCAAATCAATGCCGGCAACATCGGCCTGATCCTCCTGTGATCGCGAGAAAAATTTATTGGCTAACGACAACAAGTCACGCAAATTTTCCGATCGGAAAAATATATTGTTTGCGATCTTTTCCGCTTCCTTGCGATCAGCAATGTTCGACGTCAAATTACCGTTGACATATCTGTATCGCGAATTGACGGCGACAGCGCCTTCCTGCAAAATGGACACCGCCGATCCCAATAGCATTTCGCGCTTGCGTCCCTTGGCTTGGCGCGAAAAATGACGCAGCGCCACATGACTGAATTCATGGGCAAGCAGCCAAACAATCTGATCGTCATTGGTGGCTTTAATCAGCATCCCCAGCGGCACCACAATGACATTGTCCGAATAGGCCAGGGGCGAGAAACTATAGTTGGCAACGATTTTGACATCGATTGGCCCGGGCTGCGCGTGCGGCCAATGGGGCCGGAACGAATCGACAATCGCCTCCAGCGCCATTTCGGTCTTGGGTAACGACAGGCCAGTGCCAAAAAGTTCGCCGCGGTCAATCGACCCTGCCGCCAGCGCCTTCTCCAGCCGCGCTTTCGCGATCACCGTATCGGCCTCTGCCAATTTTTCAGGCTTGACCTCAACCGCAATAAAGGGCCCTTTCGCGCCCTTCTCGGTAAAATTGCACAGGCCTGGCAAGCATTGCGCCGCCGCGGCAACGGGCACCACGGCAACAGGCGCTGCGATGATCAGGGCGACACCGCGCCAAATGCGGCGCATCAATTTACCGGAATGCACTGACCATCGCCCGATCCTGCCCCTGCTTTCGCGCCGCCTGCTTTCGCAGAGGCCCCCAAGATTTGACCTTCTGGTCCGCGAATGACTTCGGGCGATACGGTGCAGGTCGGTGGCCCGTTGAATTTCACATCCCCGCGCCGGAAATACATGGTGCGGCCATTAATCGTCACTTTAAGGTTGCCGCTGCTGCTGAACCCTTCGACCGCAACCGATTGCGGCAGCTTTTTGCTGTCAATCCGCTCGACTTCGTTCCCGGACGCATCAAAAACCGGCGTGGATAGGCGCGTGAAACGTTCAATCACGCCATTTCCTTTCGCAAAAGCTGCCGAAGGAAAAGAAACGGCAAGAGCAATCGCCAAAAAACTACGGGCTTTCATTTCCCTTCTCCATTGCGTTTGCGGCAGGCATCACAAAGCTCGGTTCACGCGCTTCGTTATAAAGTGCAGCAAACGCGGGATATTGATTGATCAAACCATGTATTGCCGGTCGCAGAATCAGACCGACAATTCGTAGCATTTCAAATGCGATGATGATCGTCAATACGGCATAATTATAATATAGCGGAACAGGGCGCAGTTGGCCGGTCATGAGGATGATCAAAAGCAACCCGACCATCACCAAGATTACAATGATACCAATGCGATGCAACCAATAGCTGGCGCGGCCCTGCGCCACGGCCGGCCATTGTCGATCCACAAATTTCAGGTGCAACCGGGCCAAGCCAACGGGAATCAAAGTCAAAAACAGGGCCAGCAAATTGCGAAAATCCTGCATGCGGACGTCAAGCCCCTCGATTTGCGCACTCGTCGTTGGATATTGATCGCCGCGAACAATCAAATTGTCGGTCGCCATGGCATGGAGAAATACTCCGGCAACGCGCCCAATCACTGGGGCGTCGACAAAGTCGTCGGCCTGCACCGACGTCAATCCAATTAATACCAACTTGTCTGAAAATGCCGACTGCAACAGATTATCGTTTCCAATCGTCATTTGCTGGTACGTTAACGAATTGGTATATAAACAACCATCTTTCGTTTTTTGATTTAGCCCGTCGATCAGCTTGCGCCCAATGACTTTCGCCGAACCCCACCATCCCGCAGCGGATCGACAATCATTGCCATAACTAGTTTGCGTCAAGCCGTCGCGCATCTCTGTAAATGCGCTCGAATTGCCAATACCCCAAATGACATCGACGGGAGCGGAGAATTCGTCCTGCCACACCCAGCTGCCGCTGGCCCATTTCGGGACATCGGGGTGCTCGGCGCGTTCGCCAACCGGGAACGGGCGACAGGCACCGGCTGTCTTCGCTTTGCCAATGCAGTGAATCGCATAGAGCAGTGCGGCTGGGCGCACCGCAAAATCTCTTTTCTCGCGGTCGGCGGCACCCGCCGGATTGACCAGTTCATATTGGTCTGGATCGGCGAAATGCACCGGGCTTAGCAGGCCAATGGACGCAATGGCCTTATATCCTTCGACGACGGCCGGGTCATGGTCCCTGGCTTGCACGCGCGTATCGGCAAAGATGATCGGCGTTTTGCGGGCGTCCATGATGCACTTCAACTTGGCCAGCGGATTGAACTGACACCGATAGTCGTCGCCCCACAGGTCATGTCCGGTCAATTTGCCGGTCAGATAGAGGAAACAGCGAAACGCCGAAGGCGGATTGGCCCCCCGCCCCTTGTCACACACCTGTTTTTCTTCGTCGGACAAAGCGACCAACGCTGCGGCGCTAAGCCCGCTTGGTGCCAGCTCGCCGAGGCCGATGTCCACAAATATGGCTCTGGGTGGCGGCTCGCCAATCCCGCCGGGATCAGCAGCCGCCCGCACCTGGTCGATCAAATCCCAGTAAGTATAGGCGTCGTGAGGGCCCCCGCCGGTCAACGCAGTAATATCGGCGTCGTCTAGCAACAAAACTGTAATATCCCGGCGGCCGGGTGGATCGCCGTCACGATCGCCGCCATCGCGATAACTTGCCTCAATATAGGTTTCGGCAAATAATTCTTGCCAAACAGCCCGGCTCGTCTCACCCGAACGCGATGCAATATCGAACGGATTGAAAATCAGCAGGATCAGCAACAAAAAGACACGGATCAGCGCGAAACGCAGCGCGCTCAACCACGGTTGACGTTGCCGAAAATATGAAAAGGAAGCCGCCCACATTGCCAGATCAACAATGCAGTGATTCGGTCCAAGAGTCAAAGCGCGCCATTACTTCGCGTGTATCGTCAATGCGGCAGCAAATTCACCCTAGCGCCGCCTGCTTCTCTTCCGCCAGCCTGTCCAGCTCGGCGCGGCTCATTTTCTTCGCCGCCGATTTCAGCTGGCCGCACGCCGCCATAATGTCGCGGCCGCGCGGGGTGCGGATGGGGGCCGAAATCCCCGCCTTGAAAATCAGATTGCTGAACGCACGGATCCGCTCGGGCGGCGAACATTCGTAAATCGACCCCGGCCACGGGTTGAACGGGATCAGATTGACCTTCGCGGGCAGCTGATAATGCTTGATCAGCCGCACCAGCTCGCGTGCGTCGGCGTCGCTGTCATTCTTGTCCTTGAGCATCACATATTCGAACGTGATGCGCCGCGCATTGTTCGCGCCGGGATAATCGGCGCAGGCCTGGAGCAGCTCCTCGATGCCATATTTGCGGTTGATCGGGACAATTTCGTCGCGCACTTCCTTGGTCACGGCGTGCAGCGAGACGGCCAGATTGACGCCAATCTCCGCGCCCGCGCGCGCCATCATCGGCACGACGCCGCTGGTGCTCAGCGTGATGCGGCGGCGCGACAAGGCCAGCCCGTCGCCGTCCATCACAATTTTCAGCGCGCCCTTCACCCCATCAAAATTATACAGCGGCTCACCCATCCCCATCATCACGATGTTGGTCAGCATCCGGCCATCGGCGGTATAATGCCCCGCCTCGTCATCCTCGTCGACGTCCAAACCCTCGTCATCCCAGCGAAAGCTGGGATCGCTGGCAGTGATCGCACCTGCTAGAGGCCCCAGCTTGCGCTGGGGCGACGAACTGTTCGGCCACTCGCCCAAAGCATCGCGCGCCAGCATCACCTGCCCGACAATCTCGCCCGGCGTCAGATTGCGCACCAGCCGCATCGTGCCGGTATGGCAGAAACGGCAATTGAGCGTGCAGCCCACTTGGCTCGACACACACAGCGTCCCGCGATCGGCATCGGGGATGAACACCATCTCAAATTCCTGATCATCCTCCGTCGCCAGCAGCCATTTGCGCGTGCCATCCTCCGACAATTGCGCCGTCACCACGCGCGGGCGGCCAATGGCGAAACGCTCGGACAGCCAGGGCCGCATATCCTTGGCAATATCGGTCATCGCCGCAAAATCGGTCACGCCGCGATGATAAATCCAGTGCCAGACTTGCTTCGCCCGCAGTTTCGCCGCCTTGGCATCGAGCCCCGCCGCCTCGAACGCGGCGCGAATGGCATCGCGCGGCAAGCCCACCAGATCGGCGCGCCCATCGGCGCGGGCGGGCACGGTCCCGGTGGGGACAGGGTCAATATGGCCGGGGATTTGCATCAAAGCTCACTGTTCCATGATGGCTTAGCCAGATAACAGTCCCTCAATGCATCAACATGTTCTAGGAGGTCGGTGGCGGCACGGGTGTCGCCCATACGATCCAGAATAACGTCAATTCCTTCACGCCTAGCTAGTTTTGCTGCAGGCACGAAATCAGCATCGGCTGCCACAATGACAATCTGATCAACCTGCTTTTTGAAAGCGAGCGACGCAACGTCCAGCCCAAGACGCATATCTACGCCTTTTTGCTTGGTATCGATTTCGAAATCACTGTCAGTCGGTAAAAATTTGGCTGGATCGGAAATGAACTTCGCCGTGGCACTTTCAGTAAGCCGCCATTTTGCAGTGTCGTTCAGACGACCCAGTCGCAGCGCTACCTTTCGTATTTTCACCACTTCACGGTGTAAGTGACGTCGGAAAATAGCTTCTGGCGTTTTGCTGAAATCTACAGATCTCCGGCTCATTGGCCAGTGCATCCGCTTTTCGAACGGCGGACAGTCATAGAAGAAGATCCGGTAGAAATCTCTCGACTCAGCGAGCAAGTGATTTTTGGCAACCATTGCATTTACTTGATCCGGCCCAAGGCGTTGCACCAAATGCCAGAACGCAAGCATACCCAATCCATGGGCCACGCTAACTGGATCGTCGCGGTCATGATCCGGAAAACAATGTTTGAAGCGACGCAGAAAGAATGCGCCATCGACCAAAATCGCAGTAGCCATGCGGTGAAACCATAAAAATTGCCCCCGGGAGCGGCCTTGAGCTGATCATCTGCTCTTTCGAGCGCCTCAAGGGAGCCACCGGGGGCGGGATAACTGTTAGTTATATTATTCTGTCAAAATGTCAAGATTTCCAAGAATGCATGCATGGGGCTTTTGCGAATTTACGACCTCACGCCGCCCGCCTCACGCCTCCCACCGTCAACTTCGCAATAAAGCCCGACCGGCTCTCGCCCGCCGCTTTCGCCATCGCATCCAGCCGTAGCAGCACGCGGCGCGGCAGGGTGATGTTCACGCGTTCCACCGCATCATCGAGCAGCGCGGGGTCGATGGTGATTACGCCAAAGCTCCACCCGGCAAAATCGGGATTGGCGCGGACGGCCTCCAGACTCGACGGCGGCGGCACTGCACCGCCCGCGTCCAGTGTCGCGTCAATCCACGCGGCAGCAGCCTCCTCCGCCCCCGCCATCGCCTCGTCCAGCGTATCGCCCGCCGAGAAACAACCGGGCAGGTCGGGCACGACAATGCCAAAAGCCGTGACTTCGTCACCGATTTCGATCGCAACGGGATAGCGCATAGTCACCTCAACAATCTCAATTGGTCAGCCCCGCCTGTCTGCGAATGGCGCCAATCAGGCCCTTACCCAAATCCTTCTTCGGGTGCGGGACGGTCACATGGCCACCACGGTCAGGGTGGACAAAAATATGATGCGACCCACGCACCCGATCAAGCCGCCAACCCGCACGTTCCAGTTCACGGATCAGGTCAGTGCTTTTCATATCGTGTGTATAGTACACATGATATGAAAATCAATTACGCATCCCTGCACACCCCAGCGCAGCGGCGTCAATCGCCGTCGCCGCGCCGCGCAAGGCGTATCGGTCGGCAATGCGTCGGCCATCCGCGCCGCTGCTTTCCACCACCATGCGCGTACTGCTCCGCATCGCCGCCACAATCGCCGCGTCCATCCGCGCATCCTGTGCCCAGCCGTGAACGCCATTCCCGGTCAGGACAAAGCGCAGCTCTCCAAGCGTCAGGCGCAGCTCGGCGTTCGCCGCGCGCGGGCGGGTCAGGCGGACATAAAGCTGCTGGCGAATGCGCGATTTGGGCCAGAAACCGACGCTGGCATAGCCGCGCACCTGGCCGCGTCCCGCGCTCGCCTGGGGCGCGGCGATGGCGTAGCAGCGCGCCGTTTTGGCATCGCGGAATGCACCCCAGCTTTCAAAGATGCCGAGCGCGGTGCGCGCGCCTTGACCCAAGGCAGGGGCCGCCAGCAACAGGGCAAAGGTCAGGGTCAGAACGCGCAAACGGGCCACGCCCCTCCTTTCCCGCAAGCGCGCGGCAATGCAAGGGTTGCGCTGTGCCAATGCTGCGGTAAGGAAAGACAGACCTTCGGTCGGGGCCGGACTCGGCGGGCATGCTATTGCTCGCCGCCGGACAGGGGCCAGAACAAAGCAAAAGGGTGAAAGCGTCACATGAAAGCGACCATCGAACGGGCGGTGTTGTTGAAAAGCTTGGGCCATGTCCAGTCAGTGGTCGAGCGCCGCAACACCATTCCCATCCTGTCGAACGTGCTGATCGAGGCCGATGCGTCGGGCCAGCTCAAACTGATGGCGACCGACCTTGATTTGCAAGTGGTCGAGACGATTGCGGCCAAGGTCGAAACCCCCGGCACGACGACCGTGTCGGCGCACACTTTGTTCGAAATCGCGCGCAAACTGCCCGAGGGGGCCGAGGTTAGCCTGAACGCAGCCGAGGGCAAGATGCAGGTCAAGGCAGGCCGGTCAAACTTCAACCTGCCCACCCTGCCGCGCGACGATTTCCCGATGATTGCCGAGGGCGATTTGCCGACCAGTTTCGAACTTCCGGTGGCGACACTGATCCAGATTATCGACAAGACGCGCTTTGCGATTTCGACCGAGGAAACGCGCTATTACCTCAACGGCATCTTCCTGCACGTGGCTGAGGATGCGAGCGGCGCGGTGCTGAAAGCGGCCGCCACCGACGGCCACCGCCTCGCGCGCGTCACCGTTGCCCAGCCCGCTGGCGCGAGCGCGATGCCCGACGTCATCGTCCCGCGCAAATGCGTCGGCGAAATCCGCAAACTGCTCGACGAGGCCGAGGGCAACGTCGAAATTAGCCTGTCGCCGACCAAAATTCGCTTCATGCTGGGCAATGCGATTTTGACGTCGAAACTGATCGACGGAACATTTCCCGATTACAGCCGCGTCATCCCGACCGCGAACGACAAGCTGCTCAAGATCGACCCCAAAAGCTTTGCCCAGGCGGTCGACCGCGTGTCGACCATCGCCAGCGAAAAGACCCGCGCGGTCAAGATGACGCTCGACAAGGACCGCGTCACCCTGTCGGTCACCAGCCCCGAAAATGGCACGGCCGCCGAGGAGCTGGCGGGCGACTATGGCGCGGACGGGATGGAAATTGGCTTCAACGCCAAATATCTGGGCGACATTCTCGGACAGGTCGACGGCGACACCGTCGAACTCCACCTCGCCGACGCCAACGCCCCGACGCTGATCCGCGAAGGCGAAAAAAGCGCCGCGCTCTACGTGCTGATGCCGATGCGGGTTTGAGTGGGGTGGCGGCCAATAGCGGACGGCTTCAGTTTCAAAAACTGGCTGAATTGCGCCTAAATGATGCTGAGCTTCTGTTAGCAAACGAGCGATTTTCTAGCGCATATTATCTCGCAGGATATGCAGTTGAACTTGGACTAAAGGCATGCATTTCGAAGCAAATCGTTGCTGATACAATTCCTGAAAAATCCTTTATTATCAAGGTACATACCCACGATTTCGAGTCTCTCACAGGCCTAGTCACCTGAATCTAAAGTCCGTTGGATAAAGCTATTTCGGTCTTTTGGCAGAAGCGCTTGACCGAGGCGAGGATTTCGTCGGCTGATT
>JACEST010000006.1 GCA_013911715.1 Sphingopyxis sp. | reverse complement strand
TTGGCGGGCAGAATAGCGCCGGGACCTGGCGGCTGGAAATTTGCGACATTTTCTCCGGTTCCGACAATGGCAACTTCGTTCGTGCCGATTTGTTCCTGACGCAGGCTCCGACCGCTTTTGCCGACCTGTCGCTGACCAAGACGGTAAGCAATGCAACACCCGCCAATGGCGCATCCATCACCTATACGCTGACAGTTTCCAACGCCGCCGCATCGCCCAACACCGCCACAGGCGTCATCGTCGAAGACCTGCTGCCGCTGGGGTTCGCCTATAGCAGTCATGTGGCGGGCGGCGGGTCGAGCTTTGACCCCGGCACTGGGCAATGGAGCGTTGGCACGCTGGCCCCTGCTGCAACGCGAACATTGACCATCACCGGCGCGGTCACTGCAACGGCCGGGGCGACCATCACCAACAGTGCGCAGGTGACCGCATCGTCGGTGCCCGATCTCGATTCGACGCCCAATAATGGCATCAATGGTGAAGATGACAGCGCGTCCGTCAACTTCACCGTGGCGGGAACGCGGGTGGCGGGAACGCCGCCGAATTTGGTCTGTCCGGCGGGCACCACCATCCATGACTGGGACAGTGTCAGCTGGACCCCAGGCACCACCAATGCCAGCTTTCCCGTGGCCAATCTTGGCTCGGTCAATTTCGCCATTGCCATTTCGGGCGGCGCGTTCCTCAACAATGCGGCCTTTGGCGGGCAAAGTCCGGCGCGGCAGAATGTCGTCACGGGCGGCCTTGCTCCCGCGCAATTTTCGATCTTTGAACTGGTTGATATGACCAGCCAGACCGGTGCAGCGACGACGGTGGTGACGCTGCCCAGCGGCGTGGCGGGTGCCCAATTCCGCTTGTTCGACGTCGATTTTGCAAGCGGGCAATTTGCCGATCGCGCCACCGTGACCGGCAGCTTTAATGGTACCCCGGTCATCCCGCAGCTCACCAACGGCGTGTCCAACTTTGTGGTTGGCAACAGCGCATTTGGCGACGCCACATCGGCCGACGCCAGCGCCAATGGCAATGTCGTCGTGACTTTCGCCAACCCGGTCGATCTTATCACGATCGAATATGGCAACCACAGCCTTGCTCCCGCCAACCCGGGACAACAAGCCATTGCCATCCATGATTTCACCTTTTGCCGCCCGGTCGCCAACCTGTCGGTCACGAAAATCAGCAGCGTGGTCAGCGATCCTGTCAATGCCACGACCAACCCCAAAGCCATCCCCGGCGCGGTCGTGCAATATTGCATCACCATCGCCAACCCCGACAGCGGCACCGCCACTGGCGTCAGCATCGCCGACGCTTTGCCCGCCGCCACCACTTTCATTCCGGGCAGTATTCGTTCAGGGACAAGCTGCGGCAGCGCCGCGACTGTCGAAGATGACGATGCGGCGGGCGGCGACGAAAGCGACCCCGATGGCGCGTCAATTGGCGGGACGACCATCGCCGCCAGTGCGACGGCGATTGGGCCAAATAGCGCCCGTGCCTTTACCTTTCAGGTCACCGTCAATTGATCGACAAACGGGACTGGCCAAGCCGCCGGAGACTTACTAAACGGCAGCGATGAGCACGCGTCAGGTTTCAAATCAAAACGATCCCTTCATCGAGCATCGCGACCAGTTGGTGGCGCCGATGACCAAAGGCGAAAAGCCCAAATCGGCATGGCGCATCGGCACCGAGCATGAGAAATTCGTCTATCGCACCAGCGACCATCGCGCCCCCAGCTATGCCGAGCCCGGCGGTATCCGCGACCTGCTTATGGCGCTCACCCGCTTTGGCTGGGAGCCGGTGATCGAGGGCGACAATGTGATCGCGCTGGCAGGCAGCGACGGCACCGTCAGTTTGGAACCGGCGGGCCAGCTTGAATTATCGGGCGCGCCGCTTGAAAATCTGCACCAGACCTGCGCGGAAACCGGACGCCATCTCAAACAGGTCAAGGAAGTGGGGGCAGAGCTTGGTCTCGGTTTCCTCGGTCTCGGCATGTGGCCGGACAAGACGCGCGCCGAGCTGCCAATCATGCCCAAGGGTCGGTACAAGATCATGCTCGACCATATGCCGCGTGTCGGCACCATGGGGCTCGACATGATGCTGCGCACCTGCACCATCCAGACCAACCTCGATTATTCAAGCGAGGCTGACATGGTGCAGAAGTTCCGCGTTTCGCTGGCGCTGCAGCCTGTTGCCACCGCGCTGTTTGCGAGCTCGCCGTTCACCGAAGGCAAACCCAACGGTTTCCTGTCCTATCGCAGCCACATCTGGACCGACACGGATCCCGCGCGCACCGGCATGATCCCGTTCGTGTTTGACGAAGATTTCGGCTATGAACGCTATGTCGATTACATGCTCGATGTGCCGATGTATTTCGTGTTTCGCGACGGCAAATATATCGACGCGGCGGGCCAGTCGTTCCGGGACTTCATGCGCGGCGAACTTCCCGCGCTCCCCGGCGAGCTGCCGCGCGCGGCCGACTGGATGGACCATCTGTCGACCGCCTTTCCCGAGGTGCGGCTCAAGAATTATCTCGAAATGCGCGGGGCCGATGGGGGGCCATGGAACCGAATCTGCGCGCTGCCTGCGTTGTGGGTCGGGCTGCTCTATGATCAGGGCGCACTCGATGCAGCATGGGACTTGGTCAAAAATTGGAGCATCGCCGAGCAACAGGCGCTGCGCGACGCCGTGCCGCGCGAGGGGCTGTGCGCGCCCGCGCCGGGCGGCGGGACAGTCGGCGATCTGGCCAAACATGTGATCGATATTGCCAGCGCTGGTCTGATCGCACGCGGCGAGGTCAATGCGATGGGCGATACCGAAGTGGGCTTTCTGGAGCCGCTGCGCCGCATCGTCGCAAGCGGCGTGTCGCCGGCGCATGACCTCATCAAGCGTTATGAAGGGCCATGGGGCGGATCGCTCGACCCGCTTTATGACGAGCTCAGTTTTTAGACTGTCACAAACCGCCGCAAAAATGCAACAGTGGTGCAATTATTGACTGTCAGTGGCGTGTGAGGCGTTGACGCTGCGCGTCTTGCAGGACAACGGCGCAGTCAGACCCTTTGACGGGTTGCCATGCGATCCGCGTTTTCCATCATTGTTGCAGGAGCAGACCCGATGCGCCGCCTGATTTCCGCCCTTTCGCTTACTACCGCCCTGGCTGCGACCGCCTGGGCCGCGCCCGCCGTTGCGCAGGACACGACCGCGCAGGAAGATGGCACGCTGGGCGACATCATCGTCACCGCGCAGCGCCGCGAAGAAAATCTTCAGGACATTCCTTTGTCGATCACCGCAGTCGGCGGCGACAAGCTGGATGCCATCACTGCGGGCGGCGTCGATATTCGCGGCCTGTCGGGCCGCGTCCCCAGCCTGATCATCGAAAGCTCGTTCGGTCGCACCTTCCCGCGCTTCTACATCCGCGGCCTCGGCAACACTGATTTTGACTTTAACGCATCGCAGCCGGTCAGCCTAGTTTATGACGACGTCGTGCTTGAAAACCCGATCCTCAAGGGTTTTCCGGTGTTCGACCTCGACCGCGTCGAAGTGCTGCGCGGGCCGCAGGGTACGCTGTTCGGCCGCAACACCCCGGCAGGCATCGTCAAATTTGATTCGGTCAAGCCCGGCGATGACACCAATGGCTATGGCCGCATTTCCTATGGCCGCTACAACGCCATCAATGCACAAGGCGCCGTCGGTGGCAAGCTGTCGGACACCGTGTCGGCGCGTATCGCCGCCATGTATCAGCGCCAGGACGATTATATCGACAATGTCCTGCCGTCGGGCACGACCCGCGACGCGCTAGAGGGTTTTGACGAATTTGCCGCGCGCGCGCAGTTGCGGATCGAACCCAGTGACGACCTCGACATTTTGCTCGGCGGCCAGATCCGTTCGCTCGACGGCACCGCGCGCGTGTTCCGCGCCAATGTCTTCACCAAGGGCCAGAGCGGCCTCAACGCCAATTTCCGCCGCAACCAGGTGTCGGTCGATGGGCAAAATGAGCAAGAGGTCGATACCTGGAACCTGTCGGCGCGCATCACCTATGATGCCGGTGCTGTCGATTTTATTTCGGTGACGAGCTATTGGGACGGCGATGCCACCTCGGTCGGCGATGTCGACGGCGGTTTCGGCGCCAATTTCCTGCCGCCCAACCTTACCGGCCCCGGCCAAATCCCCTTCACCGCCGAAACGCGCGATAGCGTGCCCAGCCTGAGCCAGTTCACGCAGGAATTCCGCATCGCCAGCAACGGCGACGGCCCGCTAAGCTATCAGGCCGGTGTCTTTTACTTCGACGAAGACCTGACCATCGTCAGCGAAAATTTTTCGACGCTGGGCGATCCCAACAATGCGCCAGGCGGCATCAACATTTTGGTACGGCAGGACCAGCAGAGCGAGGCCTATGGTATCTTCGGTTCGCTGACCTATCAGCTGACCGACGCGCTGTCGGTCACCGGCGGTCTGCGCTACAACAACGACAGCCGCGATTTCGTGGTGGTGCGCAGCCGTGACACGCAGTTCCCGGCATTCCTGCAGAACCCACTCGGCACCGTGACCCGCTCGGTCGATGATGACACCATTACCTGGGACATCAGCGCAACTTATGCGGTCAATGACGACGTAAACCTTTATGCCCGCGTTGCGCGTGGCTATCGCGCGCCGTCGATCCAGGGCCGCGTGCTGTTCCCGCCCGCGACCGCGACCCCGCTGGAGGACGGCGTGACCATCGGCGATTCCGAAACGATCCTGTCGTGGGAAGCGGGGATCAAATCGACCTTTCTCGATGGACGTGGTCGGTTCAACTTGAACGGCTTTCTCTACAACCTCAACGATGCGCAGCTGACGGCGGTCGGCGGCGGGGTCAATGCCAACCGCCTGATCAACGCCGACAATGTTCGCGGCTATGGCTTTGAAGCCGACCTTGAACTGCGTCCGGTGCCCGAACTGACGCTGACCGCCGGCCTGTCGTACAACAACACCGAAATTCGCAGCACTGGCCTGACCACGGCGGCGTGCGGCGCGGTGCGGCTCGACCTGTTGCCCGGTGATCCTTCGCTATGCACCGTCACCGACCCGATTGTGACGGCGGCAGCGCCGTTCAGCGCGGCCATCGTCAACATCGATGGCAACAGCCTGCCGCAAAGCCCACGCTGGATTGCCAACTGGACGGCGCGCTATGGCATTCCCGTCGGCAATGGCGAAGTCTATGCCTACACCGACTGGGCCTATCGCAGCCGCATCCATTTCTTCCTGTATCGCTCGGTGGAGTTTACCGACGCCAGCCTGCTCGAAGGCGGTCTGCGCGTCGGCTACAAAACCGACAGCTATGATCTGTCAGCGTTCGTGCGCAACATCACCGGCGATACATCGGCGGTGGGCGGCATTGATTTCAACAACCTCACCGGCTTCGTCAACGAACCGCGCATCTGGGGCGTTGAGGCCGGGTTCAAATTCTGATCTGAAGCCGAAGAAATAGAGGGGCCTCGGCAGCATTGCCGGGCCCCTTGCTTTACGCCACCGGCCCCACGCGCGGGTCGGGTTCCAGCACCACCAGCGGCTGGCTTCGCCCGGTCAGGCGCGCGCACAGGCGCGGGACCAGCGCATGGCGCTGCGCCCAATGCCAATAGGCGGCATAGGCCGGGTCGGCGAGCAGATGTTTTTCCTCGGTCTTGGCGCGCCAGTAATAGATCAGGCTGACGACGCCGAGCAGCACCGCGTTGCGCAGACCTTCGACCATGCTGCCGCTGGTGACCAGAAAGGGCATCGCGCCCAGCCACCAGGTCAAATTCTTGGCGACATAGGCCGGGTGGCGGGTGAAGCGGTAGGGGCCATGGGTGATGATGCCACGGTGCGTGAGGTTCGAGAAGCGGATGCCGAACGCCAGCGTCGCCCAACTATACACCGCCGTCAGCACGACCAACAATGTGCCCCACACGATCAGCAGCATGTCCTGTCCTGCGAACCAATGGCCCCAGTCGGCCGCCCCGGCATGATAGTCGAGCGGACCGCCCGCGTTCATCAGGATGAAGGGCGGATAGCAGATCAGCGCCGCGACCCACGCCATGCCATAGGGATTGGCCGTGCGAATATGCGCGTCGAGCGGCTTGACCGTCAGGATATAGCCGACTGTTGCCACATGGACATCGACGAGGAACAGCAAATTTATTGTCCACAAGGTCAGTGCATAGGGGCTGGCGATCACCTCGGCGAGCGGCACGGTCACCAGACTAGCAAAATTGCCCGGGACGATCGACAGCATGAAGGCGGTGAAAAATCCTTTGACTGCCCAGGCGCGCAAATGGTGGGCGATGGCGCGCCGCGCGTCGGCATCGACGCCTTGCCCCATCAGCCAGCTGCCAAAAGCATGACAGCCATCGCGCGGATTCACCAGCCGCCGGTCGAGCCATAAAATATAGGGCACCGAGGCGATCAGCATCGCGGGCAGGATTGCGCCCAACAGCTGCATCGAGAAAAGATATTGCCCCTGCCAATAATAGCGCAGCCCGCCATAGCCCAGGGCAATCAACCCCCAGGTCGCCCATAGCCCGGCGAGTTTGACGAGGCTGATGTCGAGCGTGTCGCGCCACGGGCGGCGCAGCGCCCAGTCGATGCCGGTGGTCGGATTGCGGTGGACTTTATCCACCAACACCGACCACAGCACCATCGGCATTCCGCATGCCAGCACGCTGACAATCGCCGAGCTTGGCCCGCTCAGCGCGCCGCGGTCGCCCCAGTCGACGCCCAGTATGGCGGCAATGTCGGGCGCGTAACGCGCTGCCAGCAAATAGATGAGCAGCCCGACAAGGCCGGCATAACCAACCCCCGCGCTCACTGCCGATGCCGGGCGTGTCAATCGCGCCGCACCGCCTTGGGGCAGCACAGTGGCGGTCGGCGCGGCAACCAACGGGCGCATCATCGTCATGCAATGGCGCTTACCCGACAAAGGTTAGGGAGCCGTCAACCGGCCCGATTCGCTCCATTATGAAACAGATTGCGACGATTTGGGTGGCCCATACGCACGGCTATTCACGCTTCACCGTGTGCATCTTTCGGCTCGGCCCGAGTCATGGAAGTATGAGTCGGACTCCTCGCGCGCGCCTGCTACGGGCGCGGCACAACTAAGGGGCGATGACCAATCATCAGCCCGGAAAGCGGATGGGGTCGTCACCTTGCCATCATCACCGACTGGCTTGAGCCAGTGGCGCAAGCGTGTTGCGTCATTGTTTCAGGACCATGAGATTTTTGTGCGCACGCACGGCCAGGTCCGCTTCATCCGGATCAGCGCGGCGTTGCAAAAGCGCGTAGCCGCCATTGCCGCTGTGGTGCTGGTCGCATGGGCGGCATTTACCGTCGCGATGCTGGTCAACCAGTGGCTGACCGCCGATGAGCGCGCCGCCGTTGCCGCGCAGCAGGCCAAGGCCGCCGCCGCCGAAGCGCGCATTGCCAAATATCAGAACCGCATCGTCGAGACCGCCGCCGACCTAGATGAGCGCCAGTCGCACCTCGACAATTTGTTCAACCAGCATTTTGGCGAAGACGCCGCCGCTGCGCCGCAGCCGGGTGAGGCGACCACCCCCGCTAAGCCGCTGAAAACCAGTTTCGCCATCGATCCCAATCTGCCCCCCGAAATGCAGGCGCTGGCGCGCATCGAGGCGCGGCAGGAAGCCTTTGCCGGTCGCTTGCTGACCGCGGTCAATGCGCGCGCCGAGCAGGCCGAGGCAGCGGTCGCCAAGCTGGGGCTCAATCCCAAAGCACTGGTCCAGAACGCCGCGCGCGGCCGTGGTGGTCCCTTCATCCCCTATACCGGCCGCATGGGCCGCGCCCGCGCGCTCGGCCCGGCATTTGCCGCATTGGAAGGCGCGCTGTTCCGCATGGAAGTGCTCGAGCGCACGCTCGTCGCCATGCCGTCGGGCAAGCCCGCGAGCATCACCCTCATGTCTTCGGGCTTTGGTTATCGCAGCGACCCGTTCAGCGGAGGCGCGGCGATGCACAATGGTCTCGATTTCAAGGGGCCGGTTGGCACCCCGATCCTGGCCGCCGCGCCTGGGCGCGTGGCTAGCGTCGGTACGCAGGGCGGCTATGGCCGGACCATCGAGATCGACCATGGCCAGGGCATCATGACGCGCTACGCCCATTTGTCGGGCTTTGACGTGCGCGCCGGCCAGACGGTCGCGGCAGGCGACAAAATTGGCCGCATGGGTTCGACCGGGCGCTCGACGGGCAGCCATTTGCATTTCGAAGTCCGCATCAACGGCGCCGCGGTCAACCCGCGCCGCTTTCTGGAGGTGAACAAGGATGTTCTCGAAGCCAAAGCCGACGCCCGAGAGCGCGTCGCAGCCGTCGAGCGGAGCCAGTAAGATGGCGACCAACATGGCCACCGGCGCGCGCCACACCACCTTCTCCATCCTGGGTGCCGATGTCGTCGTCACCGGCAATATCGCCGCCAGCGTCGATCTGCACATCGATGGCAAGGTTCAGGGCGACCTCAAATGCGCCAATCTGGTCCAGGGCGAGTCGAGCGAGATCAAGGGCAGCGTCATCGCCGACACCGCCAAGCTGGCGGGCGCGATCGACGGGTCGATCGAGGCCAAGACATTGGTCATCCACGCCAGCGCGCGCATCACCGGCGACGTCACCTATGAAAGCGTGACCATTGAACAGGGCGCGCATGTCGACGGCAAACTGACGCACCGGCGTGCGGGGGTGGCGAAACCATCGCTGGGCGTGGTGGGGAGCGTTGGCGGCGGTGAGGGCCAGCTGGCGGGGTGATCCCGCTTCGCGCGAATGCGCCGACGCGTAATAAAATTGCGAAGTTGACGAAGTTGACACTATGTCGCGGCATGATGACCCCCGCCGTCTGGTTTCCTGCATGCCTTGGTGAATGTGTTTCACGGAGAGACGCAGAGGACGCGCAGAGGATAGGGCGGGGGAGCCGCATTTTGCGTGTCGGTCGCTGACCACCGTATGCACTGCTGTTGGCATTAGAAATATCTCCCTCCACGCCTCAGCGACCTCTGCGCCTCGGCGCGAAACATTCTTCCAAAGGTCATTAAACTTCGCCGATATGACAAAGTGCATAGCGAGCTCTTGCCAGGGTGCGCGCATAGCGTTTCGTACATCTGCCACCGCGGCACAAAGACACATGCCGCGCATGTAGGACAGCGTTATTTGCGCGGCGCCTTGCGCCATGCGGGCCAATCAACGGGTTCGCTGTCGACCAACTGCAGGTCGTCGGGATCGAAGCGGTCCACGAACAGCACCAGATTTTGGCATGGCCAACGCGCGCTGGGGGCAAGGATGCCGTCGAAGCCGAGGAACTGCGCGGCGTCGCCGATTTCTTGGCAACGTTCATAGGATAGCGCTGCGTAGGTTTCGCGGCTGATCCCTAAGGCTTCAAGTGCGGCGAGGTCGGCGATTTTGAGCGTGCGCTGGGTGGTGACGCGCAGGCGGTAGAGGACCGAGCGGAGCTTGGACGGGAACACCGGCTGACGGCTCAAGTGAAAATGTATTTCGGCCAGTGCGCCGTCGCGTTCCAGCGAGGTATAGAGGACATCGAACGTCCCCGGATCCCAGCGCGCAGCCGCCGGATAACCCTGGAGCACGTCTCGGTCGGCGCGGACGATGCGCCACACGTCGCCGCTGAACGCCACCCCTTCGCGGGCGTCAATCTGGTCAAGCAACGCAAGGTCGCGGGCGCGGCGTTCGGTCAAGCGGCGCGCCCTAAATGAAAGCCCCGGCGTCGAGCCGCTCAATCACCGCCAGCACCTCCTCGGTCCGGCCAAGGTTGATGAGGTCGATGGCGCGCTCGCCCGCTAACAGCTGGTGGCGCGCATGGAGCCACAACCGCGCTTCGTCCGCCGTGTAGAAATCGGACAGTCGGTCAACGACATAGCGCAGATCGGCAATCACTGTCTGGGTGTGAATATCCGGCGTCGCATTCCCCCGCGACCAGCGCGACACGGTGGCGGTGGAGACATCAACGATATTGGCGATGTCCTTCCCCTGCAGACCGCCATAGGTTTTGAGGTCGCCGAGGATGCGGGTGACGGCAGTGGCCATTGGGGGTGCCTTTGGTGGGATGAGCTGTGGCACGATATTACGCTTTGATTTCGCAAATATCAATGTGTGAGATTGAAATGGAATACCCGGGTGAGGATGTAACAGGGTGAATGCAGCGAAATTGCGAGATTTGGTTCGCACGAAGCCACAAAGGCACAAAGGATTTGGTGAAGGCTGTCAGGCCATAGTTTCGATCCCAAGCAGCGTTGGTCGGGCCGCTTGCAGGCACAAGCCGCTTCGCGGCGCTCGTCATCCCTTCGTGCCTTTGTGGCTTCGTGCGCACAAAAGTCTGGCCAACACATGCTTGCCTAGCAGTTTATCTCACCCCCTAACCCCAATCCGCCGATAGCTCAGCGCCTCGGCCACATGAATGCGGCCGACATTGTCCGCACCCGCCAGATCGGCAATCGTCCGTGCCACGCGCAACACCCGCGTATAACCCCGCGCGGACAGGCGCATTGCTTCCGCTGCTTGCGCCAGCAATTTACGCCCTGGCTCGTCCGGCGTAGCGGCGCTTTCCAGCAGGTCGCCGTCGATTTCGGCGTTAGTCCTTGCGCCTGTGCCCAAATAGCGCGCGGTTTGGCGGTCGCGTGCGGCGGCGACCCGCGCCGCAACCTCGGCGCTGCCCTCTGCCGGGGGCGGGAGGACGAGGTCGGCGGCGCTGACGGCTTGGACTTCGACGTGGAGGTCGATGCGGTCGAGCATCGGGCCCGACACTTTCGCCTGATAATCCCCCGCGCAGCGCGGCGCGCGGCTGCACGCGAGCGCGGCGTCGCCCAAATGCCCGCAGCGGCACGGGTTCATCGCCGCGATCAGCTGGACGCGCGCCGGGAAGGTGACGTGGCTGTTGGCGCGCGCGATGCTGACTTCGCCGGTTTCAAGCGGCTGGCGCAGCGAATCGAGCACCGTGCGCTGAAATTCGGGCAGTTCGTCGAGGAACAGCACGCCGAGATGCGCGAGGCTCACCTCGCCCGGCCGCACGCGCAGGCCGCCGCCGACGAGCGCAGGCATTGAGGCGCTATGGTGCGGGCTGCGGAAGGGGCGCGCACGGACCAGCCGTCCACCCTCCAGCGTCCCCGCGACCGACGCGATCATCGACACTTCGAGCGCCTCTGCCGGGGTCAGGTCGGGCAGGATGCCGGGCAGGCACGCGGCCATCAGCGACTTGCCCGCGCCCGGTGGGCCGCTCATCAGCAGATTATGCCCGCCCGCCGCCGCGATTTCGAGCGCGCGTTTGGCGACCTCCTGCCCCTTCACCTGTTTGAGGTCGGCGCGGCGCACCGGCGCTTCAACCTCGCCCGGCTGCGGCGCGGGGAGCAGCGCGTGGCCCTTGAAGTGGTTGAGCAAGCTGAGCAGGTCGGGCGCGGCCAGCACCTCGACATTGCCCGCCCATGCCGCCTCTGGCCCCTGCGCGACCGGGCAGACCAGCCCCTTGCTCTCGGCCCCCGCATGCAATGCGGCGAGCAGCACGCCGGGCGAGGGCGCAACGCGGCCATCGAGGCCAAGTTCGCCGACGACAACATAGCTTGCCAAAGTTTCGGCATCGATCACCCCCATCGCGCCGAGCAGCGCGAGCGCGATCGGCAGGTCGTAGTGCGACCCTTCCTTGGGCAGGTCGGCGGGCGACAGGTTGACGGTGATGACCTTGGGCGGCAGCGCCAGGCCAATCGCAGACAGCGCGGCGCGGACGCGTTCCCGGCTCTCGCCCACCGCCTTGTCGGGCAGGCCGACGATGATGAATTTGGGCACACCGGGGGTGATCTGGCACTGCACCTCCACCCCGCGCGCCTCGAGCCCCAGATAGGCGGTGGTGGCGACGATTGCGACCATATTTGTCCCGTTGCACGCGAGCGTTGTGCCCGCTTTGTTCCTATCGCCTTGTGACGACAATGGCCCCGTTCGTCGAGTCCTTTTCGCATCACTTGACGACATTACCAACCAGTCGGTATGTTTCAACCATGACGAGTCGCGCCGCTGATTCTATTTCCCCTTCGCCGCCGCGCGGCGCGGCGCGCGCGGCGATGATCGCGGCGGCGCACCAATTGGTGAAGCGGCAGGGCTATGCTGCGACTTCGGTCGACGACATTTGCCGCGCGGCAAGGGTGACCAAGGGCGCATTTTTCCATCATTTCGAATCGAAGGAGGCGCTGGCGGTTGCGGCCGCCGAGGGGTGGACCGCCCGCGCCGCACCGCTGTTCAGCGAGCCGCCCTATGCCCGATTGCCCGACCCGCTCGACCGGGTGCTGGGGCATATCGATTTCCGCGCGTCGCTGATCGCCGGCGCGGCAGAGGATTACACCTGCTTCGTCGGCACGATGGTGCAGGAGGCGCATGCATCGAGCGCGCCGATCCGCGCGGCCAGCGATGCCAGCATCACCGCCTATGCCGAGCGGCTGGCCGAGGATATTGCCGCTGCCATCGCAGCGCATGGGACAGTGGCGCCCGTTGATGCCATCGACCTGGCCTATCATGTCCAGGCGGTGCTGCAGGGCGCGTTCGTGATTGCCAAGGCCAAGGATGATCCGGCCGCCGCGCGCGCCAGCGTCGCGCACCTGAAACGCTATGTCGCCATGCTGTTTGGAAAAGGAGAGAAGATATGACCTATATCGACGGTTTCGTCATCGCGGTGCCGAAAGCCAACCGCCAGAAGTTCATCGACCATGCCAATATGGCCGACGGGATGTTTATCGAATTCGGCGCGACGCGCGTCATCGAATGTTGGGGCGACGATGTCCCCGACGGCAAGGTCACCGATTTTCGGAAAGCGGTGCACGCCACCGAAGACGAGGATGTCGTGTTCAGCTGGATCGAATGGCCCGACAAAGCCACGCGCGATGCGGGGATGGCCAAGATGATGGCCCCCGATTTCAAGGATCCGCGCATGGACCCGGAGAAAAACCCGATGCCGTTCGACGGCAAACGCCTGATTTTTGGCGGCTTTGCGCCCGTCGTCAGCCTGGAGAAGTGACATGACCAATCATCACGGCGATTTCATCTGGTACGAACTGATGACGCCCGATGCCGAGGCGGCTCAAGGCTTTTACGGTGGCTTGCTTGGCTGGACGTTCAAGGATAGCGGCACTCCGGGCATGGATTACCGCCTGTTTTCGGCGGGCGCGGCCGAGGTTGGCGGCGTCATGCCGCTCACATCCGACATGCTGAGCGGCGGCGCGCACCCGATGTGGGCGGGCTATATCGGCGTCGATGATGTCGATGCGACCGTCGCCGCGATCAAGGCGGCGGGTGGCAGCGTCCATATGGAGCCATGGGATGTTCCAGGCGTTGGCCGGATCGCCTTTGTCGCCGACCCGCAGGGCGCGATGTTTTATGTCATGAAGGCTCTGGATGGGAGCCAGACAAGCATCAGCTTTGCCAAATATGAGCCAAAGGTCGGCCACTGCGCATGGAACGAGCTGGCATCGAGCGACCCCGAAGGCGCCAAGGCCTTTTACGGCGGCCTGTTCCATTGGAAGCAGGAAGGCGAGATGGATATGGGACCGCTGGGCAAATATCAATTCTGGCAGGCGGGCGGCGCCAACCCCTATGGCGTTGGCGCGGTGATGCCGCTCATGCCGGGCATGCCGATGCCGATGTGGACCTATTATTTCCGCGTCCCCGATATCGACACGGCGGTCGCATATATCACAGCCAATGGCGGACAATTGTTGCAGGAACCGACGGAAATCCCCGGCGGCGATTTCAGCATCTCCGCGCTGGACCCGCAGGGAGCGGGGTTCGGATTGGTCGGGCCGCGGGTGTGACCGAAGCGCACCCCAAGCTCGCGGTCGCGTGCTTGGGGTGCGACTGCGCGGAAACCGGCCCACTCCACCCAAGCCTTCAAAGGAAAGACAATGAGCAAAGCGACCCTGTGCCTGTGGTTCAACAATGACGCCCGCGAGGCCGCCGAATTTTATGCGGCGACTTTTCCGGACAGCAGGGTCGCGGCAGCGCGCAACGCGCCGCTCGATTCGCCCGGCGTCAACGCCGGTCACGAACAAGTGGTCGAATTTACCCTGCTTGGGTTTGACTGCATCGGCCTTAACGGCGGCGACATGTTCAGACATAGCGAGGCCTTCTCCTTTCAGGTGCATACCGACAGCCAGGAAGAAACCGACCGCTATTGGAACGCGATTGTCGGGGGCGGCGGCAGCGAAAGCCGCTGCGGTTGGTGCAAGGACAAATGGGGGATCAGCTGGCAAATCACCCCGCGTGTGTTGACACAGGCGATGCAACAAGGCGGCGATGTCGCCAAGCGCGCGTTTGCGGCGATGATGGAGATGCGCAAGATTGACCATGCGGCCATCGAGGCGGCGCAGGCGGGAGTGGATGCATGATCCTCTATGGCCATCCGTTTTCGTCCTATACGTGGAAGGCGGCGATTGCGCTCGATGAGAAGGGGCTGGCGCATGAATTTCGCATGATCGGCCCGGACCAGCCGGACCATGGCGCCGAACTGGCCGCGCACTGGCCGCCGGGAAAGTTTCCAGTGCTGGTGGACGGCGGTGTGCCTGTGATAGAATCATCGATCATCATCGAGCATCTGGACCTGCATCACCCCGGTCCGCGCCTGATACCTGCCGATCCGGTGGAAGCATTGGCGGTGCGCTTCATGGACCGCAGCTTCGACAATCATGTCATGGCCAATGCGCAGGCGGTGGTGGCCGAACATCTGCCCTTTATCACACCCACCCCCGATGCCGCGCGGATTGAGCGCGCGAAGGCAGCGCTCGATGTCATCTATGGCTGGCTCGAGGGCAAATTGCCCGATACCCCATGGGCATGCGGTGAGGGCTTCACTCTGGCCGATTGTGCAGCGGCACCGTCACTATTTTATGCCGATTGGGTCCACCCCATTGCGCCGACATTTGGGCGGCTGCGCGGCTATCGCGCGCGTCTGCTGGCGCGCCCGTCGGTCGCGCGGGCGGTCGACGGTGCCCGGCCCTATCGCCATTTTTGGCCGCTCGGCCCGATTGATCGTGACTGACATCAAGGAGCAATCCCTATGACTGCAACCGTTGACAATGGATGGGCACTGTCCATTACCCGCCACATCGCTGCGCCGCCGGCAAAGGTGTGGGCCGTGATGACCGGGCGCCAGGCCGAATGGTGGTGCCCCGCGCCGTGGCGTGCCGAATTCCCGGTGCAGGAATGGCGCGCGGGTGGTTCCACCCGCTGCATCATGTATGGCCCGGATGGCGAAGTGCATCCGCACGACGGTATATTCCTGGAGGTGACGCCAGGGGTGCGCTTTGTGTCGACCGATGCCTTCAACGTCGGTGCCGACGGGCATTACATGCCGACAGGGCCGTTCATGGTCGGCTGCTGGGAAATCGCGCCCGAGGGGGACGGCACGCGTTACACTGCCACTGCCCGACACTGGGACGAGGACGCGGCCAAGCGCCACGCCGAAATGGGCTTCGAAGCAGGCTGGAGCGCGTGCGCCGATCAGTTGCAGGCGCTGTGCGAGGGGTGATGCCGTTGTCGGCACGATTGAAGTAAATTGGTTCGCACGAAGACAAAAAGGCACGAAGAGAGTGCGATGGCCGTCAGGCCCGTTACGATCCCAAAGCCAGCGCTTGGCATGACAGTAGAATTGGAACGCCGCTTCGCGGCAAGCACGTTTTCTTTGTGTCTTTGTGGCTTCGTGCGAACCTCTTTTTGACTGCGCGCAGTGGACATGAAGGTATCACGGTTAACGCGCCGCTCACGCTTTCCCTTACCCTGCTGTTGACCTGCGCGCGCGTAGGCGCGGGACATGGTTTTGCGCCCGTCCCTGCTGCGCACCGCGCTGGTGGCCCTGTTTGCCGCCGTGCTGGCCTTTGCCCCCGCACAGGCAGCCGACATCGTCATCGAGACGGTTGTCGAATATGAAATTGTCGAAAGCGACGAGGATTGGGCCGCCGATATTGGCACAGCCCAGCGCCACGCCCCCGCATCAGCACTGCAGAGCGATGTGGCGACCGGCGCGCGCTTCGGCCCCTTTACCGTCGTCGACGATCGCACCGTGCGCATGGCGGGCAGTGTTACCGGCGCAACCCCGCGCCAGTTCGCCGCGATGCTCAGCGCGCACCCCGGCCTGACGCGCCTCGAGCTGATCGATTGCCCTGGCAGCCTCGACGAGGAAGCCAATTTGCGGCTCGCCCGCATGGTCCGGCGCGCGGGACTCGCTACCCATATCCCCGAAGGCGGGTCGGTGCGCTCGGGCGCGGTCGAGCTGTTCCTCGCGGGCGTCACGCGCAGCGCGCATCC
Organism: Sphingopyxis sp.; assembly: GCA_013911715.1. Lineage (GTDB taxonomy): Bacteria > Pseudomonadota > Alphaproteobacteria > Sphingomonadales > Sphingomonadaceae > Sphingopyxis. Next base: position 12,355 of record JACEST010000006.1, on the reverse strand, counting down.
GAGCGCCGAATTCGGTGTCCATAGCTGGCGCGACGAAGCCGGGCTTGAGGCGAGTGACTATCCGGTGGGCGACCCCGTCCACGCCGAATATCTGAACTATTATCGCGAAATGGGGCTCGATGCCGAAGATGCCCGCGCCTTTTACGCGATGACCAACGCGTCGGGCTATGACGACATCCGTTATCTGACCAAGGCCGACATCGCGCGTTACGTCGCGCTGAACTGACATTTCGTCGAAGGCGGCGCTTGCGCGGGCTGCCCCCGCGCCCCACTTTGCCGCCATGGCCCGCCGCTCGCTCTACCAACGATTGCGCCAGAATGCGTGGGTACGCCTTGCCCTGTTCTTGCTCGGCTGTCTGCTCATGCTGCTCGCCCCAATTGTCGGCCTGTTGCCCGGGCCGGGCGGCATCATCCTGTTTCCCATTGGCCTGGCGCTGGCGCTACAGAACAGCCAATGGGCGAAGCGCCTCTATGGCCGCTTCAAACGCACCCATCCGCGCTACGCCGCCTTTGCCGACCGGTTGATGCGCCGCCCCAGCGCGCTGCGCAAACGCGCGCTGGAAAAGGCGAAACGGGCTAAGGATGGCAATTGACTTTTGCGGCGACCCCGCTTAACGGCACCCGCTCTAGCGGCCGCACGCGCGTTGCGGCCCTTTTTCGTTGATTTTTACCGCCCGATTCGCGTCGGGATGATTTTAAGGAAACCGCGATGAAGCGCACCTATCAACCCAGCCGCCTCGTGCGCAAACGGCGTCACGGATTCCGCGCCCGCAAGGCCACGGTTGGCGGCCGCAAGGTGCTGGCGAACCGCCGTGCCCAGGGTCGCAAGAAGCTGTCGGCCTGACACCCGAGGCGTCGGACGGCGCGATCGTGCGCCAGATGACCGCGCGCAGCGAATTTCTGGCCGCGAATCGCGGCCAGCGTTTTCCCACCCCCGGATTTGTCCTGCTCGTCCGCCCGCGCGGCGACGATGATGCGGCTTGCGGCGTGGGGTTTACCGTCAGCAAAAAGGTCGGCAACGCCGTCACCCGCAACCGCATGAAGCGGCGGCTGCGCGCGCTGGCCCGTGCCGCCCTGCCGGTGCGCGGCATCGCGGGCGCAGACCATGTTTTCATCGGACGCCACGGCGGCAATGATATTGGTTTTGCCGAGCTAGCAGCACAACTTGACGGCGCGCTGGCCCGAGCAGCGAGGAAGCTGGCATGAGCGCGCATCGCGCCAATCTTCGCCGTCACCCCGGACTTGATCCGGGGTCGCGCTTAGCACCGTCGCAAAGCGGGACCCCGGATCAAGTCCGGGGTGACGGGCAGATTTCGGCATGATCGCCCGCCTGCTGATCCTGATTGCGCGCGGGTGGCAATTGGGCCCGTCGCGCGTCTTGCCCCCGACCTGCCGCTATAGCCCCTCGTGCTCGCAATACGCCATTACCGCGCTGTCGCGCCATGGTGCGATCAAGGGTGGCTGGTTGACGATAAAGCGGCTATTGCGCTGCCACCCATGGGGCGGCCACGGCCATGACCCGGTGCCCTAAGTCCTTCTTCAAGGTCGAACTGCACCAGTTCCCCACATTATGAAGCGAAGAGAGAGCCATCAGCGTGGACGACAAGCGTAATCTGATCACCGCCATTTTGCTGTCGGTGCTCATTCTGATCGGCTGGAACTTCATCGCCGAGCGTTTCTTCCCGGCACCGCCGACCCCGGTGGAGCAAAAGGCAGCGGCAACCAAAGCGCCAAGCGCTGCGCCCGCGACGGGCGAATTGGCCGCGCCGTCGGCCGCCGCCAGCGGCACGGCTGCCGCGCCCGCTGTGTCCGCACAGGCCAACCGCAGCCTGGCCGCTGCGCTGAAGGACGGGCCGCGCATCCCCATTGAAACGCCCAAGCTGATGGGCTCGATCAGCCTGACCGGCGCGCGCATCGACGACATCACACTCACCAATTATCGCCAGACAGTCGAAAAGAACGCGCCGCCCGTGCGCCTGTTCGCGCCGGGCGGCACGCCCCGCGCCTATTTCGCTAGCGTCGGCTGGACGGCGCAAGGCATTGCGGTGCCCGATGCCAACACGTTGTGGAACGCCAACGGTACCAAGCTGACCCCGACGACGCCGGTGACCCTGAGCTGGACCAATCCCACGGGCCAGACATTCCGCATCGAATATGCCATCGACAAGGATTATCTGATCACCGCCAAACAGACGGTCAGCAACGCCGCCGCGACGCCGATAACCGTCGCCAGCTATGCCTTCGTCAACCGGCGCGGCAAGCCGACGCACCCCGACGATATCGACAGCTGGACGATCCACAATGGCCCCATCGGCCAGATTGGCGGCGCGACCAATTATGACTGGAATTATGATTCGCTCGACGAGGCTGCGGGCAACCGGGTAGGCTTTGCCAGCACGGGCGGATGGATCGGCTTCACCGACAAATATTGGCTCGCCGCCGTGATTCCGGGGCAAAAGGACAAGGTCACTGCCGAGATGAAGGTCGGCGCAGGCCAGCTCTATCAAACCAATTTCGCGCGCGGCGCGATCACCGTTGCGGCGGGCAAGGCCGTTACCGAAACGAGCCAGATTTTTGCCGGGGCCAAAGAGGTCAATGTGCTCGACGATTATAGCGAGCGGCTGGGCATCACCCGGCTCGACTATGCAATCGACTGGGGCTGGTTCGCGGTCATCGCCAAACCGATTTTCTACCTGCTCGACTGGCTGTTCAAATCGGTGCTGAATTTCGGACTTGCGATCATGGCGCTGACTTTGATCATCCGCCTGCTGATGTTCCCCATCGCGCAGAAGCAATTTCATTCGATGGCGCAAATGCGCGTCGTCCAGCCCAAGATGAAAGAGCTGCAGGACAAATATAAGGACGACAAGCCGAAGATGCAGCAGGAGCTGATGAAGCTCTACAAGACCGAGAAGATCAACCCGTTCATGGGCTGCCTGCCGGTCCTGCTCCAGATTCCGATCTTCTATGCGCTGTACAAGGTGCTGATGCTGACCATCGAAATGCGCCACCAGCCGTTCGCGCTGTGGATCGACGATTTGTCGGTCCCCGACCCCGCAATGGTGCTCAACCTGTTCGGTCTGCTCGATTTCACCCCGCCTGCCATCCTCGGCATCGGCGTGCTCGCAATCTTACTGGGCGTGACCATGTGGCTGCAATTCCGCCTGAACCCGACACCGACCGATCCGGTGCAGCAACAGGTGTTTGCGATCATGCCGTGGATGATGATGTTCATGATGGCGCCGTTCGCCGCCGGGCTGCTGCTCTACTGGATCACCAACAATATCCTGACGATTGCGCAGCAGAAATGGATGTATAGCAAATATCCGGCGCTCAAGAATGCGCCTGTAAAGTGATATGTTCAGCCCGCCTATGTCATTCCCGCGAAAACGGGAACCCAGCGTTGGACAAGCTGGCAGTGCGCCGTGACGCTCTGGGTCCCCGCTTTCGCGGGGAAGACAATGATGAATGAGGACAGGCTCCACGCCGAACGCGCCGAGCGTGCGCGCAAGGCCTTTGCCGGGCCGATTAGCTTTCTGAAATCGGCCCCGGCGCTGCAGTTCCTGCCCGAGCCGACGATGCCCGAAGTGGCGTTTGCGGGGCGATCCAACGTCGGCAAATCGTCGCTGATCAACGCGCTGACGGGCCGCAACAGCCTGGCGCGCACCTCGGTCACGCCGGGACGGACGCAGGAATTGAATTTCTTCGATGTCGGCGATCCGATGATTTTCCGGCTGGTCGATATGCCCGGCTATGGCTTTGCCAAGGCGCCCAAGGATGTCGTCAAGAAGTGGCGCTATCTGATCAATGATTATCTACGCGGGCGCGCGGTGCTGAAACGCACGCTCGTGCTGATCGACAGCCGCCACGGCATCAAAGACGTCGACCGCGACGTGCTCGCCATGCTCGACGAAGCGGCGGTGAGTTACCGCATGGTGCTGACCAAGGCCGACAAGATCAAGGCGACCGAGCTGGACGCGGTGTACGCCGAAACGCTGACTGAGGCGCGAAAACATGCGGCGGCGCATCCCGATGTCATCATCACCAGCAGCGAAAAAGGGCTCGGGATTGCGGAATTGCGCGCGGCGGTGCTGGAGGCGGTTGAGGTTTAGTTATTTACCCCCTCCCCTTCAGGGGAGGGGTAGTGAGACTTGGCAGCTTGCTGCCTAGTCGCAGCGGGGTGGGGATTCGAAGCCTTGCGCTATGCCGACAGTCCCCACCCCAACCCCTCCCCTGAAGGGGAGGGGCTTAAAGGAGCGTCTTCATGAAACTGATCATCGGCAACAAGGCCTATTCGAGCTGGAGCCTGCGCGGCTGGCTCGCGGCGAAGCACAGCGGGGTGGCGTTCGAAGAGATTGTCGTCCCATTGTACGACGAGGGTTGGACCGAGCGGCGCACAGCCGCCGATCTCGCGCCGTCCAACGGCAAAGTTCCAATCCTGTGGGACGGCGATATTGCGGTATGGGAAAGCCTGGCGATCATCGATTATCTCGACGAAAAGACCGGCGGCGAGCAGAGTTTTTGGCCCGATGATATGGCGGCGCGCGCGCTGGCGCGGTCAATGGCGGCGGAAATGCATGCGGGGTTCGTGCCGCTGCGCCAGAACCACAGCATGAATTTGCGCAAGCAATATGCCACGGCGCCCTTGCTGCCCGAGGTTGAGGCCGATGTTGCGCGCATCACCGCGCTTTGGGCCGAAGCGCGTACGCAGTTCGGCACAGGCGGCGATTATCTGTTCGGCGCGTGGAGCGAAGCGGATATGATGTTTGCGCCGGTGGTCACGCGGCTGTTGACCTATGCGATCCCGCTGACGGACGAGGCAGCGGCCTATTGCAGCGCGGTGATTTCGCATCCGCACATGACCGAATGGCACGCAGCGGCGCAATTAGAACCGTGGGTCATCGCGCGTTTTGAAGGCGCGCGGCAGCCTTAATTCGGCACGTCATTGCGAGCAAAGCGACGAAGCAATGACAATTAGGGTATACGCGCTGTTGGATAAGGCGTGCCGTCCTTGTGCGTATAGCCATCGGGCGTGAAGACCATGTCGATGTCCGAATAACCGCCGCCCGTATCATATTGCTTGCCGCCGCCGAGCGCGATCAGGACGCAGTCGGCGTCCGATTCGTTGATCAGATGGTGGCCGTTGCTACTGCCCTTGGGCCACACCGCGATATCGCCTGCACGCATGACCGTCCGGCCGTCGTCCTCGACCAGCACCGCCTCGCCGCTGGTCATGATGACCATTTCATCTTCGCCATTGTGCCAGTGGCGCTGCGACGACCAGGCACCGGGTTTGAGCGTGACATGGCTCGCGGCAAATTGGGTGAGGCCGGTCGGCGGCGCGAGGCGGCGATACCAGCGGCCTTGTACCGGCTGGTCGAATGGCGCGGGGTAGCCGGTGGCGTTGGTTTGCGGGATGGCGGTCAGGTCGAGTTTGGGCATCGCGTGAATCCTTTTTCCGAACCTTTGTCTTAACTTGGTTCGCACGAAGACACAAAGACACGAAGAGAGCCGTCAGGCGGCGAAGCCGCTCCCTTTTCCCAACTTTCGAAGGAAGACGAGTGCCTGCGGCAACGGGGCTCGTCCTTCGTGCCTTTGTGTCTTCGTGCGAACCCAAAAAACACAATCTCTCGACTTGGCTCGACACGACCGGATATGGGGGGCAGATGGACCATGACCCCTTGCCCCTCGCCCAAGCCCTCATTGCCGTGCCCAGTGTTACGCCCGCCACCGGCGCTGTGTTTGACGTGTTGGAGGCGGCGCTGATCCCGCTGGGTTTCAAGGTCGAACGCTTTATCGACGGCATCGAACCCGACGGGCCGGTCGAAAATATGCTCGCCGTGCGCACCGGCGCGCCCGGCACCCTACATTTCGGCTTTGCCGGGCACCTTGATGTGGTCCCGCCAGGCGTCGGCTGGACGAGCGATGCCTTTATCCCCGAAGTGCGCGGGGACCTGCTCCACGGACGCGGGGCGGTGGATATGAAGGGCAGCATCGCCGCCTTTGTCGCGGCCATTGGCGACATTCCTGCCGACGCGGGGACGATCAGCCTGATCATCACTGGCGACGAGGAGGGCCCGGCGATCTTTGGCACCCGCGCGCTGATGGACCATATGGATGCGCGCGGGGTGCGCCCCGACATGATTATCGTCGGCGAACCGACCAGCGTCAACCGGCTGGGCGATATGGTCAAAATTGGCCGACGCGGGTCGGTCAATATCTGGATCGATGTGCCGGGCGTGCAGGGCCATGTCGCCTATCCGCATTTGGCCGACAATCCGATCCCCAAGCTGGTGGCGATGCTGGCGGAAATTGAGGCCATCGAACTCGATACAGGCAATGACTGGTTTCAGGCGTCGAATATCGAGGTCACCGACATCGAAGTTGGCAATCACGCCACCAATGTCATCCCGGCGCACGCCCGTGCGCGGCTGTCGATCCGGTTCAACGACATGCAGCGCGGACAGGCGCTGGTTGCGATGATCGAGGCTGTTGCCCATCGCCACGCTCCGGCAGCCAAGGTGCTGGGCAAGATTTCGGGAGAGGCTTTTCTGACCCCGCCGGGCGACCTGTCAGCATTGGTGACCGCGGCGATTGCGGCGGAGACGGGGATCACGCCCGAACTGTCGACCACCGGCGGCACGTCGGATGCCCGCTTCCTCCACAAGCTGTGCCCGGTGGTCGAATTCGGCCTCACCAATGCGACGATGCACAAGCTCGATGAAGCGGTGGCGGTGGCGGATCTTGCCGAACTTGCCGCCATTTATCGCCGCATTATCGAGTCAGTCTTCGGACGGGCGCCGTAACACCACATAGATGGCGCCGCCGCCGCCATGCACGGGCGCGGCGGGCCGGGTCGCGAGGATGGCGTCGGCGTGCGCGCTCGACGCCAGCCAGTCGGGCAGGCTCGCGCGGATCGCGCCGCGCGGGCGCGCTTCGCCGTGGAAGGGCGGATGATGCGGCCCGGGGCGCACCCGGCCTGCGATCACGAGCAACACTCGCGCCCCGCGCAGCAGCGCGCGCGCCAGGCTGTCCTCCAGCAGGCTATGCGCCGAGGCCAGCGTATGGCCGTGCAGGTCGATGGTCTGGTCGGGACGGACCAGACCCTTGCGCAGCCGCCGGTCCCATGTTCCGTCGAGGCTGGCGCGCGCGAGCGTGGCGCGGCGGGCCGTCGTCACCGGCGCGGGCGGGCGCGGCGGCGTGATACGGCCCTTGACCGGCTTGGCGACGGGCAGCGGCGTGGTTGGTGCCATCGCCTCTACCACCTTTGCCGGGCGTTTCGCAATTGGTGCAACCGTCGCGGCAACGCGCTGCCACAGCGCGCTTTCGTCGGGGCCGAGTTTTCGGGCCATCGGATTGCCCGCTAAATCCCCGTTCGTGTCGAGCGAAGTCGAGACACCCCGCAGCATGGAGCCATGCCGATGGGCCTCTCGACCTCGCTCGAGGCGAACGAAAAGGGGGAACCGCTCATTTCAAGGTTTAGCCATGAGCCGCGCGGCGCTCGCTTTGGGCAGCAGCAACAGCGCGCTCCCCCGTGCCGCCATTCCGCCCGCGATGGCGCGCGCTTCGGGCCCCGCTCCCCAAAAAGTATCGACGCGGTTCGCGCCTTTGATCGCGCCGCCGGTGTCCTGCGCTATCCACAGCCCGTTCGGTTCGGCGCGGTCCATCGACAGGAAAATCGGTGCACCCAGCGGCACAAATTTGGGGTCGGTGGCGACGCTGGCGCGCGGCGTCACCGGCAGGCCGAGCGCACCCAGTGGGCCGGGGCCAGTCAGCTCGCGGAAAAACACCCAACTGGGATTTTCGCGCATCACCGCCGCCCCGCGCACCGGGTCGGCGCGCAGATAATCGAGGATGCCTTGCATGCTCGTCTGGCCCGGTTGCAATGCGCCGCGTTCGCGCAGCAGCCGGCCGATGCCGACATAATCATGACCGTTCTGCGTGTCGTAACCGATGCGGATGACTTGGCCGTCGGGCAGGCGCAAGCGGCCCGAACCCTGGATCTGCAGAAAGAAAAACTCGCCCGCATCGGCCGCCCAGGCGATTTCGAGTCCGCGTCCGGCGAGCGCGCCCACATCGATCGCGGTGCGGTCGTGGTAGCGTACCAGCCGCGCGCCATCGATCCGTCCGCGCAGCTTACGCCCCGCCAGATCCGTCGCAAAGTCGCCAAGCTCGACCTCGATCAGATCGGAGGGGCGGCGATAGACGGGAACTTCAAAGCCCGGCTGGCGCACGCGCGATGCCAGGATCTCGGGTTCAAAATAACCGGTGGCAAAGGCCTTGCCATCGCCGACCTGTACGGCGGCAAAATGCGTCGCGAAAAAGCCGATCGCATCATCGTCGCGCCAGCCTGTGGCCGCGCTGCACGCCGCGGCCCAGTCGCCCGGCTGCGTCAGCCCGCTAGTGTCGGCGCGGCGCAGCACCGACCGACAGGAAATACGAAAGGCGGTGAGCGCAAGGCGGGCATTGGCCGGGACGAGGCCCAAATCGGTGACCGCCGGACCTGCAATTACCCCGGCGGCGGCGGCGGTGAGAGCATCGGCAGGCGCTGGCGCTGCGGGCAGCGGGGCGTTGGGGGTAGCAGGCACGGGCTGCGCCGCCGGGCCGGCGCTGGCGGGCACGGGCCGCGCAACGCCGCCTGGAATCACATTGCAGCCCACCAACAGCGCAAGCGCCACGCCGCCGCAGGCCGCACGGTGCCGGGCGGAGGGACGACCGCCCGGGCGCATCACGCCGATTCGGTCTCGTCGAGTTTCCAATTGGGGTCGTTGCTCGATATGTCGCGGACAAAGGTCCAGCGGTCGTGCGTTTCGACCGCGTCGGACATTGATCCTGCGACCACCCCATTGTCCTTGCCGCGCGTCACCGCGACGATGTCGGCGGTGAAGGCAACGGTGATGCGCGCAACGCCGCGCGTTACATCGGCGGCGGCGATGCGCGCGCTGTCGATCCGCACCAGCCGGTTGTCGAGCGTTTCGCCGCGCTCTTCGCGCGCGGCAATGGCCAGATCAAAGGCGGCATAGGTGTCGGCGTCGCACAAATCCCGAAGCGTATCGCGGTCGCCCGCCCAGAAAGCCTCGAGAATCATGCGGTAGGCGGCTTCGGCGCCGTTGATGAACCGCCCGGCGTCAAAGCTGCGATCAGCCGCAAGCACCGCCCGCACCCCGACCTCGGCCGCCGGTTCATAGACTGTGCCCGGCACCGCAGCAGGCGCGTCGCTGGTCTGCGTTGCTTCACCCAGATCGGGGACGCGCGAGGCGCCCGGCAGCGAGCGTTCTTCGGCGCGTGGGAGCACCGGTTCCTGTTCGTGACCGGTCCGTTTGCCCAGCACCGAATAGAGCCGCAGCCCCAAAAAGGCGGCGACCATCGCCAGAAGCACAATCGAAATCATGGTCACGAGGCAAAATCCTGTCGTTCGGGAGAGCGTCTTGGCACCCTACATAGGCGATAGCATCGACAGATTCAAATCGCGCAGCTTCCCAAAGTGCCGCGCGCGCCATTGTGCATCGCCAGCGCCGCTGCTAAGCGCCGCGCCAATCGGGGGATAAGGCCGCTTTATCGGGTCCAGACGCCCCGACCATTTTTTCTGATCAAGCAGAGGTTTGATACTGACATGGCCGACGAAACCCCACCCACGCTGCCCAATGGCGAAGACAACAGCCCGGCGATCGGCCTGATTTCGCAATATGTGAAGGATCTGTCGTTCGAAAATCCGAACGCGCCAGGCGTTTATCAATGGCAGGGCGCACCCAATGTCGATGTCCAGTTCAATATCGGCGCGCAGGCGGCCGGCGAAAATGTCCATGAAGTGGTGCTGAAGATCGACGTCAGCTCGTCGAGTGATGACGGCACCATGTTCGTCGTCGACCTGACCTATGCTGGCCTGTTTGGCGTGCGCAACGTTCCGATCGAACAGCTCCAGCCCTTTTTCCTCGCCGAAGCGCCGCGCATCCTCTTCCCCTTTGCCCGCCGCGTGATCGCCGATGCGGTGCGCGACGGCGGTTTTGCTCCGTTGCTGCTCGAGCCCATTGATTTCCATGGCCTGTTCGTGCAGCAGGCGGCGCAGATGCAAGCGGAGGCTGGCATCGCCGGTGCCCCGGCGGGCGAGGCTTGAAGCCACCAGCCCCGACCCGTTCGCCTCGAGCGAAGTCGAGAGGCCCTTCGGCATGGTTCCATGCTGCGAGGTGTATCGACTTCGCTCGACACGAACGGTCAATAACTGGACGGCGCTGAAATGAGCCTGCTCCGCAATGTCGGCACCATTGGCGCCCTGACCATGGTCAGCCGCATCTTTGGCTTTGCGCGCGACATGTTGCTGGCGCGCATCCTGGGTGCGGGCGGCGTGGCCGATGCCTGGCAGCTGGCGTTCCAGCTGCCCAACATTTTCCGCCGCCTGTTTGCCGAGGGCGCCTTTGCCAGCGCCTTCGTCCCGCTGTTCAACCAGCGCATGACCAATGACGACGACATCAGCGATGCGCGCGAATTTGCTGATCAGGTGCTGGCGATATTAATCCCGATATTAATCGCCTTTTCGGGCCTGTTTCTGTTCGCCATGCCGTGGGTGATGGGGCTGTTCGCCAGCGACGCGCTCGCCGCCGATGCCGCGCGTTTCGACCTTGCCGTCTTCATGGCCCGAATCGCCTTTCCTTATCTGGCCTTCATGAGCCTTGCGACCTTGCTCGCGGCGATCCTCAACAGCTTGTCGCGCTTTGCCGCAGCGGCGGCGGCGCCGATCCTGCTCAACCTGTGCCTGATCGGCGCGCTGCTGCTGGGCGCTAGCGGCGGCACGGGCGAGGCGGCGCGGCAAGCGACGGCGACCTATCTCGCCTATGCCGTGTCACTGTCCGGGCTGCTCCAGCTCGGCTGGCTGTTATTCTGGGTGCGGCGCGTGCAATTCCGGCTGGGGCTGCGCCGCCCGCGCGTCACGCCGGGCGTGCGCGAACTGGGGCGGCTGATCGTGCCCGCCGTGTTCGGCGCGGGCGTCTATCAGATCAGCCGTTTCATCGACCTGTTCTTCATCGCCGCGCTGCCCGACAAGAGCATCTCGTTCCTGGCCTTTGCTGATCGGCTCAACCAGTTGCCGCTCGGCATTATCGGCATTGCCCTCGGTACCGCCATCCTTCCCGCGCTGTCGCGCTTCATCGCGCAGGACGACGCCGACGCCGCATCGCGGCTGCAAAGCAATGCGTTCGAACTGGCGATGCTGCTGACCGTCCCGGCGGCGGTGGCGCTGTTCATCACCGGCCCCGCGCTGGCCAGCGCCTTTTATGTCGATGGCGCCTTCACCGCCGACGATGGACTCGCGACTGGCGCGGTGGTCAGCGGACTGGTCGTCGGCCTGCCCGCCTATGTGCTGGTCAAGGTGCTGGTACCCAATTATTTCGCGCGCAAGGACACGCGCACGCCAGTGATCACGGCGGCGATTTCGCTGGTCGCCAATGTGCTGCTCAATCTGCTCCTGATCCCGCACTTTGGCATCGTCGGGCTGGCACTCGCCGGGTCGCTCGCAGCGTGGGGCAATTGCGCGATGCTCTATGCGGTGCTGCACCGGCGCGGCCATTACCGGCTGAGCGCACTGGTGATCGGGCGGGTGGCGCGGATCATGCTGGCCGCCGCGCTGATGGGTGCGGCGCTGTGGTTCGCACTGCCGCTGGCGGGCGACGCCTTCACCGCCGGGGCGCTGGAGCGGATCGCTGCCGTCGGCGCTATTGTGGCCCTTGGCGGAATCGTCTTTTTCGGCAGCGCATGGGCATTGGGCGTTGTCAACGCCGCCACAATCGGCCAACTCCGCCGCCGCAAGGCATAAGGACAAATATCATGCGCGTCGTTTCGGGCATCCAGCCCACGGGCAATCTGCATTTGGGCAATTATCTGGGCGCGATCCGCAACTGGGTCCGGATGCAGGATGATTTTCAGGGCGAAACGCTGTTTTTCCTCGCCGATCTTCACGCCATCACCGTGCACAATGACCCCGCCGAGCTGACCGCCAACACGCGCGAAATGGCCGCCGCGCTGATCGCCTGCGGGATCGACCCCGCCCGCGCGATCCTGTTCAACCAGGCGCGTGTGCCCGCGCATGCCGAGCTTGCGTGGCTGTTATTCTGCACCGCGCGGATCGGCTGGCTGAACCGCATGACGCAGTTCAAGGAGAAATCGGGCAAGAACCGCGAAGGCGCCAGCGTCGGGCTGTTCAGCTATCCCGTGCTGCAAGCCGCCGACGTGCTGATCTATCAGGCGACGCACGTGCCGGTCGGCGATGACCAGAAACAGCATCTGGAACTCGCGCGCGACATTGCGACCAAGTTCAACCTCGACACAGGCAGCGCGACTTTCACCCTGCCCGAACCCATCATTC
>JACEST010000059.1 GCA_013911715.1 Sphingopyxis sp. | reverse complement strand
GCTTTGGCGATTTCGCGCGCGCCGAGCTGGCCGCGATGGGCGCGCTCGACGCCTATTTGGGGCATGTCGGGCGCGGCAGCGCAGTGTTTTTGCAAGCCCCCATGCGCGCAGCGGCAGGCGGGGTGATGGCCATCGATGCCGCGACGCGCGACAGTCTGGAACTCACCCGCACCGCCGACGGCCAGCGCGGCGGCAGCCTGCTTGCCGCGATCGACCGTAGCGTGACCGCGGGCGGCGCGCGCCAGCTCGCCGACGATATCGCCGCGCCGCTCACCGACATGGCCGCGATCAGCGCTCGGCTCGATCTGGTCGACTGGTTCGCGCGCGATGCCTTGCTCCGCGCCGAGACGCGCGACGCCCTGCGCGCGCTCCCCGATGCCGCGCGCGCACTCGGGCGGCTCGTCGCGGGGCGGGGAAGCCCGCGTGACCTCGCCCAATTGCGCGATGCGCTCGGCGGCGCGCGGCGGCTGCGCGAACGGCTCGGCGCATTGCCGCAGCGCCCGGCGCTGCTCGATGCCCTCCTCCCCGCGCTCGACGGTCACGGCGCGCTCGTCGATGAACTCACCCGCGCACTGGTGGACAGCCCGCCGCTCGACGCCGCGCAGGGCGGCTATATCGCCGAGGGCTATGACCACGCGCTCGACGCGCTGCGCCACACAGCGCGCGACGGGCGGCAGGCGATTGCAGCGTTGGAGGCCGATTATCGCGCACGCACGGGTATCGCGGGTCTCAAAATCCGCCACAATGGCGTGCTCGGCTATCATGTCGAGGTGTCGGCGAAGGCCGCCGATGCGCTGATGACGCCAGCGTCGGGGTTTACGCACCGCCAGACGCTCGCGGGCGTGGTGCGCTTCAATTCGCCTGACCTCCACGAAGCCGCGCTGCGCGTGACGCAGGCGGGCGCGCATGCGCTGGCGGCAGAGGCGGCGCATCTCGAAGCGCTGACCGCGCTCGCCGCCCACCGCCGCGATGCCATTGCGCGCAGCTGCGACGCCCTCGCGCGCATCGATGTCGCCGCCGCCCATGCCGACCATGCCATGGCGCACGGCTGGTGCCGCCCGGCGCTGACCGATGACAACGCGCTCGCCATCACCAGCGGCCGCCATCCCGTTGTCGAGGCCGCGCTCGCGGCGCGCGGCGAACAGTTCGTCCCCAACGATCTGGCGCTGTCCGAAGCCGATCGGTTGTGGCTCGTCACCGGCCCCAATATGGGCGGCAAATCGACCTTTCTGCGGCAAAATGCGCTGATCATCGTGCTCGCGCAGGCAGGCGCATTTGTGCCAGCGAGCAGCGCGACCATCGGCCTCACCGACCGATTGTTCAGCCGCGTCGGCGCGAGCGACAATCTCGCGCGCGGGCGCTCGACCTTCATGGTCGAAATGGTCGAAACCGCCGCGATCCTTGCGCAGGCGACGCCACGCAGTTTCGTGATTTTGGACGAAGTCGGGCGCGGCACCTCAACCTATGACGGGCTTGCGCTCGCCTGGGCGGTGGTCGAGGCGGTGCATGAGGTCAACCGCTGCCGCTGCCTGTTCGCGACCCATTATCACGAACTGACGCGCCTCGCCGAAAGCCTCGACGCGCTCTCGCTCCACCATGTCCGCGCGCGCGAATGGCAGGGCGATCTGGTGCTGCTCCACGAACTCGCCGATGGCCCCGCCGACCGCAGCTACGGCCTCGCCGTCGCGCGCCTCGCCGGGGTGCCGCCACGCGTGGTCCACCGCGCCGAAGCCGTGCTCGCCAAGCTCGAAGCCGGACGCGCCGCCACCGGTGGCCTCGCGGCGGGCCTCGACGACCTCCCCCTCTTCGCCGCCTCGCTGGCCGAAGCGCCGCCCGCACGGCGCGACGAACTGCGCGACACGCTCGCCGAAATCCAGCCCGATACCCTCACGCCGCGCGAGGCGCTTGAATGGCTTTACCGGCTCAAAGCCCTCGCGGGGGACGGCAGCTAACTATGAGCATGTTTACGCGATTGTTGCACTAGGCAGGGTTTCGCGCAGAGGCGCAGAGGTTCGCAGAGGCCGCAGAGATGAAGTGTTTGCCGCGAAGCGGCTTTCTATATGCACTGCCGCATCAGACGCGCTGGTTGGCGATGAGAGCGGCCTGTCGGCCGCAGGCAATATCTGTGCGAACCTCTGCGCCTCTGCGCGAAACAATTCCAACACAACACTCGCCAGACAGCGCAACCGCGCCTACATCGCGCAGGCTATGATCGACCGTTTCGCCAGCCTCGACAACCGCCGCGCGATCATCGACCGGCGCGCGCTCGCTGATGCGCTCGATGCGGCGATGCTCGATACGGGGGACAGCGCTGCGCGCCGCCGCATCCTTGTGCTGACCTTGAAAGACGCGCTCGATTCCGGCCGCGCCGAAGTGGCGCGGCGGTTGGCGGCGAACCCGACCGCCGGGCGGCCGGTCGCGCTCGCGCAGACATTTTTGATCGATCAGATTATCCGGCTGACGCACGATGTCGTCACGCAGCATCTTTATCCCTCGGGCAACAAATCGTCGGGCGAACGTCTCGCGCTGATCGCGGTCGGCGGTTATGGCCGCGCCGAAATGTGCCCGCACAGCGACGTCGACATCGGTTTCGTCACTCCGTTCAAACAGACCAGCTGGACCGAACAAGCGATCGAGGCGATGCTCTACACGCTGTGGGATCTGGGGCTTAAGGTCGGCCATTCGTCGCGCTCGGTCGACGAAATGATCCGTGCCGCGCGCGATGATCTCAGCGTCCGCACTGCGCTGCTCGAGGCGCGCTTCATCTGGGGCGACCGCGCGCTGTATGAAAATGCGTCGGCCCGCTTCGCTGCAGAAGTTGTCGCGAGCAATGCCAAGGCCTTCGTCGCCGACAAGCTGGCCGAACGCGACGAACGCCACAAACGGATGGGCGATTCGCGTTACGTCGTCGAACCCAATGTGAAGGAGGGCAAGGGCGGGCTGCGCGACCTGCACACATTATTCTGGATCGGCAAATTCATTCACCAGGTGCGCAGCGTGCCCGAACTGGTCGATGCCGGGCTGCTCACGGCGCGCGAGCTCAGGCAATTTGCCCGCGCCGAAAATTTCCTGCTCGCGGTGCGCTGCCATCTCCACAGCATCACCAACCGTGCTGAGGATCGCCTGACCTTCGACGTCCAGCGCGAAATCGCCGAACGCATGCATTTTGCCGCGCGTCCGGGCAAAAGCGCGGTTGAGCGCTTCATGCAGCTTTATTTCCTGCATGCCAAAGTCGTCGGCGACCTGACCGGCACCTTCCTCGCGCATCTCGACGACCAGCAAGCAGCGCGCGGGCGGCGATTCCTGCCGACGATGTTCCGGCGGGTGACGCGGCTCAGCGGCTTTGTGCTCGATCGCGGGCGGTTGGCGCTGCCGTCGGACGATCATTTTGTGGCTGACCCGGTGCGCCTCCTCGAAATATTCGCGCTCGCCGACAAGCATGGGCTGGAAGTGCACCCGGCGGCGATGCGCCAGGCGCGGCACGATGCCAAGCTGATCGACCAAGCGGTGCGGCGCGATCCGCGCGCCAATGCGTTGTTCCTCGATGTGCTGACCAGTCCGCGCGATCCCGAAACCGTGCTGCGCTGGATGAACGAAGCCGGCGTGTTCGGGCGCTTCATTCCTGATTTCGGCCGCGTCGTCGCGCAGATGCAGTTCGACATGTATCACCATTATACCGTCGACGAACATACCATCCGCGCCATCGGCCTGCTGGCGCGGATCGAAGCCGGCGACCTCAAGGAAGATCACCCGCTGTCAAGCGTGATCATGGGACAGATCCAGTCGCGCCGCATTCTCTATATGGCGGTGCTGCTGCACGACATCGCCAAGGGACGCGGCGGTGACCATAGCGTGCTCGGGGCCGAACTGGCGCTGCGGCTGTGCCCGCGCCTCGGCATGACAGCAGCTGAAACCGAAACCGTGTCGTGGCTGGTTCGTTACCATCTGCTGATGTCGGCGACGGCGTTCAAACGCGATCTCGCCGATTTCAAGACGATCCTCGATTTCGCGGGCGCGGTGCAATCACCCGAACGGTTGCGGCTGCTGCTGGTGCTGACGGTCGTCGATATCCGCGCGGTCGGCCCCGGCGTATGGAACGGATGGAAACGTCAGCTGCTCAGCGAACTTTATGATGCGGCCGAAGAAGTGTTGCGGTTGGGTCATAAACAGCGCGGGCGCGAATCGCGGATTGCGGCCAAAAAAGAGGCTGCCGCTGATCGGCTCGCGCTGTCGCCGGGGGCATTTGACGCGCTCGCGCGGCGTTTGCCTGAAAGCTATTGGATCGCCGAATCGGTCGAAGTCATCGCGGCCAATTTCCGCCACATCTTGGCGCACCCTGGCACATCGCTGGCGGTCAGCGCGGTCCCCGATGCCGATCGCGGCGCGACGCTGGTGATGGTGCTCGCCGCCGACCATCCGGGGCTGTTCTACCGCATTGCAGGGGGCATTCACCTTGCGGGCGGCAACATCATCGACGCGCGTATCCACACGACGCGCGACGGCATGGCGCTCGACAATTTTTTGGTGCAGGATCCCTTGGGCCGCCCCTTTGCCGACGACCGCCAGATCGAACGCCTGTCGCGTGCGATTGACGATGCGCTCGCCAATCGCCAGAAACTCTTGCCCAAACTCGCCGCGCGCCCGCTGCCGCGCACCCGCGCCGAAACTTTCAGCATCGCGCCCAATGTGCTGATCGACAACAAAGCATCGAACCGCTTCACCGTGGTCGAGGTCAATGCCCAGGACCGGCCCGCGCTCCTGAACCAGCTCGCCTATGCGCTGTTCCAGTCAAAGGTCACGGTGCACAGCGCGCACGTCGCCACCTATGGCGAGCGCGCTGTCGATACTTTTTATGTCACCGACCTGCTCGGTGGGAAGATCGACAGCGCGCAGCGTGTCAAGGCGCTGGAAAAACGGATGCTCGATGCAGCGGCAGGCATGGTCGAAGGGGCAGTGGCGGCCTAACCGCGCAGCACCGCCCCCAGCTTCGCCGCCGCCGCGACCACCGCATCGCTGATCGCTTTCAGTTCGGCGTCGGTGAAGCTTTTTTCACGCGGTTGCAGCACCACCTCGACGGCCAAGCTGACCTGGCCTTCGGGCACGCCCGCGCCGACGAAACGGTCAAACAGCCGCACTGCGACGATATGCGCTTTGTCCGCACCCTTGACCGCGCGAACCAGGTCGCCTGCGACCAGTGCTTCCGGCGCAAGGAAAGCGAAGTCGCGAGTCACGGACTGGAGCGCGGGCGGGGTGAAATGCGCGCGCATGAAGCCCTGCGCGCCGCGCTTGGCCGGAATGGCGTCGAGGAAAATCTCGGCCACGGCGATCGGTCCGTCGAGGTCGAACGCCTTGGCGGTCGCCGGATGCAGCATGCCGAAGGCGGCGAGCACCGTCTTGGGCCCGAGGCGCAGCGTCGCCGATTGGCCTGGGTGATAATGCGCGCCAGCGTCACCCATGACCTGCAAATTGTCGGTCGGCGCGCCCGCCGCGGCCAGCAGCGCGAGCACTTCAGCCTTCACATCAAACGCATCGAAGCGCACCGCTTTGCCGCTGGCCCAGCTACGCGCTGCCTTTTCGCCGCCGAGCAGCAGGCCCACCGTCAGCCGCTCGTCGCTGCGGCCATCGGCCTGCACGCCGTAGCGCCGCCCGATTTCGAACAGGCGCACCGCCGCCGCGCCGCGATCCATATTGCGCTGTGCCGCCATCAACAGGCCGGGCAGCAGCGACGGGCGCATGACCTTCATGTCCTCGCTAATCGGATTGGCAAGGCTCCACGCACCGCCGCCGAACGCTGCGGCAGCGGCCTCGGGCAGGAACGACCAGGTAATCGCCTCGTTCAATCCGCGCGTGGCCGCGGTGCGCCGCACGCGGCGCTCGATCTTTTGCATCGGCGTTGCGGTCGGTTTGGCCACGCCGTCAGCGCGGGGCAGGGGCGTTGACGGGACATGGTCGAACCCGACGATCCGCGTGACTTCCTCGACCAGATCGGCCGGGCCGTCGATGTCGCGCCGCCAGCTGGGGATGGTGACGGTCCAGTCGGACGTCACAGCAAAGCCCAGCGATTCCAATATCGCCCTCTGCTTGTCGGCGGGCACGTCAATCCCGCCCAGCCGCGCACAATGCGCCGGGTCATAGACCAGCGACCGCGGCTCCAGCGGCGGCGCGCCAGCGCGCACCACATCGCTGGCTTCACCGCCGCAAATATCGAGGATCAGCGCGGTGATCAGCTCCAGCCCGTCATCCAGAAACGCCGGATCAACCCCGCGTTCGAACCGCGTGCGCGCATCGCTGGTCAGCCCCAGCGCCTGTCCGGTGCGCGCGATATGTTCGGGCGTGAAATAGGCGACCTCGAGCAGAACATCGGTGGTGCTCTCGCTGCAACCGCTATGCTCGCCGCCCATGATGCCCGCGATGTCGTGGACGCCCTTAGCGTCGGCGATGACGGTCATGGCCGACGTCAGCGCATATTCCTTACCGTTGAGCGCGACGGCGGTTTCGCCGTCCTGCGCGCGCCGCGCCACCACCGCACCCGTCAGCTGGGCCAGATCATAGGCATGGCTCGGGCGCCCATGGTCGAGCATCACATAGTTGGTGATGTCGACCAGCGCCGAAATCGGCCGCTGCCCCGCGCTCTTCAGCCGCGCCTGCAGCCATGCGGGTGACGTGCCATTGGTCACACCCTTGATGACGCGGCCATAAAAGGCCGGGCAGCCTGCCGGGTCATCGGTGCGGATTTCTACAGGGCACGGATATTTCCCAAAACCCGTCTGCCCTGAGCTTGTCGAAGGGCCGTTCTTTCTTTCTCCGCCAGATGAAGAAAAGGACAGTCCTTCGACAGCGACCCGTCGGGAGCCAGGACGGACGGGGATGTTGGACAGAATGGGCTTCAGCGTCCCCAGCCCCGCCGCCGCCAGATCGCGCGCAATGCCGCGCACGCCCATGCAGTCTTGCCGGTTGGGCGTAATGGCGACATCGATGACCGGATCGTTCAAATTGGCATAGTCGCTGAAGGCCGTTCCCACCGGGGCATCGGCGGGCAATTCGATGATGCCATCATGGTCATCGCCCAGCTCCAGCTCGCGCGATGAACACATCATGCCGCTCGATTCGACCCCGCGAATCGCGGCTTTGCGCAGCACCATCGCGTTCGACGGTACCACCGCGCCTTCGCGCCCGAATACCCCGACCAGCCCCGCGCGCGCATTGGGCGCGCCGCAAACGACCTGCAGCGCCACACCATCGCCTTGGTCGACCGTCAGCACTTGCAATTTGTCGGCCTGCGGATGCCGCTCGGCGGTCAGCACGCGCGCAACGGTGAAACCTGCAAGGCGCTCGGCAGGGTTTTCGATGCCCTCGACCTCCAGCCCGATGCGGTTCAGCGTGTCCGCAACGGCCTGAATATCGGCATCGGTGTCCAAATGCTGCTTGAGCCAGCTCAGCGAGAATTTCATGCGCCCACTCCTCCGGAGAGTGTCGGCACATCGAGCGCGCCGAACCCATAATGGCCCAGCCAGCGCATATCGCCGTCGAAGAAGGCGCGCAGATCGTCCATGCCATATTTCAGCATCGCCAGCCGGTCGACGCCGGTACCAAAGGCAAAGCCCTGCCACTCGTCGGGGTCGAGCCCGCACGCCGCGATCACCTTCGGGTGGACCATGCCGCTGCCCAGCACTTCCATCCAGCCTTCTGACCCGCCAATCACGCGCTTGCCGTTCACCAGGCTATAGCCGACATCAACCTCGGCGCTGGGTTCGGTGAAAGGGAAATAGCTCGGGCGCAGCCGCAGCACGACATCGTCGCGCTCGAAAAAGGCCTTGAGGAACGTCTCGAGCGTCCATTTCAAATGCCCCAGCGTGATGCCGCGGTCGATCACCAGCCCCTCGATCTGATGGAACATCGGCGTGTGCGTGGCGTCGCTGTCGGACCGATAGACGCGGCCCGGCGCGATGATCCGGATGGGCGGCTGCTGCGACATCATCGTGCGAATCTGCACCGGGCTGGTATGCGTGCGCAGCAACATCTTAATAGCCCTCTCCCCTTCAGGGGAGAGGGTTGGGGGAGGGGGAGTGTCTGACGCCCCCTCTCCTTCCGCCGCTGCGCGGCTCCCTCCTCTCCCCTGAAGGGGAGAGGGTTGCATGTAAAAAGTATCGTGCATCGCGCGCGCCGGGTGCGTTTCGGGAATGTTGAGCGCGGTGAAATTGTGCCAGTCGTCCTCAATCTCCGGCCCCTCGGCGACGGCAAAGCCCATGTCGGCGAAAATCTCGGCGAGCTCGTCCATGACCTGGGACACCGGATGCACCGACCCGCGCGGCGCCTCGGGCGCAGGCAGGGTCAGGTCGACGCGCTCGGATGCGAGGCGGGCGGCGAGCGCGACGCCCTCCAGTGCTGCCTTGCGTTCGGTCAGCGCGGCGCTGATTTGCTCTCGTATCTCATTGTAAAGCTTGCTTCGAGCGCCCCTATCCGACTCTGTCATTTGCCCTAATGATCTAAGCCACTGTGAAAGCGCGCCGCTTTTGCCAAGCATCTCTAGGCGCAGCGATTCGAGATTTGGCAAAGTCTGTGCGCCCGCTATTCCATCAAGCCAGCGATCACGCGATTTGGTCACCCAATCAAGGTCCGGAATATCAATCATAACTCGTCATCCCCGCGCAGGCGGGGACCCAACCCCAACCCTCTCCACATAAACCGGCCTAGGCGGCAAAACCGGTAATCCAAGATCGATCGCCAAATCGCGCCAATCGGGATTGGCTGCCTCGATCAGGTTGATCTTCCATTGCCTAAGCCACCTCTTGATGCGCTTTTCCCTAAGGATAGCCGCTTCCATTGTCGCGTGCTGTTCGAACCAGACGAGACGATGCACGCCATATTCGGACGTGAAGCCTTTGATTATTCTCTCGCGGTGCTGCCACAGCCGCGCCGCCAAATCAGACGTCACGCCGCAATATAGTGTCCCATAGGGATGGCTGGCTAGCAGGTAGACGCAAGGCTGAAAGCTGTCGCGCATGACATGAGGTCCGGGGTTGGGTCCCCGCCTGCGCGGGGATGACGAACAGAATTAATGGTGACGCATAAGCGAAAGGGCGCGAACGGCAACTGCCGTCCACGCCCTTTCGCGCATTCTTACAAAGGACGTTTATGCTGCCTTGGGCAGCGCCGCCTTCGCCTGCGCGATGATGGCGGTAAAGACCGCGCCTTCGTTCATCGCGAGGTCGGCCATGACTTTCCGGTCAAGCTCGATCCCGGCGAGTTTGACGCCGTGCATGAACTGCGAATAGGTCAGGCCTTCGCTGCGGACAGCCGCGTTGATGCGCTGGATCCACAGGGCGCGGAAATTGCGCTTGTTAACCTTGCGGTCGCGATAGGCATATTGCCCGGCTTTTTCGACGGCCTGGCGCGCAATGCGGATGGTGTTCTTGCGGCGGCCGTAAAAGCCCTTCGCTTGTTCCAAAATCCGCTTGTGCTTGGTGCGCGTCGTGGTGCCGCGTTTGATGCGTGACATGGCTGAGCGCTCCCTACTTCAGGCCGTATGGCGCCCAGAGGCGCACATGACCGACGTCCGCATCGCTCAGCACGCTGGTGCCGCGGTTGGTGCGGATATATTTGGCATTATGGTTGATCAGGCGGTGACGCTTGCCGGCAACGCCGTGCTTCACCTTGCCCGTTGCGGTGAATTTGAAGCGTTTCTTCACACCGCTTTTGGTCTTCAGCTTGGGCATTTCGGTCTCCTTGTTCTGGGACAATCTCGACCGGCCCTGGCAGCCCTTTTAGCCAGGCAGGTCATCACGCGATCGTCGGCGAAGCGGGCCCGTTAGCGGGATGGCCCGCGAAAAGCAAGCGATTCGGCGGATTGTCCGCCCGCCATCGTCGCGGCTTGCCAATGGCGCGGGCTGCGTTAGGACATGGCATAATGTTCCCGTTTGACCTGCGCTCTCCTGCATGACCGTGAAGGCACCGATTCCCGGCAAAGCCGCGCCGTCGCCCGCCGGTCCGGCGCGGGCCGAGGCCGACGCCGCCGCGCTGGCCGACCCGTGGCTCGCCGACGCGGACCTCGTCGATCCGGCCTATGCCGAAACCATGGCGTCCGAAGGGCTGCAAACCAGCCTGCCGCCGCCCGAACCCGTCACCCCGCCGCCGCGCTGGCTGCTCGACTTTTTCGATGGGGTCGGCAATTTCTTTGGCAGCATTTTCGATTTTTTCGAGCTGACCGGACCCGGGATCAAATATGCGCTTTGGGCGATTGGCATCGCGCTGCTGCTGTTCATCGCCTACCGCTTGTTTCCCGGCTTTGCCGACTGGGTTGACCGGCTGCGCGGCAAAGCGGCTGAGGAAGAATTGCCCGAATATGGCCAGGTCGAGGCCAGCGCCGCGCGCGCGCGGCTCGCCGATGCCGATGCGCTTGCCGCCGAGGGGCGCTTTGCCGAAGCGGTGCATCTGCTGCTCTATCGCAGCGTCGGTGATATCGCCGCGCGCCGCCCGGGCCTCGTCAAACCCGCCATCACCTCGCGCGACCTCGCCGCTTCGCGCGACCTGCCCGGCACCCCCCGCACGGCCTTTGCGCGCATTGCGCGCGCGGTCGAGGTCAGCCTGTTTGGCGGCCAGCCGGTCGATGCGGGGGTATGGGGCGAATGCCGCGCGGCCTATGCCGAGCTGACCGTGCCGCGCGCCTGGGCCGCCGCATGAGCGCCGATGCCGCCCGTTCGCCCTTCGACCCGCGCGTCGTCGGCGCGATTGTCGTCATCGGCGTCATCGGCTTCATTGCCATGTGGGCGCTGATCGCGCTCGGACCGCAATTGTCGGCGGGCAATAATGGTCAGGGCCATGCGCTGTCAAAGGGCGCGGCGGGCTATGCCGGGATCGTCGATTATGCCGAGCGCGCCGACATATGGATCGACATCCGCCGCGAGGTCGTCGAGGCGACGCCGCTCGGCGATGACGAAGGCCGCATCTTGCTGGTGCTGACCCCCGAACGTGGCACCGATCCCGAAGCGATTGACAAGCTGATCAAGGCGCATGGCACCGAACCCGTGCTCTTGGTGCTGCCCAAATGGCAGACCTTCCCCAATCCCAAGCGCAAGGGCTGGGCGGGCGGTGGAAATGTCGTGCGCGCGCCCGATGCGCTGATCCCTGCCGCCGCGCGCGCGTCGATTGACGGCAAGCCGCGGCTCATCACGCTGGCCAGTGGCGCGCGCGCGACGCTGTGGGGGCCCGCCGCGCCGCGCGCTACGGTGGCCCTGGGCGCAGGCCTGTGGCAGATGTTTGAACCGGGTCGCGGCCGTTCGCTGCTCACCCGGACGGGCGGCGGCGAATCGTTGGTGATGCGCTCGGCCAACCGGCGCATCTATATTTTGTCCGACCCCGACCTCATCAACAATTTCGCCTTTGCTAGCCGCGAACGCGCGCGCACCGCGGTGGCGGTGCTCGATACGATCGCCGAAGATGCCGGTGCGGGCGGCCTTGCCTTCGACGTCACGCTGAATGGCCTCGGTGGCGGCAGCGGCTTTTTGGGCCTCGCCTTTGTCCCGCCCTTCATCGGCATCACCTTGTGCC
>JACEST010000058.1 GCA_013911715.1 Sphingopyxis sp. | reverse complement strand
GCTGACCAGCGCGCTTGCCCCCGCGCTGGGCTATGACGGGCGCGGCAACCTGACCAGCGATGGAACGGTCAGCTATGGCTATACCAGCGAGAACCGGCTCGCGACCGCGTCCAACGGCACCGCGCTGACCTATGACCCGACCGGGCGGCTGTCGCGCATTGTCAAAGGCGCGCTGACGACACGGCTGGAATATCTGGGCCCGCGCCTGATCGCTGAGCGCGATGCGGGGGGCGCCATCCTGCGGCGCTATGTGCACGGCCCCGGCGATGATGAGCCGCTGCTCTGGTATGAAGGGTCAGGGCTTGGCGACCGCCGCTGGCTGCACGCCGATGAACGCGGCAGCGTGATTGCGATCAGCGACGCCAGTGGCAATGCGGTGGGCCTCAACGCCTATGACGAATATGGCGTGCCCGCGCCGGGCAACCTTGGGCGGTTCCAATACACCGGGCAGACCTGGCTGAGCGAGCTGGGCCTCTATTATTACAAGGCGCGCATCTACTCGCCCACGCTGGGGCGGTTCATGCAGACTGATCCCATTGGGTATAAGGATGGGATTAACTGGTATGCCTATGTCGGGAATGACCCGGTTAACATGGTAGATCCGGATGGGATGGAGCATGTGCGTGGCGGAGCTAAGAAGAGTCTAGCGCAAATGAAAGAGCAACAAAAAACGAAACCCGGGAGTCGAGCCCGAGCGGATATTAACAGAACTGCAGATCGACAGAGGCGGCTAAATCGCGCCGAAAGGTTAGAAACGTTGGAAAAGGGCGCTGACATTACTAGCGGAGTTGCTGATGCCCGTAGCGGTTTAACTGAGTTCTCTGGGACAAAGGGTTTTGCTCAGAAAGCGGCTGTAAGTGCGGGCGGCGTTCTTGTAAGAGGGGGTGCGATAGCCATGGACGTAAACGCGCAAACGAGCCAAGGGAAGGACACCACCTCCGCCATGGCGAATGCAACCGGAAAGGCTGCTACGAGCGGATTGGCCGGAATTGGGGCTGGGCTAGCAACCGGCTTCTTTTTTGGTGGTGGGCCGTACACGGCTGTTGCAGGAGGAATCGCCGGAGGATTCGGTGCCGACTTAACGGGTTTAAGTGACGCAGGAGGCAAGTTGGCGGAAGCCTTGGTCAACGCGGACGGGCATGAGGCGGCAAGGATGTATGTAGGCGCAGGAGGCCCGTGAAATGATGCTGGGTAAAAGTGATTCTCTAAGCGAAGTTATTGTTCTCCGGGCAAAAATGTTGCCAAGAATGGCGATTTTTACAGCTCCTATGCTATTGATATGTGCAGTAGGCTACATGTTAAACGGAGAAAAGTTTTTTTCCTTTGAATATCTATCGGAAGTCGATAGCAATCTTATAAATGAATACGTAGGATTTTTAGCGCTGTCTGCGTTCATGTTGATTTGCGTTTGGAATATTATTGTATTAATCGTTTCAAACGGGGTTTTAATTTCGGTAGATAAAAATATGTTGATCCTTAATAGGGTGAAGCAAATTCCTTTGGATATGATAAATGCTAATGCCATTAAATTATCCCGCTTCAGCCAGAATAGAATGTCAATTGGATTGATTGACGGAAGTTCTGTCAGCTTGAGTGTTGCTTTTGCTAGCACTGATGGCGATGTTACCGACTTAGTGAAGCAGAAAATAAGTGAATTGAAGATGGATAATTGAATGTATTTTAATTAGGCAAATTTTATTGCCGAGATTACGCAGATTACGGTGATGTTGTGGACGGCGCTCTGTTGAGGGTTTGATTCGGGAAGCCCGAACCTCCACGGCATGGTTGTTGTCAAACAATCTGAATTACGGTGGAATTACGGTGCCGGGGATTACGGATTACGGTGCGGATTACGGTGCCAGCGGATTACGGTGCCCGGATTACGGTGCCAGTTTACTAAATACAGCAATTAGGTCATAGCGCGAGCATGGCCCGCCTTCCTCGCCTTATCATCCCGGGCATTCCTTATCATGTCACGCAGCGCGGCAATCGGCGCGCACAGACTTTTTTTGAAGACGCTGACTATGCGCTCTATAGCGATTTGCTCGCCCAATCGGCAGAGCGGGCGGGAGCGGAAATCTGGGCCTATTGCCTGATGCCCAACCACGTCCATATCATCGTGGTGCCATCGGATGAGGATGGCTTGCGGCGGACCTTTGCGGATACGCACCGGCGCTATACCGGCTATATCAACGCGCGGAACCGCTGGACCGTAAGCGATGTCCTGAGCCCACCTTGCACGGGTGATGCGGAGTGCCGAGTGTCCGCGCCCTGATTGTTGAGGGGCGCTGGTGCTATGACGATGTCATGTGATGATGCTGGTATCAGCGGTGTGCGGCGCTTCGAGGTTTTCACCGGTGTCGGCAAGCGCCGGGACTGGCCGCCTGAGGTGAAGGCCTCGATCGTTGCGGAGAGCTATTCGGGCAAGGAGAGTGTGAGCGCCGTGGCACGCCGCCATGGCATGTCGGCATCCCAGCTTTTCACGTGGCGCCGCTTGCTGCGCAAAGAGATGGAGGAGCGCGGTATCGCGCTGCCAGTCCGGCCTCGCGAGGCTCCGATGTTCGTGCCAGCGGTGGTCGAGAAGCAAGAGCCGTTGCCTCCCGCCTTGTCGAGCAAGCCGACATCGCGGCGCAGAAGTTCCAGAGCCAGCACGATCGAACTGGAGATTGGCGACGCACTGGTCAGGATCGGCAGCAGTGCTGATGCTGATATGATCACCGCGGTCATCACAGCCCTACGGGCATCGCGATGATCGGCCCGGCACCCGGCGCCAAGGTGATGGGTTACGGTGACACTTTACTTAACCCCCAAACTCGTTCCTGACCGCGAGACCGAGACGGGGACACGCAGTAGCATGTCCCCGGCTGTCTCACGCAACGGCGCAAAGGCGCTAATGGGTTAGCCAATATAGCAAAATGGATACCGTCCCGCACCGTCAGCCCCCCGTCGCCCCATGCTTGACACGGGGCTGGGCTTTTCCACCTTGCCAGCGCTCCCCGAAGCCAAGCCCCGCATCGTATGCAGGGCGACGGACCTTTGGGGTCGGGCAGCACCCGCTTCGCGCCTTTGCGCCTTTGTGTGAAACTGCTTTCCTACATGCGCATAATCTGGCTTAGCCTGATCGATGTTCTACGTCGCAACCTTGCTGTTCCTGTTCGCGTTCATCGCGACGTTGGCTGCCAGAGGTATTATTTTACCGCGACGTAGCGTGAACTTCGTGAACTTCGGGCGAATATTGCGCGGTCACGTAATATTATTTCCGCGCCTTCATCGCCTCGACAATGCGTTTCACGTCCTGGCTGCGCCCGCGCGGGACGACCATCACTTCGCCCGCCGTCGCCACCACGATCAGGCCCTCGACGCCGCACAGCGTCACCGTCACCCCGTCGGCGAGCACCAGCGTGTCGGCACAATCGAGCGCAACCACATCGCCCGACAGCCGGTTGCAGCCCGCATCATGTGGGCCAAGATCGGCCAAGGCGTCCCAGCTGCCGACGTCGGACCAGCCGCAACTGACCGGCGCCACCGCTACCCGCTCGGCGCGCTCCATCACCGCGTAATCGATCGAATCGCTGGGGCATGCGGCGAAGGCCTCCGCATCGGGGCGCACGAACGCCCCATGATGCACTGCGCCCGCCATCGCCGCCCGGCACGCCGCCAGCATCGGCGCGGCATGGACGCCCAATTCCTCGACCAACCGGTCAGCGCGCAGCAGGAATATCCCCGCGTTCCACACATGGTCGCCCGCCGACAGCATCGCCTCGGCGCGCTCCATCGGCGGTTTTTCAATGAAGTGCGCCGCGCGCCGCACGCCGGTCGCCTCGGCCAAATCCTCACCCATCGCGATATAGCCAAAGCCCGTTTCGGGCCCGGTCGGGGTGATCCCGAACGTCACCAGCCACCCCGCCTGCGCCGCTGGCACCGCCGCATCGACCGCGCGCTGGAAGGCGGGCAGGTCGGCAATCACATGGTCGCTCGGCATGATCAGCAGCAGGGCGTCTGTTCCTGCCGCCAGCGCGGCGAGTGCAATCGCGGGCGCGGTGTTGCGCGCCACGGGTTCCAAAATGATGCGCGCGTCTGGCGGGGCGTCCGCCGCCAGCAGCGCGCTGTGTCGCTCAGCCCCGACGACAATCGGTGCCGCGAACTGCGCGCCATCGCCGCACCGCGCCAGCGTCGCAGCATACATGCTCTCTGGCCCGGCGAGCGGCAGGAATTGCTTGGGGCGGGCATCGGTCGACAGCGGCCACAGCCGCGTGCCCGATCCGCCGGACAAGATAATGGGGGTGATTTTGGTCATGTCAAATCTCTCAACTGTCATTCCCGCGAACGCGGGAACCCAGGGCGACCATTGGCAAATCTGGCCCTGGATCCCCGCTTTCGCGGGGACGACAAATGCGGGTTAGGACGGTATTGGGGCTCACGCACTCACACCATCCGCCCGATCAGCAACCGCGCGTCGGGTTCGGCGTGCCACGGTGTCCCCGCATCGACCGCCAGGCAATCGCCCGCGCCCGCGCTGGTTCCGCCAGCAAAGGCGCGGCCAGACAAGGGCAGGATCAGCGTTGCCCCGCTGCCCGCCAAGTCACACTGGTCGCCGCCCAGCATCACGCGGAAAATCGGCCCATCGACCAGCAAGCGGTCCTCGGCAAAATCGACTTTGGTCGCGCGCGGGTCGGCATAAGGCCGTGCCTCTGCCACTGCCACGCCGTCGTCAAGATGCAGCTCGCGCGGGCGGCCATAATCATAGAGGCGGTACGTGACATCGGCGTTTTGCTGGACCTCGATCAGGCTGACCCCCGCACCGATGGCATGGACCGTTCCGGCAGGGATATAAAAGAAATCACCGCGCGCGACGGGCTTCCAGTCCATCAATGCCTCGATGCTGCCATCGAGCGAAGCGGCACGTAGGTCGTCGCTGGACAATGGCCGCAGCGTCCCGATGCCCAGCACCGCGCCGGGGTCGGCATCGATCACCAGCCAGCATTCCTCCTTGCCACTCGCCAGTCCGCGTGCCCTTGCTGCATCATCGCCCGGATGCACCTGCACCGACAGCTTTTCGGACGTGAACAGATATTTGGCGAGCAGCGGCAGCGGCGGCGCGTCCACGTCAGCGAACCAAATCTCGCCAACCGGGTCGCGACTCTCGCTAATGAACGGCGCGGGCAGCGCAGCGCGCCCCCATGGCTTGGCCACCTGCCGCATCCCGAGCAGGCGCGCGCCCATCAGTGGCCTACCGTCTCGCCGCGCTTGAGGCCCGATGCCGCCAGTTGCGCGTCGATCTGGTCCATCAACCGCGCCAGGCCCGCCTCGCTCGACGCCTCTGCGCGCGCGACCAGCACGTCCTGCGTGTTCGACGCGCGCAGCAGCCACCAGCCGTCGGGTGTGTTGACCCGTGCGCCATCGGTCGCGTTGACGTCGGCCCCCTCGGCGGCGAGCCGCGCGAGGATTTCGTCCACGACCGCGAACTTGCGGCTCTCGTCGACCTGGAAGCGCATTTCGGGGGTGTTGATCATCTCGGCCATATTGCTGCGCAATTGGGTCACGCTCTGCTCCAATATGCTTTGCGCCTCGATCAGCCGCAGTGCGGCATAAATGGCATCGTCAAAGCCATAATAGCGATGCTTGAAAAACACATGCCCGCTCATCTCGCCCGCGAGCGGCGACCCGGTTTCCTTCATCTTCGACTTGATCAGGCTGTGCCCGGTTTTCCACATCAGAGGTTGCCCGCCGAGCTCGGCCACCCGATCGAACAGCGCCTGGCTGGCCTTTACATCGGCGATGATCGTCGCGCCGGGCAAATCCTTGAGCACACAGGCGGCATAGATTTGAAGCAGCTGGTCGCCCCAGATCACCCGGCCCTCGCCGTCGATCGCGCCGATGCGGTCGCCGTCGCCGTCGAACGCGACACCGAAATCCAGCCCCTTTTCAGCGACCAGCACCTTCAGATCGGCCAGATTTTTCTCGTCGGTCGGGTCAGGATGATGGTTGGGGAAATTGCCGTCAATCTCTGCGAACAGCACATGATGCTCGCCGGGCAATCGCTTCACCAGCCGCGATACGACCTCGCCCGCCGCGCCATTACCGCAGTCCCATGCCATCCGGCAGGCGCCGCCGCCAAAATCCTCGACCAGCCGGTCGATGTAGCGGTCCATGATGTCGATGGTCCGCGACGTGCCGGTGCCCTCGTCCCAGTCGCCTGCCGCCGCCATGTCACCGAGTTGCCGAATGTCCGCGCCGAAAAAGGGGCGGCCCTGGAATACCATCTTGAAACCATTATAGTTGGCGGGGTTGTGGCTGCCCGTAATCATCACGCCGCCGTCGACATCGTCCATCACCGATTCGGCATAATAAAGCATCGGCGTCGGCCCCATGCCGACCACCACGGCATCGCAGCCGCTTTCGTTCAGCCCGCGCACGAGCGCTTCGGCCAGGCCGGGCGAGCTCACCCGCCCGTCATAGCCGACTGCGACCGTCTTGCCGCTCGCGCGGGCAATCAGCGTGGCGAAACCGCGCCCGATGGCATAGGCGTCGGCCTCGCCCAATGTCTCGCCAATGATGCCGCGAATGTCATATTCGCGAAGGCTGGTGGGATGGAATTGATGCATGGTGGGTCGTCGTCCCTGAAAATGGCACTGATTGGCAACGCCGCTTTGGCGGCACGGCGCGCCGCGTCTATAGCGGAATTATGACAGTTGGCAGGGGGTAATTGATGGATTCGTTCGACGTCCTGATAGTCGGCGGCGGCCATGCCGGGGCGCAGGCGGCCATCGCGCTGCGCATAGCGAAATTCGCGCGCAGCATCGCGATTGTCGGCGAAGAGCCAGACTTGCCGTATGAACGCCCACCGTTGTCGAAGGAATATTTCGCAGGCGAAAAGGATTATGATCGCTTGCTGCTGCGTCCGGCGCGCTTTTGGGACGAACGCGACATCACGATGCTGCTGGGGCAGCGCGTCGATGCTGTTGACCCGGCAGCACACAGCGTCACCACAAGCAGCGGTGCGACCATTGGCTATGGCAAGCTGATCTGGGCGGCGGGCGGCCACGCGCGCGCCTTGCCGTTGCCGGGCGGCGATCTGGCCGGAGTGCAAGGCGTGCGCACGCGCGCCGATGCCGATGCGATGATCGCCGCGGCAGCTACCGCGCGGCAGGTGGTTGTGATCGGCGGCGGCTATATCGGCCTAGAGGCGGCGGCGGTGCTGCGCAAAGCGGGAAAGCCGGTCGTGCTACTCGAGGCGCTGGATCGCGTGCTGGCGCGGGTTGCGGGTGAGCCGCTGTCGCGCTTTTTTGAGGCCGAACATCGCGCGCACGGCGTCGATTTGCGGCTGGGAGTGCGTATCGCCGCGCTGGAAGGTGACGGGCATGTCGCGGGCGTGCGCCTGGCCGATAACAGCGTGCTCCGCGCCGACCTTGTCATCGTCGGCATAGGCATTATTCCCTCCGCCGCGCCGCTGCTCGCGGCGGGCGCGGCTGGCGGCAATGGCGTGGCGGTCGATGCGCAGCAGCGCACCAGCCTGCCCGACATTTATGCTGTCGGCGATTGCGCGCTCCACGCCAATGGCTTTGCGGACGGCGCGGCGATCCGGCTTGAATCGGTACAGAACGCCAATGATCAGGCGAGCGTGGCCGCCAAGCATATCGCAGGCGCGGAAGATGTGGCGTATGACGCTGTGCCGTGGTTCTGGTCGAACCAATATGATCTGAAACTGCAGACCGTCGGCCTGTCGACCGGCTATGACGATTGCGTGGTGCGCGGCGACCCGGCGACGCGCAGCTTTTCGGTCGTGTATCTGCAGGGCGGCAGTGTGATCGCGCTCGACTGCGTCAATGCGACCAAAGACTATGTGCAGGGCCGCGCGCTGGTGCTGGCCCGGGCACAAATTGCGCCCGAGCGGCTGGCCGACGCACGCGTGCCGCTGAAGGAGATGCTGGCGTTGTGATTGTGCCAAGCGCCCATTTGGGATATACATACGTATATCCAAACGGAGGCGCGCGATGAAAATGCTGATCGGCAAATGGGGCAACAGCCTGGCGGTGCGGCTTCCTCGCGAATTGATCGACCGCTTTGACCTCAAAGAAGGCGACGCAATTGACGCCGATATTGTTGCGAAGGCTCTTGAAGAAACCAATGCTGCGGCCGTTCAGGCGCGCAAACAGGCTGCGTTGGAGGAAATTCGCAAGCGTCGGATTCCCCTGCCCAAAGATTGGAAATTTGATCGGGAAGAGGCGAACTGGCGTCCTGCATTTGACAAATGGTAACCATCGACACGAACATCGCTATTTATGCTCTGACGGAAGACGAAAAAACGGACCGGGCCGAGGGCGTTTTAGCAGCAGCGAGCTTTTTGAGCGTCCAGGTACTCAATGAATTCGCCTTTGCCAGCCGACGCAAACGGCGGCGTGAATGGACCGATATCCGGCGCGATTTGGGCCTTTTGCGGACATGGGTCGGCGACATTCGGCCGGTCACTGACCACAGCCACCAAGAGGCCTTGCGGCTCACCGCGCGCTATCAGTTGGCCTTTTTTGATGCCCTGCTCCTCGCCGTCGCTCTGGCGGGCGGCGCAACAATCTTTTACAGCGAAGATATGCAGCACGGCCTGATCATCGATGACCGGCTGACCATCATCAATCCGTTTCTGGACACCGCATGACCGACCAGTTTGCCCTCACCGACGATCAGCTTGCCATTCAGGACATGGCGCGCAAGTTCACCGCCGATCGCATCACGCCTTTTGCCGCCGAATGGGACGAGAAAAGCCATTATCCGGTCGATGTCTGGAAGGCAGCGGGCGAGCTTGGCTTCGGCTCCATCTATGTGTCCGAAGCATCGGGCGGCATCGGCCTCGGGCGGCTCGACGCGGCATTGATCATGGAAGCGATGGCCTATGGCTGCCCCGCCACTTCCTCCTATATCTCGATCCACAATATGGCGTCGTGGATGATTGACTGCTTTGGTTCGGCAGAGCTGAAGGCGCGTTTTCTGCCCGAACTCGTCAGCATGAACAAAATTGCCAGCTATTGCCTGACCGAACCTGGTTCGGGTTCGGACGCGGCGGCGCTCAAGACGACCGCGCGGCGTGAACCCGGATCAGGGTCCGGGTCAGGCGGCGAGGATTATGTGCTCAACGGCACCAAGCAGTTTATCTCGGGCGCGGGGGTCAACGATATCTATGTCGTCATGGTCCGCACCGGTGAGGCGGGGGCCAAGGGCATCAGTTGCTTGGTGGTGGAAAAAGGCACGCCTGGCCTGTCGTTCGGCGCGCCCGAAAAAAAGCTCGGCTGGAATGCCAGCCCGACTGCGCAGGTGATTTTTGAGGATTGCCGCGTCCCGGTCGCGAACCGGGTAGGGGCCGAAGGCGACGGGTTTCGCTTCGCCATGGCGGGGCTCGACGGCGGCCGCCTCAACATCGGTGCGTGCAGTTTGGGCGGGGCGCAGCGCTGCCTCGACGAAGCGATCAAATATACCAAGGAACGCCAGCAATTCGGCCAGCCCGTCGCCGATTTCCAGAACACCCAGTTCATGCTCGCCGACATGGCGACCGATTTGGAAGCCGCGCGCGCGCTGCTCTATCTTGCCGCCGCCAAGGTCCATGCGGGCGCCCCCGACAAATCGCGCTTTTCAGCGATGGCCAAGCGCCTCGCGACCGACAATGGCAGCGAGGTGGTCAACAAGGCGCTGCAACTGTTCGGCGGCTATGGCTATCTGAAGGATTACCCCATCGAACGCTTCTGGCGCGATTTGCGTGTCCATTCGATTTTGGAGGGCACCAACCAGGTGATGCGGATGATCGTCGGTCGGGACTTGCTGCGCCAGTGAGCAACACAAAATTGTTCATGGTGACGGTCATTGTTCCAGAAATGGATGATGCCATTGATCATTATACCAGGGCTTGGGGTTTTTCGTTGGAGAGGGACGATGTGCATGTGTCAGGGCATCGTTGGGTCGAACTAGGCACTAATGGTGGCATTCGCTTGCGACTGGCCGAAGCGAGCGACGCGGCACAACGCGATGCTATCGGACGACAGGCAGGCGGGCGCGTTGCCTTTTTCCTGAATTCACCCAATTTCGATGTTGACGTTGCGCAGTTGCAGCTAAACGGGATCACCGTGCTGGAGCCGGTGCGGACTGAGCATTATGGCCGGATAGTCGTGCTGGCGGACAAGTACGGAAACCGCTGGGACTTGATTGAAGCACAGGCGAGCAAACTCCAATGAGTGACGTTCTTACCCGAGTTTCCGGCATCACTGGCCGTCTGAGCCTGAATCGCCCGGTGGCGTTGCACGCACTCACCCTGCCAATGGTGCACGCCATGACGGCCGCGCTGCTGGCTTGGCGCGAAGATCCCGCCGTTCAGACCATCATCATCGACCACGCCGAAGGTCGTGGCTTCTGCGCGGGCGGCGACATTGCCTTCCTCCGCAATTCCGCGCTCAATGACGGCGGCGTGTCTGGCCGCCGGTTCTTTCACGATGAATATCAGCTCAACCATCTGCTCTTCACCTACCCCAAGCCAGTCATTGCCTTCATGGACGGCATCACCATGGGCGGCGGGGTCGGGATTTCGCAGCCCGCGCGCTTCCAGGTGGCGACCGAAAACACCCGGCTTGCCATGCCCGAAACGGGCATCGGACTGTTCCCCGATGTGGGCGGCGGCTGGTATCTGTCGCGGTTGCCGGGGCGGATTGGTGCGTTTCTGGCGCTGACCGGCGCGCGGCTCGATGGGGCGGAGTGTCGCGCGGTCGGCCTTGCCACCCATTATCTGCCCGCCGCTGCGCTGGCCGAGACCAAGGCGCGCATGGCGGCAGGCGAAGAGGTGGGGGCGGTGCTGGGCAGCCTGACGGTCGAACCGCCGCCCGCCCGCATCCTTGCCAACCGGGCGGACATTGACCGGCTGTTCGCATCCGACCGGCTGGAGGAGATTCTGGCTGCCCTCGACGCCGATGGCAGCGACTGGGCGGCCAAGGAACTGGCCACGCTGCGCGCCAAAAGCCCGCAGACGTGCAAGGTCGCGCTGCGCCAGCTGGCCACCAGCGCGGGTCTGCCCGATTTTGCCGCGAACATGGCGATGGAATATCGCATCGCATCGCGCGTGCTCACCCGCCCCGATTTTGCCGAAGGCGTGCGCGCGGTGATTGTTGACAAGGACAATGCGCCGCAATGGAATCCGGCGACGGCGGAAGGCGTGACCGACGAACTGCTCGACGCCATTTTCGCGCCGCTGCCCGCCGATGAGGAATGGAAGCCGCTTGACTAACGCGTCTCCCCTGCGAAGGCAGGGGCCGCTGGCCATGTGACGACAACGGCCCCTGCCTTCGCAGGGGCGACGGAGATTCAAATGACCTACGAAACCATCCTGACCGAAACGCGCGGCGCGGTGACGCTGATTACGCTCAACCGCCCGCAGTCGCTCAATGCGCTCAACAGCCATGTGCTCGAAGAATTGATCGCCGCCTTTGCTGCATTCGAGACCGACCCTGGCCAGCGCTGCGCCGTCCTCACCGGCGCGGGCGAAAAGGCCTTTGCGGCGGGCGCGGACATCAAGGAAATGGCCGACAAGCCCGC
>JACEST010000057.1 GCA_013911715.1 Sphingopyxis sp. | reverse complement strand
CCCCCGGCCCCTACCGCAAGCGGGAGGGGAGGAAAACAGCCTGCCCCTCACCCCAACCACTCCCCCAGCATCGTATGAATCGCCCCGGCATCGTCCCCGCGCAAGGCCAGTTCAACCGCCCGGTCGGCTTCCTCGGCGGGCAATCCTCCCCATTCCGCCAGCATGTGCATTTTGGCGATAATATCGGCCTCGCCAACCGGGCGTTCGGGGTCGCCGCGTGTGTCGACGAGTTCCAGCCCATTCACCCGCGCACCAAAATGCGCCGGGTAGCGCGCGGTGATGGCGGGGTCTTCGGCGACCGTCACTTGGGTCCGCAAGGGCGCTAGCGCGGCGATGGCTTCGCGGGTGAAATCCGCCGGAGTGGCGCTGCGCCCATCGGCGATGACCGCGACGGCGTGCTGGAGCGAGAATTTGGCGTCAACCTCGGTCACCGGATCGGGCCGGTCGCAAAAGGTAATCGCGTCGGCATAGGTTTCGAGCGTGTAGGGCGCGGTCAGCTTGCCTGCCGCGCGCAGTTCGAGCGCACAGTCGATGGCCGGATGCGCATGGCGGCACGCGGCCCAGGGTTTGAAGCTGACCTCGAAAATCCGCCACTGGTCGGGGAAGGTCATCGGCTTGGGGGTGCGGCAGGTGGCGGCGTAAAGACCTTGCGGGCCTTCGAGAATCGATGCGGTGCCGGTCAGGCCCGCCTTTGCCATATAGGCTGCAAAATAGCCTTGCCTGGCCGCCGAGCAGATATGCCATTGCTTCGTCATGCCGCCTTCGTGTCGCATTTGCCAAAGTCCTCCGGTAGTCGATCCGGCATTGCCGAGCGCTCCGACTAACGCTTTGACTTCCAGCCCGTAAACATGGCCAGTTCCCGCCGCCGAGCCGAAAGGTCCAGCAGTCGCAGTGTTATGATAATGACTGTAATGCAGCGCATCAAAGGTTAGCCCAACAGCAATCATGGCTTCGTAACCCTGCGCCGCGCCGTCAAGCACCGCAGACAAAGAGGCTTCCATATCGGAAGCTGCATCGAGAGCCGGTCCCCAGATTACCGGCCCGGGGTGGAGAAGTGCGGTGCGATGCACATCGTCCATTTCCAACAGACCGCCCAACCACCAGCTGTGACGAGAGGTTGGCAAATCGGTACGGCGCAGGATGTCGGTCACCGCAGCCCCCCGCGCCCCCGCCACGCACGCCAGCCAGTCGAGCAGGTGCAGTCGCGCTCTTGTCCGGACATCTTCGTTGACGGGACGCTGCAAATGCTGTGCAAGCTGTTCGAGCAACGTCATGGGGGGGATGCCATTTGGCCACGACGCCGCGATACAAGGAATTGGCCGATGCGCTGCGCCGCGAGGTGCTGGGCGGCGCCTATGTCGACATCGGCTTTCCGACCGAAAGCGAACTGTGCAAGCGGTTTAACGTCAGCCGCTTTACGGTGCGCGAGGCGCTGCGATCGCTGACCGCCGATGGGCTGATTGCCCGCAAGCGCGGGTCGGGCACCGTCATTCAGCCTGCGACCGCGCGCGGCGGTGCGCTGCACCAGCCGCTGTCGAACGTCGCCGAAATCCTGCAATATGCGCGCAACACCCGCACGACGTTCGAGCTGGTCGGCGATGCGCCGCTGCCGCGCGGGATTGCGCAGCAGCTCGATCTGGTCGCGGGCTGGCGCTGGACCAAGTTCAAGGGGCTGCGCATCGCGGCGGGATCGAGCGAGCCGATTGCGACGACCGACGCCTATGTCCACGAAAGTTTGCGCGACTATGCCGCGCAGATTGCGCCCAACGAGGACACGATTTTCAAACAGCTCGAGCGGCTGGCAGGGATCAAAATTGCCAGCGTGACCCAGGATATTCACGCCGTTGCCGCGACCAACGAGGTCGCCGCCGCGCTGGGCGTGCCGCGCCGCTCGCCGTGCCTGCTGATCCTGCGCTGTTACCGCAATGCGGCGGGTGAGATTTTGGAAATTTCGGCGAACCACCATCCGGGCGACCGCTTCGCCTATGCGATGCATATCGAGGTTGAGGGGTAGGATAATTGCCTGTGCGCTCCGGCGCAGGCCGGAGCCTTGGCCACACACACAATGCTTGCCCGCCAAAGCTCCGGCCTGCGCCGGAGCACGATGGCTTTTTTGTTCGCCGGCCTCTGCCATCGGCTCAAATCACCCCCGCCGCGCGAAAACCCGCAATCTCGTCCGCATCAAATCCATGCTCGGATAATATCGCATCGCTGTCCGCCCCCAATCTTGGCCCGGCGCGGCTGGGAGGGCGCTGGCCATCGACCTTGATGGGGCTGGCCAGTACCCGCAGGCCATCGCGCGCCGGATGGTCGACGCGGTCGATCATGCCAATGGTATCGAGCCACGGATTGTCCATCGCCGCGTCAAGTTCATACACCGGTGCGACCGGCACATGCCCCTCGAGCAGCGCCTGCCAATGCGCCATCGGTGCCGCACCGAAATGCGTGTCGAGCGCCTCGGTCAGCGCAGCGCGATTCGCCAGCCGGTCGGGGTTGGTGGTAAAACGCGGGTCGGCGGCCAAATCGGCCCGGCCAATGCGATCGCACAAGATCGTCCAGAATTTAGGGAGCTGGCACATTAGGAACATCCAGCCATCGGCGGCGCGCACCATCTGGCTGGGCGTTGCGGTAGGGTGTGCGCTGCGCGGCGTGCGCCGTGTCACATCGCCTTCGTTTAAGAACCACAGTGCGGGATAGCTCGTCTGGTGCACCGCGCTTGAGAGCAGGTCGACGTCCATATCGCGCCCCTGCCCGCTGCGCTGGGCATCGAGCAGCGCGGCCAGCAGCGCGATGGTCATGTGCGTGCCAGTCATGAAATCAACCATCGACAGGCCCATGCGCTGCGGTTCGCCGTCGGGATCGCCGGTCAGTGCGCAAAAGCCCGCTTCGGCCTGCATCAGGTAATCATAGCCCGGCCATTTGGCGCGGGGGTTGTCGCGGCCATAGGCGGACAGATGGACGCAGACGATGGCCGGGTTGAACGGCTGCAAATCGGCATAGGTCAGCCCCAGCTTGGACGGCAAATCGCCGCGCAAATTGTTGGCAACGGCGTGGCTGTTACCGACCAGCTTGTGCAGGATTGCCTGGCCGTCGGCGCTGTTCAGATCGAGCGTGAGCGAGCGTTTATTGAGGTTGAAGGCGTGGAAATAAACGCTCTCGCCGGGCTCCAGGAAGTGCGGGCCAACCGCGCGCGCGGTGTCGCCGCCGCCTTTTCCGTCCTTGTGCGGCGGTTCAATCTTGATGACCTCGGCACCGAGCTGGGCAAGGAATTGGGTGCCATAGGGCCCGGCGCCATATTGTTCAGCGCTAAGGATGCGATAGCCCGCGAGGGGGAGGGGGCGGGTCAAATTCCCTCTCCCTTCAGGGGAGAGGGACAGCGCGCAGAGCGCGCAGGGAGAGGGAGCGATGTGGCCGCAAGCACCGCCCTCAACACCGCATCAATCTCCCCCAACACCTGATTGTTCCAGAACCGAATCACCCGATACCCCTGCGATTCAAAAAACCGCGTCCGCTTCGCGTCATACCCCGCCTGATCCGCATGCTGGCTGCCATCCACCTCGATTATCAATTTTACCGACGGACAGGCAAAGTCCGCAACATAATCAGCACTGAATGGCACTTGGCGGCGAAACTTTAAGCCGTTCAGGCGTCCGGCGCGCAGGCGGGACCAGAGCTTTTCCTCCGCTTCGGTTTGACTGGCGCGGAGCGATTTGGCTTTGGCCAGTAAGTCGTCTGGGGTTTTGCCCCGACGGGTCGCTCCCTCTCCCTGCCCCGGATCAAGTCCGGGGCTGTCCCTCCCCCCTGAAGGGGAGGGAGTTGGTGAGAAGTACCGCCTCACGCCGGGTTCGCTTTCACCCATTGTTTGGCGATGATGATGCGCTGCATCTCGTTGGTGCCCTCGCCAATGCACATCAGCATCGAATCGCGGTAATAGCGTTCAATGTCATATTCCTTGGAATAGGAATAACCGCCATAAATGCGCATGGCTTCCTGGCTGTTGGCCACCGCAGCTTCGGAGGCGAAATATTTGGCCATGCCGGCTTCCATGTCGCAGCGATCACCCCGGTCGTAAGCCTCGGCGGCGTCGAAGGTGAGCAGCCGCGCGGCGCGCGCGCGAGTGACCATTTCACCAAGTTTCAGCTGGATCGCCTGATGCTCGCAAATGGGCTTGCCCATGGTTTCGCGCAATTGCGCATATTCGGTGGCAAGGCGCAGCGAGCCTTCGGCCAGACCGACCCCGCGCGCAGCGACGTTGATCCGGCCAAGTTCAAGCCCGCCAGTCGCCTGGAAAAACCCCTGGCCTTCGATCCCGCCGATCAGATTGGCGGCGGGCAGCCGGTAATTGTCGAAAATCAGCTCGGCGCTGTCGATGCATTTATAGCCGAGTTTTTCAAACTGCTTGCCGGTGGTGAAGCCGTCCTGCTTGGGCGCGATGAACAGGCTCATCCCCTTGTAGCGCGGGCTGGCCTTGGGGTCAGTCTTGACCAGCAGCGCAAAGCAGCTGCCGTTGACGCCGTTCGAAATCCAGGTCTTGGTCCCGTTGATGACATAGTCATCGCCGTCACGCACGGCTGTGGTGCGGATGGCTTGCAGGTCAGTCCCGGCGTTGGGTTCAGTCAGCGCCAGCCCGCCGCGAATTTCGCCGCGCGCGAATTTGGGCAGCCACTGCATTTTCTGTTCGGGCGTGCCGAAGCGTTCGACGGCGCAGGCCATAATCAAATGCGAATTGAAAATGCCGGTAATCGCCATCCAATAGGAGGAGATCAGCGCGACAATCTTGGCATAGGTCGTCGCGGGCAGGCCGAG
Source organism: Sphingopyxis sp. (assembly GCA_013911715.1). Classification (GTDB taxonomy): domain Bacteria; phylum Pseudomonadota; class Alphaproteobacteria; order Sphingomonadales; family Sphingomonadaceae; genus Sphingopyxis. Next base: position 7,143 of record JACEST010000057.1, on the reverse strand, counting down.
CCCGCCATAATCCTGGCCAATGGTCGCACCGAACAGGCCCATGTCGACCATCTGGTCGACCAGTTCGGCGGGCCAGATGTCGTTATGATCATGGTGGAGCACGACCGGGCGCACTTCCTTGTCGACCCATTTCTGGATCGCGTCGAGCAGCGCGGATTCTTCATCGGGGTCCATCGCGGGGCGGGCGGTGTCCAGAATCTTCGGTGCGGTTGCCATCTAGTAATCTCCAAACTTGCCGTTCGTCCTGAGGAGCCGTTGAGCTTGTCGAAACGGCGTCTCGAAGGGTCCGCGCGCAGACGGTGCTTCGAGACGGGACTTCAACAGGCTCAGTCCCTCCTCAGCACGAACGGGAGTTGAGTTGTTAATCATCAGCCGGGCCGTGCCCGCGCTTCCACACCAAGACGGTGCGCTTGTAATGGCTCACCACCTTGCCATCCTGATTGATACCGGTGGTTTTGAAGGTGACGATCCCCTGATCGGGGCGCGACTTGCTCTCGCGCTTTTCGAGCACTTCGCTTTCCGCATAAAGGGTGTCGCCGACAAACAGCGGCGCGGTCATCCGCACTTCGTCCCAGCCAAGGTTGGCGATCGCTTTGCCGCTGGTGTCCGACACGCTCATCCCCGTCATCAGCGCGATGGTCAACGGGCTGACCACCAGCGGTTTGCCGAATTCGGTCTTCTGCGAAAAAGCATAGTCGAAATGCGCCGGATGGGTGTTCATCGTCAGCAGCGTGAACCAGACATTGTCGGCGTCGGTGATCGTGCGGCCGGGACGATGTTCATAGATATGGCCGACGACGAAATCCTCAAAATATCGCCCCTGCACCTCGCGGAAGCGCCCGGGACCGATTTCCTTCACGCTGTCACGCATCGATTTTTTCCTTCAGCGCCAATATCTGTTCAAAACGGCGCACGACCGGCGCCTCGAGCATTTTGCCATTGTGGCGGATGGGGCGATATCCGCCCGCCGCAAAGGCAGCAAGCGCGCCTTCGGCTTCGGCCAATTCGGCCGCGTTCGGGCGAAACACATCATGGATGACGGCAATCTGTGCCGGGTGGATCGCCGCCTTGGCAGCAAAGCCCAATTCCTTGGCGCGGCGGCATTCGTCGGCCAGCCCGGCCGCGTTTCCCATATCGATAAACGGCACATCGAGCGCTGGAACCCCGGCCCCCGCCGCCGTCATCACCAGCTGCGCCCGGGCGAGCGCCAGCGGCTCCCACGCAAGGGGCACGCCCAGCTGCGCCGAAAAATCGCCGCCGCCGAACATCAGCATCGCGGTCGATGGGTCAGCGGCGATCGCATGGGCGGCGCGCAGTCCGGCGACGGTTTCAATAAGCGGGACAAAGCGCACGCTGTCGTGCCCCAGCACGCTGCGCAGCTGTGCCAGCTCGACCGGCGATTCGACCATCGGCACAAAGACCAGCGCGGGGCACACATCGGCGGCGGCGAGCGCAAGGGCATCGGCCAGCCCCGCGCGCGTCATCATCCCGTTGATCCGTATAGCGAGCCGCGCGTCGTCATGCGCCGCGACGGCTTCCAGTGCCGCAGCGCGCGCGGCCGCTTTCTCGTCCGCCGGGACGGCATCTTCCAAATCGATGCACACGCAGTCGGCCCCGCTCGCCAAGGCCTTGGCAATGCGGTCGGGCCTGGTGCCCGGCACGAACAGCATCGATTGAATGGCGAGGGTCATCAGGGCTCCTAATTTGTCCGGACAAATTTTTTGGTCAAGCGACTTTTGCCCAGTCAGGCCTTAATTCGCTTAAAAAGCCGGTTTGACGACCCCCAGCCATCCGGTGACGAGCAACAGCGCATAAACGCACCACACCCAGCGCCGGGTGCGGTTCATGGTGGCGAGCAGCGGGACTTCGGTGGCGTCGCTCGATCCTTCGTCCAGCAATTTTCCCAGTTGCGCCCCCACCGGCTTGAAACTGACATCGATCATGATCGCCGCCACGAAGATCAGGCCGAACAGAAGCGCCTTGGCCGCCAGCCATGGCTGATCGATCGGATGGCCGGTGGCAAGCGATTCAATGCCGAGCAACAAATAGCCCGCCGCGAGCAACCAGCGCAGCCAGCCTTCCCACCGCCGGTTGCGCGCCGCACGCGCGGTCATGTCGTGCGCATGCGCGTCGAGCACCAGCCACAACCAGAGCAGGCCGATAACCCAGCTGACCGCGACCATCGCCGGCCAGACCGGCCACCAGCCGCCAAGCAGCGACAACGTTAGCGACACCGGCACCATCAGCGCCCAGGCGGCGCGCGGAGCGAGGTCGACGATGACCAGCAACTTCAAAAGCGCGATGCGCTGGTCGAGCGTATATTGGGTGCGCTTGCGGAAATGCTGGCCCAGCACGAACACGCCAATGTCACCGCCCAGCCAGGCTACGAACAGCAGCACATGGACATAAAGCATTGTCGGATATGCCAGTGCCGCCCAGTCCATACCTGCCCCCCCTTTTTTAATCTTGCTGCGTCTGCAGCGCTGATTCTGCAACAGATGGCGCTCTTAAACAAACGGATGCGCAATCCTGCTTGACAAGCCACATAGTGCATGAAAGTTGTCCGGACAAATAAAAATGTCCAGACAACCGGATGCCGATACGCTGGGGAAACGGAAGTGGCGGTTTACGCCGGTCCAGAGGAGTAAAAGCCCATGTTCAAGCCCATGTTGCTCGCCAGCGCCGCGCTGTCCGCCTTCACCGCAATGCCTTCGTTCGCTCAGGATGCAGCAACCACCGAAGAAGCCAGCGGCATCGCCGACATTGTCGTCACCGCGCAGCGCCGCGCCGAAAATGTTCAGGACGTGCCGATCGCCATATCGGCCTTTTCCGCCGATCAGCTGGAGGCGCAGGGGGTCAGCAACGCGTTGCAGCTGGGCCAATATGTCCCCAATCTGGTCGCGCAGAACAACACCGGCATCGGGTCGGCCAACGCCTATTTCCTGCGCGGACTGGGGTCGACCGAAACCATTGCCACCTTTGATCCGCCCGTCGGCACCTATGTCGACGATGTCTATCTGTCGCGCCAAAATGCCAATAATCTGGCGCTGTTCGATGTCGAACGGATCGAGGTGCTGCGCGGCCCGCAGGGCACTTTGTTCGGGCGCAATACCACCGGCGGCGCGATCAATATCATCTTGGCACAGCCAGGTGACAGCGTCGGCGGCTTTGCCGAAATCGGCTATGGTCGTTTCAACCGCACGCTGGCGCGTGGCTCGATTGACCTGCCGCTGGCCGATACGCTGGCGATCAAGGTCAGCGGCTATTGGCAGAATGACGATGGCTATGCGCGCAACATCACCACCGGCGAGCGGCTGAATGACGATGATGGCTGGGGCGCGCGGCTGGGGGTTGCTGGCGAGCTGGCCCCCTGGGCGCGCTGGAACGCGGGCTATATGCACATCGTGTCCAAGGGCGACAATATCCTGAATTTCAATTGCAATCCGGCTGATCCCAGCGATTGCAACGGTCGCTTTGTGACCACCGGACTGCGCGAAGACGACGGCCCACCGTCGCCCTTTGCCCCGGTGGTGGTGACCGGGCGCAAGGCCAATTACGGGCAGGGGCAGGAAGCGGTCAGCGACATCATCACCTCCAACCTGCAATTCGACCTCAATGACGAAACGACGCTCAGCCTGATCACCGGCTATGTCGCGCTGACGCAGCAATTTGCCTATGATTTCTTCGACGGCCGCGGCGGCCCGTCGATTACCACCCCGTTTCCGGCGGTGCGCGGCTTTGCGCGCGGCGGCTTTACTATCCTGAATGACGGGACGCACACCCAGTTCACGCAGGAGGTCAAGCTGAACGGCACGCTGGCAAATGGCTTCATCGATTATGTTGGCGGTTTTTATTATATCGATGAACGCAATCGCACCGATTTTGCCGACCTGTTCACTTTGTCGCCGACGACGACCCTGTTGCTCGCCGACCGCACGTTGCGCAACACCACCACCGCTTATGCCGGTTATATCCAGGCCGACTTCAACCTGTCGGACCAGTTCAAGCTGACCGCCGGGATCCGCTATACCGACGAAGAAAAGCGGCTGCGCTTCAACGACAACCGCGCGTCGTGCAATGATGGCACGATCGAGCCGACGTGCCTCGTCAACGCCAATCTGGTCGTTCCCGCCAATGGCACGACAGTGACGACGGCCCAGCCCATTCCCACCCGGCAAAAAGTGACCGAATGGACGCCCCGCTTTGCCGCCAATTTCACCCCCAATGATGATCTGCTCTTCTTTGTCAGCGCGACGCGCGGGTTCAAATCAGGCGGGTGGAATGCGCGCGCAACGACGCCCACACAGGCGCTGCCCTTCGACCCCGAACGCGTGTGGAGTTATGAGGCGGGGGTCAAGTCCGATCTGTTCAGCCGCCGTGTGCGGGCAAACATCACCCTGTTCCAGCTTGATGTCAGCGACCTGCAGATTCTGGCGGGAATTCTGAACCCCGCCACTGGCGCATTGACCTTTATCACGCGCAATTTTGCCGATTACCGCAACCGCGGGGTGGAGGCTGAATTCACGTTCATCCCCGTCGATGGCCTGAACCTGTACGCCAATATCGGCTATCAGGACGACAATTACCGCGTCCCGCAAAACGCGCCTGCCACCGACCGGTTTGGCATCCAGTCGGTCGCAGCGCAGCAGGCGTCGTGCCTGGGCGCCATTGCCGCGGGCAAAGTACCGGGCGGGCCCAATATTCCGGCGACCCAGCCGTCGATTGCCGCCTGCGCCGCCGGGATCGTCACCGCCGACGGAACGATTTCGACGCCGGTGCGCACCCCGCGCTGGTCGCTGGCACTGGGCGGCAGTTACGAGGCCGGGCTGGGCAGCGGCTGGACGCTGGTGCCGACGGTTAACGGCACATTCCGGTCGCGGCAGGAAGTGGCGATTGCCAATCTCAGCCTGTTCGACGCTCCCGCAACCGGCGTGAACCAGCCCGCGACCGGCCCCTTTCCCGCCAATCCGTTCGGCAATGGCGATTTCATCACCGGATCGCAAAGCGATGCAGCGTGGATCGTCAACGCCGGACTGACGCTGAATGCCCCCGATAAGCGCTGGTCGTTGACCGCCGAATGCACCAATTGCCTGGGCGAATCGATCATTCAGTCGGCATTGTCCAACTACAGCTATCTCAACCGACCGCTGGAATGGACGGTGCGGGCGAAATATCGCTTTTGAACGGACCGGAACCATCGATCTGGCCAATAGCGGCGGTCGGTGTCATGCTGGCCGTCACCGCTTTGTGAACAAGGACCCAGCCGCCACATGTCCAGCGTAACCGCGCCCGCCGGGATTGCCCAAGACAAGGAATTCCGGCTGGGCTGGAAAATATTGCTGGCGGGACTTTTGGGGGTGGCCTGCGGCGCGTCGCCCATCCCCTATAATGTCATCGGTTTTACGGTTGACCCGATCATTGCCGAAATGGGGTGGACCCGCGTTCAAATCCTGACGCCGATTTCGATCTTTGGGGTCATCGCGTCGCTGCTCGCGCCCTTTTTCGGCTGGATGGCCGACCGATTCGGGGTGCGCCCGGTGGCGCTATGGTCGCTGTTTGCATTCGGCCTCTCCTTTGCTGCCATTTCGCTGACGCCCACCGGGTCGGGGGCCACCACGCTGTCGGCCTATTATGGCCTATGGGTGCTGGTCGGGCTGGTGGGCATCGGGTCGACCCCGGTGACATGGAGCCGCGCGGTCAACCTGTGGTTTTTCCAGCACCGCGGGCTGGCGCTGGGCATTTTGCTGCTGGGCACCAGCCTGGCGGCGATGGTGGTGCCCAAGCTCGCGGTGTGGGCTATCGCCGCCCATGGCTGGCGCGAAATGTATCTGGTGGTCGCAGCGCTGCCACTGTTCGTGGCGTTGCCGGTCGCCTTTCTGCTGTTCCGCGAACCCGGTGCCGATGAACGCCCGGCGGCGATCACCGCCGGGGACGGACGGCTGACTGGCGTGCGGCTGGCCAGCGCGCTCAAAGATTATCGCTTTTGGCTTATCTGGCTGTCGATTGCGTGCATCGCCATGGCCTTTGGCGGCTTTTTCATCAACATGCCCGCCATGCTGGGCGATGCCGGAATCAGCGCCGGCGACGCTGCCAGCGTGATGGGTGTTTTGGGGATTGGCATCTTCGCCGGGCGCATCATCACCGGCGCGCTGCTCGACCGCTTCTGGCAGGGCGTGGTGGCTTTCCCGCTGCTGTGCCTTCCCGCGATCAGCTGTTTCGTGATGATGGGCGACATGCCGACGGTGCCGCTGGCGATGCTTGCCGCCTTTTTGCTGGGCTTTGCGGCAGGGGCCGAAAGCGATCTCATCGCTTACCTCACGGGCCGCTATTTCGGCATGGCCCATTATGGCAAGGTTTATGGCATGCTCTACATGCCCTTCGGCATTTGCTCGGCGGTGTCACCGATTGTTTATGCGCGGGTGCGCGATGTTTCGGGCAGCTATGATCCGATTCTGCAAATTGCTTTGTTCGGATTTCTTGTTGGCGGTGGCTTGCTGCTGCTGCTTGGGCGTTACCCCGAACTCAATGTGCCGGACGAGCGTTGATGGCCAGCGTTGCCGCCCCGACGAGCAGCTTGCTGAGCGCGCTTGTCGCGACCGGGGCCGAGGTGCTGACCGACGCCGCCGCGCGCGATTTCTATGCCCATGATGTGTTCGAGCGCGGGGCTGATCTGGCCGCCGTGGTGCGCCCAGACAACACTCAGCAGCTGGCTGCCGCCGTCGCCGCTGCGACCCGCGCGGGCCATGCGGTCGCCGCGCGCGGCGGGGGGATGAGCTATACCGGCGGCTATACCCAAGGGTCGCCGGGCGCCGTGCTGATCGACATGGCACGGATGGACCGGATCGTGGAGATCAATGCCACTGACATGAAGGTGACGGTCGAGGCCGGTTGCACCTGGACCAAGCTGTACGACGCCTTGAAGCCATTGGGACTGCGCACGCCTTTTTGGGGCACGCTGTCGGGCCTGAAAGCCACCGTCGGTGGGGGCATGAGCCAGAATTGCTTGTTCTGGGGATCGGCGCGGCACGGCAGCGGAGCGCAAAGCTGTCTTGCACTGGAAGTGGTGCTGGCTGACGGGACAATCGTCAAGACGGGCAGCGATGTCGCGCGGCCCTATGGCTCTGACCTCACCGGTTGGTTCCT
>JACEST010000056.1 GCA_013911715.1 Sphingopyxis sp. | reverse complement strand
GCCCGCCCGCGACCCCGGCGGGCATGACGCTGCTGCGCTGCTCGCTGTGCGCCGAACATAGCGCCGAACAGGTGACCGAGATATTGGCACGGTTCGAACGTGCGGGCCGCAAAACCGGTATCATCGGCTGACGCTTGGCCGGATGCACGCGATGGGGTAGAAGACCGGTGTGGACGTGAACCAGACCCAGGCCGACCCTGGCAGCACCGAGGCGCGCTGGCGCTTTTGGGCAACTGTTACCTTGTCGATGGCGATGGCGGGGGCCGTGGTCGCGCTGATCTTTCTGCTGGTGCGCGCCAATGCCGATTATACCCGTTCGCTGGAACAGCAGACGCGCAGCGTCGATGTCATCACGCTGGCCAAATCGGTCGAGGCGTCGGTGGCGCGCGGTGAAGCCGCGCTGGCGCGCTTCGCCGTCGGCCTCGACCGCGAAGACGGCCAGATTTACCAGCAGCAATTCGGCCTTGCCGCGCAATATATCCGCAATCTGCGCCAGCGCGTGCGCGACAACCCCGAACAGAATCAGCTTGTCGCCGAACTGACCGAGGCGGTCCAGCAGCGCAATGACGAACTGGGCGCGGTCGCACTCAGCGCAAATTACCGGCAGGAACTGGCGGCGATTTCAAAATATTATGCTGCCGCACAGGATGCCCGCCGCGCGGGCGCCGAAAAACTGCTAGCCGCGATCATCGCCAACGAGCGCAAGCGGCTGGCCGAGCGCACCCAACTGGCCAACCGCGACCGCATCCAGCTTAATCAGGTCATCATGTTTTTCACGCTGCTGGGCGCGGCAGCGGCGATAGGCGGGATGATCGCGGCCAGCATGGTGCTGCGCGCGCGCAGCGACCGCCGCCTTGCCGAGCGCGAAAGCGCCGCCGAGAATGAGCGCGCCGCGCTGCTCGAGCGCGCGGTCAACGAACGCACCCGCGAACTGGCCGCCGCCAACCAGGCGCTGCGCCACGAGATTGAGGAACGCACCGCAACCGAGGCCAAGCTGCGTCAGGCGCAAAAGATGGAAGCGGTGGGCCAGCTGACCGGCGGCATCGCACATGATTTCAACAATATGCTGGCCGTCGTCGTCGGCGGGATCGAGCTGGCGCAGCGCTGGCTGACGTCGGCACCCGACAAGGCGGCGCGGCATATGGCGAGCGCGCTCGACGGTGCGGCGCGCGCATCGGACCTAACGCGCCGCCTGCTGACCTTTGCCCGCGCTGAGCCGACGCGGCCCGAAATATTGGCGCTCGACGAGGCGATTTCGGGGTTTGTCGAGCTGATCCGCCGGACCATTGGCGACCGCATCGCGCTGACGCTCAACCTCGATTGCGGACCCGCAGGGGTACGCATCGACCGGCTGCAGTTTGAAAATGCGCTGCTTAACCTCGCGGTCAACGCGCGCGACGCAATGGAAGGTCATGGCCGGTTGGAAATAGCAACCGAACGCCAGGCCTGCCCCGGCACCGGCGACATCCAGCTGCGTATGACGGTGACCGACAGCGGCTGCGGCATGACGCAGGAAGTGGTTGACCGGGTGTTCGATCCTTTTTTCACCACCAAAAGTGCGGGGCGCGGCACCGGGCTGGGCATGAGCCAGGTTTTCGCCTTTGTCCGCAATGCGGGCGGCGAGATCGAGGTCAATTCGGCCCCGGGGGCGGGCACGAGCGTGGCCATTGCATTGCCGATGGCCGTCCACGATGTCGCCTCGCTGAGCGATGGTGATGCCGAAGTGCAACTGCCGCTGCCGTCGATCGGCGACAGCATGACCATCTTGGTCGTTGAGGATGACCCGCGCGTTCTGGTGGCCACGGTCGAGGCGGTGACCGAACTCGGCCATCGCCCGGTCGCCTGTTCGGACCCGCGCGAGGCCGCCGTGATGATGGAAAGCACGGGACCCTTCGACCTCATCCTGTCGGACGTGCTGATGCCCGAAATGACGGGCCCCGAAATGGTCGCGTCATTGTCGCAGCGCTGGCCCGACATTTCGGTGCTGTTCGTCACCGGCTTTGTCGGCGACGCGGGCGAAATTCCCAGCTTTGGCGACCATCCGGTGCTGCGCAAACCCTATACGCTGGCCGCGCTTGAGGTGGCGATTCAGGATTCGGCGCGGCGGCCAGTGCCAGCGGATTAGCGGATTGCGCCGCGCCACAACAGGCGCGGCACCAGCAGCAGCGCGGCGGCCAGCGGCCAGCGACGCATCCACGGGCTGATGATGATGTCCGCACCGGCATGGCGGTTGATCTTCCACGCCAGATAATCAATGCCGCCAGCATAGGTGAAAGCAGCCTTCGCGAGACGCAGGATGCTCAGCGCCTTGCCTTCGATTCGGCGACGGTGCCATTGCCAGTGTGCGTACCCGCCCAGCGCCGGTTTCCACTGCCATGCGATGATTTCGGCGGGCGAACCAAAGCGCACATAGCGCGCCGGATCAGCATCGACGACCGAGCCTGCGCGGCCAGCGCGTTCGGAACGCAGTTCGGCGGTATAGGTCATGGCATAACCGCGCCGCCAATGGCGCAGCGGATCGGCGTCATGCAGCTTGCCGGGATTTGACACTTCGGGATCGAGTCCCGCCACCGACCATAGCAACGTCGGTGCTGCCCGAGCGATCGCGCTTGCCGCGCTGTCGCGCGCCGCATCGTTCGCCGCCCACACCAGCCGCGATGGCTGCGAAAAGCGTGCCCACAGCGACACATTGCGCGTTTCGGGACCATTGAGCCGGTGAAAATCAGCCTCGCTGAGCACGGCATATTTGGCGATCAACCCGCCATGTTCGAACGGAAACACATTGGGGGGGATCAAACGGTTCGCCGCCGCCAGCCAGCTCCGCGCATAAGCCGCGCGATAATCGGCCACGATCAGATAGAAATCGAGCATCAGCCCGTCGAGCTGCGCCTCGCGCAGGCAGCTGCCATAAAAGAGCACAGCGCGCGCACCGGGATGCTGGGCGGCGATGGCGGCGGCCATCACGCCAACGCGCGGATCAACAGGTTCGGCCAGCTCCGCCGCGACCAGCCGCGTCAGATCGTCGTCACCCGCCATGAACTCGTCAGGCAGCGAGGCGCAGGAAACGGACCGGTGCGGTCGAGGTCAACACAATCGGCAGCCCGCCATGCGATTCAAAAATTTCGCCATCGAGGATCACGTTCGAGCGGTCGCCCGCGATGTGGATTTCGTCACCGGCCTCGAAATGCACACCGTTGACCGGCTGTTTGCCCAGGGTTCCGCGCCAGGCAGCAGCGATTAAACGTACCATCGCGCCAAAGCCGCGGTCCACCGCGAGCAATTTCATGGTGCCGACCACAGCGCGCGGGTCGTTGGTGCGTACGCTGAGCAGCAGTTTTTCGAGCGTCGTGACGATGAGCACCGAAAAGCGACCCTTAAATTCGCCCTGTCGGACCAGCGACACGCTGAGCGGCGACGGTTTGGGCGGCAGCCGCCCGCCGCCGAGGCCGAACAGCATCGCAAACAGCGCGAGCAGCGCGGCGAGCAGATGCGACAAACCGTTGGGCAGGCCCAGCGGATAGATTTTGTGCCGACAATAAAGCATCACATCGGCCAGATAGGCCCCGCCGAGGAACATTCCCAGCACCGGACGGCTCGACCCCGACGACAGCGCGATCAGCTGGCGCTGGATGACATGGCGCTCAAGATCGCACGATGCGAGGTCGAACACGCGTTGCAGCGCCTGCAACGGATCACCCTCCGCCCCCAGATCAAGCGCGATCAAATTGGTCTTGCCATTGGGCAGCACCGCGACCGGCGGCGGCGATCCATTGAAATAGCCGCCCGAGTGCAGTTCGGTCAGCGCCGCCTGCACCGTGCCATCGCCGCCGTTGATGGCAATGACGCGCGGCTTAACCAGCGCGATAGTGCGCATCGCTTCGGCAATTTGCGCCACATCCTCCACCTCATAATGGAAAATTTCGGGGTGTTCGGCGCAAAATTGGCGCACCTGCGGCAACAGCGACCGATTGCCGGTCGATCGCGGGTTGGACAGAAGCGCAATGCGGGCCATTAGGTTCTGCTCTAGTTCACAGGGTCAAACGACAAGCCGTTGATATAATTCAACGTCACCGGAACGCGCCGCGTACTCGCGCCAACCGCAAAGCTGGTTACGGCGAGCGCGGGTTTGCGCTTGAAGATGAAATCCGACAGCTTCATGTCGGGATTGCCCGACAGCCCGCCGCCATCGCTGCGGTCCGATTTGCCATTGCCGTTGAGATCGTGGCGCACCGAGACGACATAATTGCCCGGCCGGCCGACCGGCAGGCACACGTGCATCGCGCCCGATTTGGCCACGGGCAGCTCGACGCGTTCCAGCCATTGGCGTTTTTCGAGATAGGTTTTGGGGTTGGCCGCATAGATTTGGACCCGCAACGTGCCCGAGCGCGCCTTGAACCCGGCAACCTCGACCAGCACGGCGGCATCGTTGGCCTCGCAGCGCGCAGCCGCTGGACCAAGGGTGGTGGCCTGCGCAGACGCGGGCAACGCCAGCGCCGATGCGCCAAGCAGTGCCAGCCATGCAGCAGGTGAAAGTTTCGACATGACCAAATCACTCCAAGAGGTTATAGCCCGTGCCAGCAAGTGCCGGTTCGGGTCCCCTATTGCCCCGGATTGCAGATCGTCTTTGTTTGCGGCCAAATCATGGTGATGGGGCGTCGGAAAGTTGAACGTGATTCCTGCCATCGACCGCTACATCGCCCGGCTGATATTTTTGCCCATGGTCGGGACCCTGATTTTGTCGGCGATGCTGCTCGTGCTCGAAAAAATGTTGCGCCTGTTCGATTTCGTCGCGTCCGAAGGCGGCCCGGTCAGCGTGGTGTGGCGGATGCTCGCCAATCTGATCCCCGAATATCTCTCGCTGGGTATCCCCATCGGCCTTATGCTCGGCATTTTGCTGGCGTTCCGGCGGCTGGCGACGTCGAGCGAACTCGACGTGCTGCGCGGCGTAGGCATGAGTTTCGGGCGGCTGATGCGCGTGCCCTTTGCCTTTGCCATTGGCCTTGCAGCGGTCAATCTGGCCATCGTCGGTTTTGTCCAGCCGCTCGCGCGCTATGCCTATGAAGGGCTGCGGTTCGAGCTGCGTTCCGGCGCATTGGGCGCATCGATCAAGGTCGGCGAGTTTACCAATCTGGGTCAGCGGATGACGCTGCGGATCGAGGAAAGCAGCAACGAAGGCCGCGATTTGAGCGGCATCTTCATTCGCGGGCAAAACCCTGACGGCCAGCGCGTCTCGGCAACCGCCGCGAAGGGCCAGTTCCTGGCCACCGACGATCCCGATACGATCATCCTGCGCCTGACCCGCGGCACGCTGGTCCATGAATCGCCGAAATTTGACAGCCCGCGCGTGCTGACCTTCGACAATCATGACCTGCCGATTCCGCTGCCCAAGATCGAGGCCTTTCGCATGCGCGGCGACGCCGACCGCGAACGCACCATCCCCGAACTGCTGCGCGCGGGCAATGATGGCGCCGAATCGCTGTCGACCCGCCTTGAAAGCCGGGCCAATTTCCATTTCCGCATCGCCGAGGTGGCGTCGATGCTGCTGATCCCGCTGCTGGCGGTGGCGCTGGCGATCCCGCCGAAGCGGTCGACGTCGTCGCTGGGCGTTTTCCTGTCGATCGTCATCCTGGTGACCCAGCACAAGATCAACGAATATGCCGAAGCGCTGGGCGCGCGCGGCGATGTTGACCCGTTGATTGCACTGTGGGTCCCCTTCACCCTGTTCGCGGCGCTGTCGGTCTGGATGTATTACACCGTCGCGCATGTTCCCGGCGGCCAGCCGATTGGCGCGCTTGAACGCTTCGCAGGCAAGGTCGGCGCGCAGGTCAAACGGCTCGCCGCGCTGATCAACCGCCCGATGGCGAACGGATAGCCGCCGTGCAACAGCTCCACTTTTTCCCGTCGCGCCAGATGGCGATTTATGTCGGCAAGATGTTTCTGGTGCGCAGCTTTGCGATCCTGATCGCGCTGGTGCTGGTGCTCCAGACGCTCGACCTGCTCGGCGAAAGCGGCAAGATTTTGGCGGTTCCCACCAACGGCGATGCCGAAGTGTGGCGCTATATCGGCCTGCGCCTGCCGCAGATTATCGCTCGGTTTCTGCCCTTTTCGGTGCTGCTGGGGACGATCCTGACGCTGATTACCTTGAACCAGCACAGCGAGGTGGTGGCGATGAAGGCCGCCGGCATGTCGGCGCATCAGGTGCTTGCCCCCTTGTTTCTGGCCGCACTGCTCGTCGCGGGCATCAGCTTTGCCTTTAACGAGCGCATCGTCGCGCGCGCCAACGCCGCGCTCAGCGCGTGGCAGAAAATCGAATATGCCGAAATCCCGCCCGAAACCGGCATCCGCACCAATATCTGGGCGCGGCAGGGCGATGACCTGATCAACGCCGGCGAGGTGCGCGGCAATGGTGCCGCGACCGCGCTCGTCAACGTCGCCATTTACGAGCGCAGCAACGGGATATTGACCTCGATCCTGCGCGCGCCGCAGGCCAAGGTAGCGGATGGTGGCTGGCAGCTGACCGGTGCCAGCCGCTTTCTGGTGCGGTCGGGCAATGTCGTCGAGCTGGGTGACATCACCGCCGCGCGCGGTGTGCGGCCTGACCAGTTCACGCTGGCCAATGTTGATGGCGATGCTCTGCCCTTATGGCAATTGGGCATGGCGATCGACGATCTGAAGGCAGCGGGGCGACCGACCGGCGCGCTCGAGGCGATTTACTGGCACAAGATTTCGGGGCCGCTGTCGTCAATTCTGATGCCGTTGCTTGGTGCGGTGGCGGCCTTTGGCCTCGCGCGTTCGGGCAAATTATTCGTGCGCGCGATCATCGGGATGGCGCTGGGCTTTGCCTATTTCGTCGCCGACAATTTCGCGCTGGCGATGGGCGATCTGGGAGCCTACACGCCGTTTCTGGCGGCGTGGGGACCGTTCTTGTTGTTCATGCTGATCGGCGAAATGATCCTCATTCGCACTGAGGAATAGCGCTTCAGGCGCGTGCCGATCCTGCCACAAGCCGCGCCACAAGACCCGGCAAACCGCGATAATTGGCCTGGTGATACTGCGAATCAACCGGCAGCGCCGCCGCGAGCCGCCGGTGCGCTTCGGCCAGATTATGATAGGGCACACCGGGCAGCAGATGGTGGATCGCGTGATAGCGCAGCCCCACCGGCGCCCACAGCTCGGGCAGCAGCCCCGGCGGCGGCACATTGACGCTGTCAAGGAACTGCGCGGTCACCGTCAGTACCGACCCGTCATTTTCCCACAGATGCGCGACCAGCGTGCGCACTTGGTTAAGCACGAGCGCCGCCGACACGATGCCAAGGAAAATCAGGACCGCGCGCAGCGGCAGCGCGCCAGACGCCGAGCCGATAATCAGCGTCAGCGCCCACAGGCCGGCCCCCGCTTCCTGCCACGCCCAGGCACGGGCAAAATCGCCTTCGGGCGGTTTGCGGCGGAACATGGGGTTGATGACCAAACCCGAATAGCGCGCGACGACAATGCGGCGCAGCGGCGGGATCAGCAGCGACAATGGCGTCAGCACCCCATAGCGGACCAGCAACGCGAGCGGCGCAAAGGCAGCGGCGACCACGAACAACGGCACCGTCCACGGCTTCATCAGCGCGAGCGGCAAATATTCAGGGTCCTCGACCGTGCCATATTTGGTGCGGTTGTGGTGCAGGCTGTGGATGCCTTCATACATGAAACTGGGCGCCAGCATCGGCACGCCGATGAGGACATTCCACACCAGACGAAAGCCCGGCACCGCGCCGGGGCGGATATGGGTGATTTCGTGAATGAAGCTGCCCGCGCGATAGAGCGCCACCACCGCGACCAGCGCGCCCGCGAGCGCCAACCACAGCGGCTGCGCCAAAATCGCAATCGCCACGCCCAGATAACCGAGCAGCGCCGAACCAAGGAAATCGGCGTAATAAATGCGCGGATTGGCGGCGGTGAGGTCGCGCGTCAGTTCTGACGCCGCGCGGATCATCGCCATATCATCCTTGATCGCCGCCTTTGGCAAAGGCGCGGCAGCGGCCGGGGACATTGGCGCGCGGGAGAGCTTGGACATTAACATGCCGCGCCCTTCACCAGAATAATGGGGCAGGAACATGGCATAAAGCGTCTCGCATCGGCGCAAGTCTTGGCATAATGGCGATGACAGTCATCGATTTTGCCGCTCGGGAGCGCCATGGAACAGCCCGTTATCATCGTTCCGGTCAAGACCGGTGCCGACCGGCGCGAATTTGTCGATCTCGCCTATCGCCTTAATCGCGGCGACCCCAATTGGGTGCCGCCGCTCAAGGCCGAAGTATATGGCCTGCTCGACCCAAAGAAAAATCCGTGGTTCGGCCATGCCGAGGCGCAATTATTCCTCGCGCGGCGCGGCGAGCGCACAGTGGGGCGCATTTCGGCGCATATTGACCAGCTTGCGCTGGCGCAGCCGCCCGAACAGGGCATGGGTCCCGGCACGGGTTTCTGGGGCTTTTTGGAGGCCGAGGATGGCGAGGTCGCCGCGGCCTTGCTCGCAGCCGCGCAGAATTGGCTGCTTGGCAAAGGCATGACGCGCGCGCTGGGCCCGGTCAGCTTTGCGATGTGGGACGAACCCGGCTTGCTGATCCGCGGCCACGACCGGCCACCAACGGTGATGATGGGACACAACAGCCCACTGTACGAAACCTGGGTCGAGGCAGCGGGCTATCGCGGGGTGCAGGATCTGCACAATTATGACCTGCCCATCGACGCCGGCTTTCCGCCGCTCACCAACCGGATTGTCGCACAGGGCGAAAAGAATGACAAAATCCATATCCGCAAAGTCGACAAAAGCCGCTTCGAGACCGAAGCCGCGCTGATCCTCGGCATCCTCAACGATGCATGGAGCGACAATTGGGGCTTCGTCCCTTTTACCGACGCCGAGGTCGCCTATGCCGGGAAAAAGCTGAAACCCATTGTGTTCGAGGATTTGATCATGATCGCCGAGCTCGATGGCAGGCCGGTGGCGTTCATGATGACGCTGCCCGACCTTAACGAAAAGCTGAAGAATTTTAACGGCCGCCTGTTCCCGTTCAACTGGGCCCGCCTGCTGTGGTGGCTGCGGCGGCCCAAGGTCATGACGATGCGCGTGCCGCTGATGGGCGTGGTCAAAGAATTGCAATCATCGCGCGTCGCCGGGCAGCTTGCCTTTATGCTGATCGAATATATCCGGCGCAATTCGGTCGCCAATTACGGCGCAACGCGCGGCGATTTTGGCTGGGTGCTGGCATCGAACACACCGATGGCGTCGGTTGGTGAGGCGGTCGGCGGGGCGGTCAGCAAAGTGTATCGCATTTACGAAAAGGCGCTGTGATGGTTGTTTCAGCATTGCTGAAACGAGGCGGCGAAAGGCGGAAATAATGTGCCGCGCACTCATCTATCTCGGCGAGCCGGTGCTGATCGACGATTTGTTGTTCAAGCCCGACATCAGCCTGGTCAATCAGGCCTATATGCCCAAAATGCTGCATATGCTCAACCTTGCCGGATTCGGCATGATGGCGTGGGACGCGCGCAGCCATGATGAAGCAGAACCGTGGCGCTATCGTTCGCCGTCGCTGCCGATCTTTGACGGAAATCTGAAATCACTGGCGACCAAGGCGCGCGCCGAATGCGTCATCGCGCATGTACGCGGCGTTGCCTATTCGACTGCGGTCCATGTCAACGAACAGAATACGCACCCGTTCCGCTTTGACGGAGCTGCTGTGGCAATGGCGCACAATGGCGACATCTATCGCATCGGCGAGATGAAGGGCGCGCTGGTGCAGCGCATCAAGCCCGAACTGGTCGCCCAGATCGCGGGATCGACCGACAGCGAATGGGTCTATGCTTTGCTGTTGTCGCAGCTTCCCGATTGGCGCACCGAGCCCGATGGCGACACGCTGGTGGCGGCCGTGCAGGCGACCGTCGACATATTGGCGGAGCTGCGCGCGGCGCATGGCATTTCCATCTCTTCCTCGTGCAATCTGTTCATCACGACCGGGCGGCAGATATTGGGGCTGCGCCATTGTTTCGATTTTGGCCGCTATCGCACCGGCCACCCCGACCAGTTGCACGAGGCGAACCTGAACTTTTTGTCGATGTGGTTTACCACTGGGCGCAATTATGGGCTGCACGATGGCGAGTGGCAGATGCAGGGCCGCGGCGATGCTCCGCGCGCGATCATCATTGCGTCCGAACCCCTGTCATCGAACAGCGCAGCATGGCTGCCAGTGCCCGAATATGGGATGGTGCATGCGTGGATGGACGCCGATTACCCCCGCTTTCGCGTGCTGCCGGTACAGCTTTAGTTTGCCGCTAATGCGGCAGCAGTACCGGCCCGCTGCATCGCCGCGATGCGTGCTTCGACACTGTCGAGCGCATCGAGGGTGGCGACCAGATCGGCATTGACCGCCGCGCCGAGCGCCATGGCGAGACCATCATATTGGCCGAACATCGCGCGCAGTTGCGCCGCATCCCAACCGATCAGCAGGCTCGCCTCGGTCGCTGTCAGCCCGCTTTCACCCGAGCGATCGGCAAGCAGCGCTGCGGCGCCCGCGATCCGCCCCGGTCCCAAAATCTCGAGCTGATAGGTGCCGCCCGGCAGCGGCAGGTCGCTGCGCAGCGCCCCGCGAACGACCAGCCAGACGCGCGTCGTGGCATCGATGCACACGCCGCGCGCTGCGGTGAGTGTGCGCCCCGCCGCGAGCAGCGTGCCCCGTTGGCTGGCATCAAGCGCGTCGGCAAAAGGCAATTTGGCGACGAAAGCAACCGGATCGAATCCGGCCTCGGGCTGTGGCGCGGGCTGGCGCGGTGCGGTGCGCGGGGTGAAGGCCAATGGTTCGGCAGCCAGTTGCGCCGCAATGTCGCGCGTCTTGGCAAGCACTCGCCGGGCGAGTTCGGCACCCAGCGCGCGCTGCATGCTCAGCGAAGCTGGCCGCAACGCGCTCAGCGCGGCGCGAAACCTGGTGGCAGGCAGGAACAGCGTCTCGACCGGTCCCTCAGCCAGCGCGTTTGCGGTGCGCCGCCCGTCGCGCCCGACCAGCGCCATTTCGCCCAATATGTCACCCGCGCAGAGGCGAGCCGTGTCGGCAAATCCGCCGCCGGGCAGACGCCGACCGATGCGCACGGCGCCGCTGAGGATGATGTGCAGCCCGTCGGCGGGGTCATTTTGCACCATCAGCGCCGCGCCGCCCGCGAAGCGCCGCGCCTCCATCGCGTCGGCCAATGCGGCGCGATCGGCAGCGCTCAAGTCTGCGAACAGCGGCACTGCGGCCAGCACGTCCGCTGCCACCCCGGTCATTTCAGAACAATCCACGTCGGCGCATGATCGCTTGCCTTTTCGCGCGCGCGGTGGACCCGGTCGACGCCGGCATCGACGAGCCGGTCAGCGAGCGCGGGCGAGAGCAAAAGATGGTCGATGCGAAACCCATTGTCGCGCTGCCACGCGCCGGCCTGATAATCCCAATAGGTCCAGATGTGCCCAGCGGGGTGGCGGCTGCGCAGCGCATCGGTCCACCCGTCGCCCAGCATCCGGAAATAAGCGTCGCGCGATTCGGGCTGCATCAGCGCGTCCGACGCCATCGCGCGCACGTCCCACACATCATCGTCGTGCGGGATGACATTATAGTCGCCCGCGAGCACGGCGGGCACTTCTTCGGCCCAGATCGCGGCTGCCCGCTTGCGCAGCCGCTGCATCCACGCCAGCTTATAGGCAAACTTCGGACCCGGCTGCGGATTGCCATTGGGCAAATAAATGCTCGCCACCCGGATGCCGTGGACGTCCGCTTCAAGATAACGGCTCTGTTCGTCCTCGGGATCGCCGGGCAGTCCCTGCATGACCAGTTGCGGCTGGGCGTCGCGCGCAAGGATCGCGACGCCGTTGAAACCCTTTTGCCCGCGATAGAGCGCGCCATAGCCCAGCGCCTCGATCTCGCCGCGCGGGATCGTCTCGTCGCTCGATTTCAGCTCCTGCAAACAGGCAATGTCCGGGCGCGTTTCACCCAGCCATTCGAGCAGGCGCGGCAGCCGCGCCTTGACCCCGTTGATGTTGAAAGTGGCGATGCGCACGCGGGCGGATCAGACCGAAAAGCTGGCGCCGCAGCCGCAGCCCGACGCCGCGTTGGGATTGCTCACCTGAAACGCCGCGCCGCCCAGCGACTGGACGAAATCGACCACGCAGCCGCGCACCAGATCAAGGCTGACATCGTCGACCACCAGTTGCACACCGTCGGTTGACGTAACCAGATCATCGGCGGCGACCGCATCGGCGAGTTCAAAGCGATAGGTGAAGCCCGAGCAGCCGCCGCCATCAACGGCGAGCCGCAGCATCGCAGGCACGCCGCCCTTGCGCTCCGCAATCCAGCGCACACGCGCGGCGGCGCTGGGGG
>JACEST010000055.1 GCA_013911715.1 Sphingopyxis sp. | reverse complement strand
CCTGTATGCCGATATGTTGCGCCAATATGCCGAGGCGCGGGGCGTCGTGCGCGTCGAGGGGGTGATTGGCGCGGTCGAGCGCGATGGTGCCAGCGGCGATATTACCGCGCTGACGCTGGATGGCGAACGACGCATCGAGGGTGATTTGTTTGTCGATTGCACCGGCTTCGGCGGGCGCTTGATCGCGCAGGAACTGGGCGTTGGTTTTGATGACTGGTCGCACTGGTTGCCGTGCGACCGCGCCTGGGCGGTGCCGTGCGCGCGGGTCGATCCGGTCATTCCCTATACACGGGCGACGGCGCGTCAGGCGGGATGGCAATGGCGCATCCCGTTGCAGCATCGCACCGGCAACGGCCATGTCTTTTGCTCGTCGGCGATTTCGGAGGATGCGGCGGCGGCGGTGCTGCTTGCCAATCTGGATGGCAAGGCCGAGGCCGAGCCGCGGCTGCTGAAATTCACCACTGGCAAGCGCAAGCAGTTTTGGGCGCATAATTGCGTCGCCCTGGGGCTGGCGAGCGGGTTTATGGAGCCGCTCGAATCGACCAGCATCCATCTGGTGCAGGCGGGGATTGCGCGGTTGCTGCAGTTCTTGCCGCAGGGGCGGATCGCTGACACCGACCGTGATGCCTTCAACCGGCTGTCGGCGACCGAGTTTGAACGCATCCGCGATTTCCTGATCCTGCATTATCACGCCAATGGGCGGGTCGGTGAGCCGTTCTGGGACCAGTGCCGGAACATGCCCATCCCCGACAGTTTGAGCGAGAAGCTGGCGTTGTTCCGATCGCAGGGGATGGCGCTGCGCGAGGCGGACGAATTGTTCACCGAGCCTGGCTGGGTGCAGGTCATGATCGGTCAGCATGTGCTGCCCGAGCGGTGGCATCCGCTGGCCGAGGCGATCAGCGATGCGGATTTGGGCGAATTTATGCAGCTGGTGGAAAGCAGCTTCGCCCGCGCCGCGGCGGCGTTGCCGGTGCACGGGCATTGGCTGGCCAAGGCGGCATGACGATATGGGGGAGTTCAGGATGATGAAGCGGATGGTGGCAGCGCTGACGTTGGCTGCGGCGAGTTTGGCGGCGCCCGCAGGCGCGGCGACCGCGCCGACGGCGGAACAAATGAAAGCTGTCCGCGACCGGTTGCCCGAAGATGAGGTCATCTATTTCGTGCTGCCCGACCGGTTCGAAAATGGCGATCCGGCCAACGACCGCGGCGGTATGAAAGGTGACCGGCTGGTCCATGGCTTTGACCCGGCGCACAAGGGTTTTTACCACGGCGGTGATCTTAAAGGGCTTCTCAGCCGGCTCGACTATGTTCAGAATTTGGGCGTCACTGCAGTCTGGTTCGCGCCGATTTTCAGGAACAAGCCGGTTCAGGGCGGTCCCGGCCAGCAATCGGCGGGCTATCATGGCTATTGGGTGACTGACTTTACCACCATCGACCCCCACTTTGGTACCGAGACCGAATTCAAGGCCTTTGTTGATGCCGCCCATGCGCGCGGGATGAAGGTCTATATGGACATCATCACCAACCACAGCGCCGATGTGATCCAATTCGCCGAATGCCCGAACAGCGCCTGTCCCTATCGCAGCCTGGCGGATTATCCGGGTCAGGCCTATACCCCCATCGTCCCCAAAGGCGAGGAGCGGGTCAAGGCACCGGCGTGGATGAATGACCCGCAATATTATCACAACCGCGGCAATACGACCTTCAAGCTGGAGGATGAATTGCTGGGCGATTTCGTCGGCCTCGACGATTTCGCCACATCGGATCCGCGCGTCATCGACGGCTTTATCGCGGTGTATAAGGACTGGATTGACCGCTTCGGTATTGACGGTTTCCGGATCGACACCGCCAAACATGTCCATCCGATTTTCTGGCAGAAGTTCATTCCCGCGATCACAGCGCACGCCGCAGCGCGCGGCATTCCCAATTTCCACATTTTCGGCGAAGTTTATGCCGACGGCGTCGATGTGCCCATCCAGACCTGGCACACCATTGTCGCACGGTTGCCCACCGTGATCGACTTCGCCTTTCGCCGCACCGCCATCGACACGGTGAGCGGCAAGGCAGGGACTGAAGCGCTGGCGACCTTGTTCCGCAGCGACGCGCTTTATGCCGGCGGCGAGGCAAGAGCGCGGCAATTGCCGACCTTCATCGGCAATCACGACCAGGGCCGTTTTGCCCGCGAAATGCGCCTGGCGCATCCCGGTGCCGACGATGCCGAGATATTGCGCCGAGTGCTGCTCGGTCACGCAATGCTGTTGACGCTGCGCGGCGTGCCGACCATCTATTCGGGCGACGAACAGGGTTTCGCCGGCGACGGCAACGACCAGGATGCGCGCGAGGATATGTTTCCTTCGCAGGTTGCGGTCTATAACGATAATGACCTGGTCGGGACCGATGCGACGACGGCGGACAGCAATTTTGACTCTGACCATCCCATTTACCGCGAGATTGCTGCGTTCGCGCGGCTGCGCGCGGGCAGCAGCGCCCTGCGCCGCGGCGAACAGATTGTGCGCGCATTCAGCGCAAAGCCAGGCCTGTTCGCGGTGTCGCGGATCGACCGGGCGACGGGTGAGGAGATTTTTGCCGCCTTCAACACGTCGAACGCGCCGCTTACCGCCAATGCCGAAATTGGCGGCAGTGCGACCGCGTTGACGCCGCTGATGGGACCATGTCCCGCCGCGCCGCGGGTGCCTGGTTCGATTGCCGTGTCTCTCCCTCCGCTTGGATATATGCTATGCAGAGTTCGCTGAAAGACTTGGTCACGGCTTCGCTGCCCGAGCGCGATCAAGCTTGGTGGCGCGGCGCGGCCATTTATCAAATCTACCCGCGCAGCTTTGCCGACAGCAATGGCGACGGCATCGGCGACCTGGCGGGTATTGCTGCGCGGCTGGACCATGTCGCGAGCCTGGGCGTCGACGCCATCTGGCTGTCGCCCTTCTTCGCCTCGCCGATGAAGGATTTCGGTTATGACGTCAGCGATTATTGCGCGGTTGATCCAATTTTTGGCGATCTGGCCGATTTCGACGCACTCGTGGCGCGCGCCCATGCGCTGAACCTGAAGGTCCTTATTGATCAGGTCTATGCGCACACCTCTGATCTCCATGCCTGGTTTGCCGAGAGTCGCGCCAGCCGCAGCAATGCCAAAGCCGACTGGTACGTCTGGGCCGATGCCAAGCCCGATGGCACCCCGCCCAACAATTGGCAGTCGGTGTTCGGCGGTCCGGCGTGGACATGGGACGCGCGGCGCGGCCAATATTATATGCACAATTTCTTGGCGCAGCAGCCGCAGCTGAATTTGCACAATCCGGCAGTGCAGGACGCATTATTGAGCGTGGCCAAATTCTGGCTCGATCGCGGCGTCGATGGTTTCCGCGTCGATGCAATCAATTTTTCGATGCATGACCCCGAACTGCGCGACAATCCGCCCGCGCCTCCGACCGATGCGCGGCGGTCGCGGCCGTTCGATTTCCAGCTTAAGATTTACAATCAGAGCCATCCCGACATTCCGCTGTTCCTCGAGCGGCTGCGCGCGCTGACCGACAGCTATGGCGACCGCTTTACCGTGGCCGAGGTCGGCGGCGAAGATCATGACCGCGAAATGAAGCTGTTCACCGCCGGCGGACGGCGGCTCGACAGCGCCTATGGCTTCAACTTTCTCTACGCTGACCGGCTGACCCCTGCGCTGGTGGTCGATGCGCTGCGCGGCTGGCCCGATGCCGATGGTGTGGGCTGGCCGAGCTGGGCGTTTGAAAATCATGACGCGCCGCGCGCCATCTCGCGCTGGACCAGTGCCGAGCATGCCGATGCCTTTGGCCGGATGAAAGCGATGCTGCTGGCGTGCCTGCGCGGCAATATCTTTATCTATCAGGGCGAAGAATTGGGCCTGCCACAGGTGGATATCGCTTTTGAAGAGTTGCAGGACCCCGAGGCGATTGCCAATTGGCCGCTGACGCTGAGCCGCGATGGGGCGAGGACGCCGATGCCATGGCGCGGCGATTGCGAGCGCGCGGGATTTTCGTCGGCGCAGCCCTGGCTGCCGCTTGGCAATGCGCACCGGGTGCTGGCGGTCGATCGTCAGGATGGCGATCCAGCGTCGCTGCTCAATCACATGCGGCGCATGTTGGCGATGCGCAAGGCATGGCCTGCGCTGGCCCATGGCTCAATTACGGTGAGCGCGGTCACGGCGACGATGCTGGCCTTTGTCCGCAGCGACACGGGGCAGCGCATGCTGTGTGTCTTCAACTTCAGCGACGCGCCGGTGGCGTGGCGCGACGATGCGGCGTGGACACTGGTCGAAACTGTCAACGGCGCCACGCTTGACCATTTGCCGCCCTTTGGCGCCTATGTGGCAGTCGCCAATAGTGAAAAGGATATGGGATGACCGAAAATCGGCTGCTGGCACTGGGTGTCGCGCTTTCGATGGGGATGGCGCATGCGCCCGCCGCCGCGCAAGGCGTGGTGGCGAGCACGGCGTCGCCCGATGGCCGCACGGCCGTGACGGTCGGTGTCGATAATGATGGCCGCGCATGGTACACGGTCGATCGCGACGGCAAGCCGCTGGTCAATCGTTCATTGCTCGGTTTCATCCTGACCGACGGTTTTAATATGGTGCGCGGGTTCAAAGCCGAGGGCAGCGAAAAGGCCAGCGCCGACAGCCGCTGGGAATTGCCGTGGGGCGAGCGCCGCTTTGTCCGCGACCAGCATAATGAACTCTATGTCCGGCTGCGCCAGCCGACCGGCGGCGCGCGGGCAATGAACCTGCGCTTCCGGGTGTTCAACGACGGCGTTGGCTTTCGCTACGAAATCCCCGAGCAGCCCAAAATGGCGGTCATGAACATCGCCGATGAAGTCACCGAGTTCGATGTCGCGCGTCCCGGCAAGGCATGGTGGATCACTGGCGGCGAATGGAACCGCTATGAGCAGGTCTATCAGGAAACCGCGATCGATGCCGTCGCGACGGCGCACACGCCGATCACCATGCGGCTGGACGACGGAACGCACCTGAGCTTTCATGAAGCCGCGCTGGTTGATTATTCGGGTATGTGGTTCAAGCGGGTCGAGGGGCAGAAATTTCGCTCGACGCTGTCGCCATCGTCGCGCGGGCCGCGCGTGGTGCGCGGCACGCCGTTCACGACGCCGTGGCGGACGATCCGCATCGCCGACAATGCGGCGGGGCTGGTCGAAAGCGATCTCGAGCTGAACCTTAATGAGCCCAACAAGCTGGGCGATGTCAGCTGGGTCCAGCCGGGCAAATATATCGGCATCTGGTGGGGCATGATCCGCGGCGATTGGAGCTGGGCCGAAGGGCCAAACCATGGCGCGACGACCGCGCGGACGAAGCAATATATCGACTTTGCCGCCAAGCACGGCTTTCGCGGCGTGCTGGTCGAGGGGTGGAACAAGGGGTGGAACGGCACCTGGTTCGGCTTTGGCGACGAGTTCAGCTTTACCGAGGCTTATCCTGATTTCGATTTGAAGGCCGTCACCGATTATGCGCGCAAAAAGGGCGTGCGGCTGATTGGCCATCATGAGACCGGCGGCAATATTGCGGTGTATGAGGCGCAGCTCGACGATGCGATGAAGCTGTACGGCGAGCTGGGCGTCGATTGGGTCAAGACCGGTTATGTCGCCGATGCCGGCGGCATCATCGCGCCGGGCGACACGCCGGGCACGACGCGCATGGAATATCATGACGGGCAGCGCATGGCGCAGCACCATCTGAAGGTCGTTGAGGCCGCCGCGCGCAACAAGGTGTCGGTGAACCCGCACGAGCCGATCAAGGACACGGGCCTACGCCGCACCTATCCCAACTGGGTCGCGCGTGAAGGCGCACGCGGGATGGAGTATAATGCGTGGGGCACTTTTGCCCTTGGGCCCGACCATGAACCGACGCTGGTTTACACGCGCATGCTGGCGGGGCCGATGGACTATACGCCGGGCGTGCTGTCGCTGAAGGGGCAGGGGACCGACGTTCTGGCATCGACCAAGGCCAAGCAATTGGGGCTATATCTGGCGATTTACTCGCCGATCCAGATGGCGGCCGATTTCATCGAATCGCTGGCGGCGCATCCCAAAGAGCTGGAGTTCATCAAAGCCGTGCCCGCCGATTGGGAGGACAGCCGCTTGATTGCGGGTTCGGTGGGCGATTATGCGATTTTTGCGCGCAAGGACCGCAAGTCGGCAAACTGGTATGTCGGCGGGGTTAATGACGCGACGCCGCGCGATGTGGCGATTGCGCTCGATTTCCTCGAACCCGGCAAAAGCTATACCGCGACGATTTACAAAGATGGCGAGGGGGCGACCTATCTGACCGAGACGCGGCACCGCATCGCTTATGAAACCCGCACCGTGAAGCGCGGCGATGTGCTGAATGCCTGGCTCGCGCCGGGCGGCGGACTGGCGGTGCAGTTGAAGGCCGCAAAATAGGCGTGGAGCCGCGCATCGCCATCGTCATTTTGGGCGGCGGTACCGCCGGGTGGATGGCGGCCAATTTGTTCGCGCACCATTGGCCGCAGGCGGCGGTCACGCTGGTCGAATCGCCCGAGGTTGGCATCATCGGCGTCGGCGAAGGATCGACGCCGCAGTTGCGCGCTTTTTTCCGCACGCTGGGGTTAGCCGAGGCCGACTGGATGCCGAAGTGCAATGCGACCTACAAGGCAGGGATCAGATTTAACCGATGGTCCGAGCAGCCGGGCTTTGGCAGCTATTTCCACCCTTTCGCGACCGAGGTCGATTTCAAGACCCAGCCGCAGTTCGTCTATAACTGCCGCGCGCGGCGGACGGGGCGCGATGTGGTGGCGCATCCCGATCACTTCTTTTTGCCGCGTTTGTTGGCCGACCAACGGCTGTCGCCGGTGCCGGGCGAGGGGTTTCCGTTCGACGTCGGCTATGGCTATCATTTCGACGCGCATCTGGTGGGGCAAGTGCTGAAGGATTATGCGCTGGCGCTGGGTGTGACGCGGTTGGAGCGGCATGTGACCGAGGTCGAGGTGGGCGAGGGTGGCGACATTGGCGCGCTGCTGACGCGCGACGGTGCGCGCATTACCGGTGACCTGTTCATCGACTGCTCGGGTTTTCGCGGGACCCTGCTGCAGGAGGCGCTCGGCGAGCGCTTCATCAGTTTTGCCGACAATCTGTTCAACGACCGCGCGGTCGCGATGCCGACCTCGCGCGATGCGGCGGGTATCAAGCCGCAGACCGAGGCGACCGCGCTGTCGGCCGGGTGGCGCTGGTGCATCCCGCTGACCAATCGCACTGGCAATGGCTATGTCTATTCGAGCCGTTACATCGATGCCGATGCGGCGGAGACCGAACTGCGCGGCGAATTGGGGCTGCTCGATAGCGATGTTGAGGCGCGCCATTTGGCGATGAAAGTCGGGCGGGTGGAGCGCAGTTGGGTCGGCAATTGCTTGGCGGTCGGCCTGAGCCAAGGTTTTATCGAGCCGCTTGAGGCGACCGCGTTGCACATTGTGCAGGCGACGGTCGAGGGGTTCATTGCGGCCTTTGCCGATGGCGGCTTCACCCCCGAACACCGCGATCATTTCAACGACCGGATCGCGCGGCGTTATGAGGGGATCCGCGATTATATCGTCTGCCATTACCGCGTGAACCGGCGCAGCGACACCGAATATTGGCGCGACAATGCGGCGAATGATGCGCTGTCGGACAATCTGAAAGCCATGATGACGGCTTGGTTTCGCGGGGCCGATATGGACGCGGTGATCGCTGAACTGGGCATCGCGCCCTATTATGCGTCGGCGAGCTGGCATTGTTTGCTTGGCGGCTATAGCGTGTTTCCGGGGGACGACCGGATCACGCCGCCGGGTGATGATGTGGTGATCCATGATCTGGGTGCAGTCGATACGTTCCTGCGCCGCTGCGCAATGAATTTTGGCGATCATGATGCGGCGCTGGCCGCAATGGGAGAAAGATGATGCGGGCATTTTTGGCTGCGCTGCTGGCGCTGTGGCTGGTTCCGGCGGCTGCACAACCGGTGCAGCATCCGCACGCGGAGTGGACGCGAAACGCCAGCATCTATGAGGTCAATGTCCGCCAGTATAGCGCGGGCGGCGGCTTCAAGGCGGTGACCAAGGAGTTGCCCCGCCTTAAGCGCATGGGCGTCAAAATCCTGTGGATCATGCCGATCCAGCCCATCGGCGTGCGCGAGCGCAAGGGCGTGCTGGGCAGCTATTATTCGATCCGCGATTATAATGCGGTGAACCCCGAATTCGGCACGCTCGACGAGTTTCGCGCGCTGGTGAAAACGGCGCATCGGCTGAAGATGAGGGTCATTCTTGACTGGGTCGCCAACCATACGGCGTGGGACCATGGATGGACGCAGGCGCACCCCGATTGGTACAAACGCGGGCCGAATGGCGAGGAAATCCCCTATACCTATTTGTCAGGCGACAAGCCCGAATATTGGACCGACGTGCGCGGGCTGGATTATAGTGTGCCCGCCGTTTGGGACGCGCAAATTGCGGCGATGCGCTGGTGGATCACCGAGACCAATATCGACGGGTTCCGCATGGATGTCGCGAGCCTGATGCCGCTGCCCTTCTGGCAACGCGCGCGCGCCGAGCTTGAGGCGGTCAAGCCAGGGCAATTCTGGCTGGCGGAATCAAATGATCCTTCGATCCACGCGGTGTTCGACATGACCTATGACTGGGCGCTGTTCAATGTGCTCGCCGATATCGGGCGGGGGAAGAAGGGCGCCGAGGCGCTGCGCGAGTGGGCGGTGAACGGGCAGGCGGAGTTTCCGGCGGATGCGTACCGGATGAACTTCACGTCGAACCATGACGAGAATAGCTGGCGGTCGAGCGACAAGGATAATTTTGGCGAGCGGTTCCCGCTGTTCGCGGTGCTGGCGGCGACGCTGCCGGGGATGCCTTTGGTCTATTCGGGCCAGGAAAGCGGGCTGGATAAGCAGATCAAGTTTTTCGAAAATGACCCTATTGAGTGGGGGACCTATCGCAATGCGGCGCTCTACTCGCGGCTGCTGCGGTTGAAAGCGCAGCACCCCGCGCTGGCCAATGGCCAAGCGGGCGGAGCGGTGGAATTGCTTGATGCGGGCGATGAGGCGATTTTTGCGTTCCGGCGGGTCAAAGGGCGGCGGTCGGTGACAGTGGTGGCGAATGTGTCCGACCAGGCGCGAATGACGCCGGCGTGGGGGCAGGGCGCGAAGATGGTGACCCTGGCGCCGTGGGAATGGCGGATTGAGGAAAAGTGAACTGAGCTATCTCTCAAAACCGCCTGTCCTGAGCTTGTCGAAGGACCGTCCTTCCCTTCACCGTTGAGAAAAGGACAGTCCTTCGACAAGCTCAGGACAGGCGGGGTAGGGGGTTGGCTTGGGCTCACTATTCGACCGATGGTTCAATCCGCACCAGCAGCGCCTCAACCTGCACCTGCGCGCCAGCGACCGCGTTCAGCTCCGCCACCACCCCGTCGAACGGCGCGGTCAGGCTGTGCTCCATCTTCATCGCTTCGAGGGTGAGGAGTTTCTGGCCCTTGGTTACCGTGTCGCTCGCCGCGACATCGACCGCGATGATCCGGCCCGGCATGGGGGAGAGGATATCTCCGTCGTGGGTGCCGTGGTGGCCGGAGCCGCGTTCTGGAGAAAAGCTGATCGCATGCGCAGTCCCTTTCTCGAAAATCAGGATTGTCCCGTCGGGTTCCTGCTCAGCATTTGGGCCATGAGTGGTTGGTAATCGATCAACGTGATCGAAGTCACTGCGACCGTTGATTGTGACGTCCCAATTTCCATTCAGTGTTGCTGCCACTAAAGCCAGCTTGGAATTGCCATTGACCGACATACTTATCCGCGCCGGTGAACGATGCGCGTTCAGTCTGAACCCGAACAAGCCGTCCGGTGACAGTTGGATATCTCCCGCCCACCGTGCCGCCTCGAACGCTTCCATTCTCCAGCTTACCGCTGCAAGATCGACGGCATCGTCAGACTCATCACCGGTCAGCAAATCGCCTTCTCGCGCAATTAGGCCAGTGTCCACATCTCCGCTGCGGAAGTCGGCATGGTCGCTCAATTTCACCAAAAATCCGGCGTTGGTTTTGACCGGCCAGACTTCAGTGCCAGCGATTCCGTCGCCCAGCGCGTCGATTGCCGCGTCGCGATCTTCAGCGTGCACGATCAACTTGGCGATCATGGGGTCATAGAAGGGCGAAACTACGCCGCCTTCCTCTACCCCGCTATCCACCCTCACGTCGCCCCGCACCTGATGCGGGGCTTGGCTGCCTATTTGTCCGTCATCCGGCAAAGAAAAGCCTAGGCCCGTGTCAAGCACGGGCCGACGAGATGGAAAATGGAGATGTTCGAGCTTGCCCACGCTCGGCAAAAACCCTTTCGCCGGATCCTCGGCATAAAGCCGCGCCTCCATCGCCCAGCCGTTGATGCTCAGCTCATCCTGCCGCAGCGGCAACGCCTCCCCGCTCGCCACGCGGAGTTGCCACTCGACCAGGTCGACGCCGGTGATTTCTTCGGTTACCGGATGCTCGACCTGCAGCCGCGTGTTCATTTCCATGAACCATATCCGATCCGCGCGCAGGCCTTCCGAGGCGTCGGCGATGAACTCGATCGTGCCCGCGCCGACATAGTCGACCGCCTTGGCCGCCTTGACCGCCGCTGCGCAAAGCTGTTCGCGGGTGGTTTCGTCCATGCCCGGCGCGGGCGCTTCTTCGATCACCTTCTGGTGGCGGCGTTGCAGCGAGCAATCGCGTTCGAACAGGTGGACAATATTGCCGTGCGTGTCGCCGAACACCTGCACCTCGATATGGCGCGGGCGCTGGATATATTTTTCAATGAGGACATGCGCGTTGCCGAACGAGGCGGTGGCCTCGCGCTGGCACGAGGCAAGTGCGTCGGCGAAGTCGGTTGCGCCCTCGACCTTGCGCATCCCCTTACCGCCGCCGCCAGCGACCGCCTTGATGAGGACGGGATAGCCGATTTCGGCGGCCTGCCCGCCAAGGAACGCCGGGTCCTGGTTCTCGCCCATATAGCCGGGGGTGACGGGCACGCCCGCCGCCGCCATCAATGTCTTGGCCGCATCCTTCAGCCCCATCGCGGTGATACTGGCGGGCCGCGGGCCGACCCAGACCAGCCCCGCGTCGATCACCGCCTGCGCGAACTCAGCATTTTCGGAGAGAAAGCCATAGCCCGGATGGATCGCCTCGGCTTTGGTGGCAAGCGCGGCGGCGATGATCTTCTCGCCCACCAGATAGCTCTCGCGCGCCGGCGACGCGCCAATATGCACCGCCTCATCCGCCTGCAGTACATGCAGCGCCTTGGCATCGGCATCCGAATAGACCGCGACCGTGCGAATGCCCATCGCCCGCGCGGTGCGGATGATCCGGCAAGCAATTTCGCCCCGGTTGGCGATTAGGAGGGATTGGATCATGGCGTCAACTTTCTAAATCCTCCCCGGAACGGGGAGGTGGCCCCGCAGGGGTCGGAGGGGGCGCGATCTGGGCGCTGCCATGTCGATGCCTTGCGCTTCCCTTCACCCGACCCCTCCGTCGCTTCGCGCCACCTCCCCGTTCCGGGGAGGATCAAGAAAGCCGCAATATTCTGCGCAACTTCACTCGCGATTGCATGATTTTCCAACAAGGTGGTGGTTCCGTAAATGTGCTGCTGTCGCATTAGACGTTAGTGCTAGCAGAAAAGCGAACTTGTAGGACAGGTGCTGCTGCAAAATCCTCCCCGGAACGGGGAGGTGGCCCCGCAGGGGTCGGAGGGGTCGCTGTCGGAGTGGCGCGATACCGATATATAGCGCTCATCCGCACCCGGCCCCTCCGTCACGCCCTTCGCTGCGCTCTGGACGCGCCACCAGTGCCGGGTCGTCCAGTCCCCCGGACTGGACTTGGATTGCCGGGGGCAATCCAACCCGACACTCGTTCCGGGGAGGATTTGGGAGGGCGCGTTGGCGGCATTGATCGACGATGAATGTGACGACGGACTCCATGTTTCTCAGCACTTCGGTTGCCGGAATGCGGATGGTTTTGAATCCTTCGTTTTGAACATAGGCATCGCGAATTTCATCGCGCTGTGGCTGGTCGCCACGACTGTGTGCTTCGCCATCGACCTCGATCGCTAAGCGCGCGCGGATGCAGGCGAAGTCGAGGACATAGGGGCCGAGCGGGTGCTGTTTCCGGAACTGGTAGTTGCCGGGTTGCTGTTTGAGTTGTTGCCATAGCAGCACTTCGGGGAGTGTCATTTCTTTGCGCAATTTGCGGGCGCGGCGAATGGTCGCGTCTGGCGCACCAAGGGTGGAGTGTTTTTTGCGCGGGCGCGCCGGCTCGATCACTCAAAATCCTCCCCGGAACGGGGAGGTGGCCCCGCAGGGGTCGGAGGGGCCGCTATCGGGGCGGTGCGATGTCGATGCCTTGCGCATGCCTTCACCCGACCCCTCCGTCGCTTCGCGCCACCTCCCCGTTCCGGGGAGGATTGGGG
>JACEST010000054.1 GCA_013911715.1 Sphingopyxis sp. | reverse complement strand
GGCTGATCTGGCCGATGAAAAACCGGTGCGGCTCACCATCGAGCTCTCTGCCCGGCTTCACCGCGATCTGGTGGCTTATGCACTCGTCGTAAACGGCGGAGATGCCAAGGGTGCGCCGACCGCTGAGCGGCTCATCCCGCCCATGCTTGAGCGGTTTATCGCAACTGACCGGGCTTTTGCCAAAGCGCGCAAGACACCTCAGACGGGGTAACGCTCGTTGATCAGGGTAAAGAAGCGTTGCAGCGCCGGATTGTCATTGTCTTCGCGCCAATAAACCGAAAACTCGAGGCGCGTCGTGCCGTTCTGATCGTGGATCTCGCGGAAATGGAAGTGTAAACTGCGGCAATTTTCACGCTCATGCCAAAGTCCTCCTGTTTCAAGATTTTGGTCGGAGATCGACTACGCGCTCAGCCCTACCCTCAAAGTGCTTGAGGGTTCCAGGCTGTCCCACCACCTTACGCCCATGCCATGGAAGTTCACTATTCACGTGAAAACACAATATATAGCCTCACTTCGCAATGGCTTTGAGGTTGCATGATCGATAGGGTGGGATGATGGAACCTGAGAAAACCCAATCTGCCACAGCTATCTCGTGCGATCCCTCCGATGAGGCTTTTAGGCTTGAGGATTGGCCGCTGTATTGGATCACTCGGGTCAGCCGTCATTATGCGATGGACCTAGACAGGGCCTTGAAGCGAGTCGGTATGGACCTAGCTCGTTGGCGCGTGCTGATGATTTTGCAGCAATTCGGCCCTGTCAGCGTTTCGACCATAGCTGAGCACGCCGTCATCAAATTGCCGACCATGACGAAGACTATTTTGCGTATGGCAGCCGACGGGCTGGTTACTACATCACCTGACAAGTCCGATCGCCGGGTAACGATAGTTGCGGTGACGGAATTGGGGGCCAAAGCGACCAGCAAAGTCCGGCAGCAGGCTGGGCGCTTGTTCCAGACGGCTTTTTCCGACGTAACGGCAGAGGAATCATCTGTCATGACCGTTACACTCAAAAAGATTTTATCCAATCTAACCAATGTGCCTGGATAGCCGCCCGGGCCGCTTTCGTGCCTGGGTTCTCGACGTCGGCTTACTGCCTAAAATGACCCCCAGTGCGACGCCCAAGACTGCGGCAAAGAGCACACGCCAGTTCTCCGGAATCATAAAGGTGATCGTATGCACGGGGATCCAGAAGACCATCAATGAAACAATGACCACTTTTACCCAAGCTGCAAGGCTCGGATCTTCAAACACCCGCCAAGGCGCGCAATACCCAGTTTCGATAACTTGAGTGAGCCAACGCTGGCTCAGCATCATGAACAAGGCGTATCCGGAGAAAAGGTTTGCCCAAAGACTAATAGAAAAAGCAGTGAAGCTATCGGGTCAAAGGCCAGCGACAATGATTCCGTTGGTGCCGCTTGCGACAAAAGGAAAAGCAATTGCGATCCATATCCCAATAAAACCCCAGAGTAAGGCTTTGGCCGGGAGCCTGGACATAACCCAACTCCCCGTTGCGATCCTACTGCTAAGCGCCTCCCCATAGGTCGACGGAATTCCGAATTGGAGGAAGGCTGACCAAAGTGGATGGTCTCGATTGAGTTCACCGATCGGTTCGGTGCCTATTGCAATTGTTGCCAGCAAGCCAATGAGGCCGGTCCCCAGTGCCAGATCGGGATATCGCTGTGACAGGTCGTGGGACACAACTTTAGCCCTCCGTGGCGAGGATAGAATATGCGGGAATGGTTGCGAGGGCATCCTCCATCGCTAGTGCGATGGACAGAACTGCGTCATCATTGCCCTGCGCCCCGCCAAGTTCCAGCCCGACCGGCAATCCACAGGGCGTCAGGCCCGCTGGAAACGCGACACCCGGCACGCCCGCCCCAGCGCTAGCGTAGAGATTTCTAATGGTCAGCCCGAACTCAAACAAGCGGGTGTTCACGAGATCGGCTTGCGTGATTCCAAGGTAGTCCAAAGCCACGGGCCGCAGTTTTGGTTTGCAAGGTACCAAGCAGGCATCAAAGCATAGCTCCTTCTTTCAGATTGGAGCTTCCGGAAACCCGGCACGCTTCGCTCTGTCGCCAGCTGATAGTGATCTGGCATCGACCCCATTTCCAGCAGGCGGCAGTTTCTCCTGCAAATTAATACTTGCTTTTTCAACTGAAAATGCCACTTAAGCCGCCATGGCTATCCACAACGCCCTCTTTGCCAAGACCGCCATCGGCGAAGGCTTGTTCCAAATTGCAGTGAAGGACTGTATCGATATTGCAGGTTTGCCTACCGTTGCCGGTAGCGCCGCCCTAGCCGATGCTGCGGCGGCAGAGCGAAACGCCGATGTCGTTTCAGCGCTGCTCAAGGCCGGATGCACGATCATCGGCAAGACCAACATGCACGAGCTGGCCTATGGTGTGACCGGGATCAACGCCTGGACCGGAACCGCGGTCAATCCCCTGTTTCCAGATTTGGTGCCGGGCGGTTCTTCCAGCGGTTCGGCGGTGGCCGTGGCCGAAGGTCTGGTCGATTTCGCGATCGGCACCGATACCGGCGGATCGATCCGCACGCCTGCAGCCTGCTGCGGGGTGTTCGGGCTGAAACCCACGTTCGGCCAGATCAGTCGCGAAGGCGCCTCGCCGCGCGAATCTTCGCTCGATTGCATCGGCCCGTTTGCGCGGTCGAAGGCCATGATCGAGACCGCGATGGCCATGATGGTGCCGGATTACGTGCCGCGCGGCTTTGGCGGCTTGCGCCATGTGGTGGTGCGCCCGGAAGGGGTCGATCCGCTTGTGCTCGACGCGTTCGATGCTGCCATCGCGCCCTTCTCCGCAGATGCGCCACAGGCGGTGCTGCCCGGGATCGGAGATGCCTATGCCGCGAACATCGCGATCATCGCGGCAGAGACTTACGCCGCATTCGGGCACTTACTGCCATCGGGGCTGCTGGGTGAAGACGTGGCCGCGCGCCTTGCCGCTGCTGCCTCGGTCGATGCCGCGCGGTTGGCTGAGGCCGAGGCAGTGCGCAGCCGTTTTACCGCAGCCGTCGATGCGCTGCTCGAGACCAATGACGTGATCGTCATGCCGACGATGCCGTGCTTTCCTATCCCGCTGGCCGAGGCGACATCGCCTGCCGAGGCGCTGCGCATGACCGCGCTGGTGCGGCCATTCAATCTTTCCGGCCATCCCGCGCTGACCGTGCCGGTGCTTTCGGCGCAAGGGCTGCCGGTGGGCATCCAGGTGATCGGGCGCCGCGGCGAGGATGAAGCCGTTTGCGCATTCGGGCGGCTTGTCGAAACATCGACGACCGTCATCAGCTTTCCTGAAGCGAAGGACCAAAGGCCATGAACGTACAGGCCATGCATCTTGCCGAACCGGTCACGGTCGGCAGCCGTGCGGATGCCCTTGCCGAAATGCTGGCAGCAGCAAAAGCGCGCCACGCCGAATTTGCCGGACAGACCTGCATCAGCGCCGATGTGGTCGACCTGATGAAGCGCGCCGGTGTCTACCGCGCGATGGTTGCCAAGCGGTTCGGCGGTGACGAAATGCACCCGTCCGACTTCCTGCGCCTGATCGAGACGATCAGCCAGGCCGACGGATCGAGCGGCTGGGTGGCGAGCTTCGGCTTTTCCGCCGTCTACCTCAGTTCACTGCCGATCGAGACGCTGGAACAGATGTATGCGAACGGCCCCGACGTGGTCTTTGCCGGTGGCATCTTCCCGCCGCAGGCCGCTTTGCCGGTCGATGGCGGGCTGGAGGTCTCGGGGCGCTGGGGCTGGGGATCGGGATGCCGTGGCGCAGACTTGATCGGAGTCGGCATCAAGGTTTCGGGTTCCGATCCGGCGGGCGGATTGCCGCTCATCGCGGTCATGCCTGCCAGCAAGGTCCAGATCGAAGAGAACTGGAACGTCATCGGCATGCAGGGGACCGGCAGCCATGACATGGTGGTCGAGAAGGTCGTCGTCCCGCGCGAATGGACGTTCGTGCGCGGCGGGCCTTCCAGCCTCGACACACCGCTCTACCGCTACCCCTCGATGTCGCTGGCGGCGCAGGTTCTGGCCGTCGTCGGGCTTGGCGTGGCGCGCACCGCGCTCGATTATCTGGCCGAGATGACCGGTGGCCGCACGTCGATCACCGGTGCGCCGGTGCTGGCCGACCGCGCCTATGTACAGACCGATGTCGCCAAGGCAGAGGCTGCGCTGCGTTCGGCCCGCGCCTTCTTCTACGAGACCACAGACGAGGCTTTCGCGATCCTGCAAGCGGGCGACGAGCTGGGCCGCGAAATGCGTTCGCTGCTGCGGCTGGCCGCCACCAATGCGGCCCATGTCGGCGCGCAAGTGACGAACACCGTCTACCGCCTTGCCGGCACCACCGGCATTGTCGCGGGGCATCCGATCAGCCGCTTCATGCACGATGCGATGATCGTGCCGCAGCACGCTTTCCTCGCCGATGGCACATGGCAAAACGCCGGAAAGGTGCTGCTCGGCCTCGATTCCCCTCCCGGATTTCCCTGATCTGCAAAGGACGCTTCGACCATGAGCGATACCCCCACCAAACCCTTGCGCGTCCTGTTCTGCGGCGCGGTGCTTCAGAACTTCTTCGATCTTCCCGCGGCTGACATCGGCTTGGTCTGGGCAGCGACAGGCCAGATGCTCAAGGGCATCCGCGATCTGCCGGGCGTGGCCATCCTCGGCACGCTCGATGATGACGAGACTATGGTTGGCACTTCGCCCAACGGCTGGCCATGGACGTTCTATATCCTTGCCGATGTGCCTGATCGTGCCACGGCGGTTGCCGCCTGCAACCTGTTCCGCACCATCGAGGTCGGCGAGCATCGCCTGTGGAAGTACATGCGGGTCGAGGCGCGGATCGGCCGGGAACTGGTCATCCCTGCATGACCGGCGCGGGCGCTCTAGCAGCGATCGAGGTCCGGCTCGCCCGGCTTGAGGCAGCGGATGCCGTGCGGCAGGTCGCCACGCGTTACTTTCGCCTGTGCGATACGCTGGGGCCGCAGACGCCGCTGGGTGAACTCGGCGCGCTCTTTGCAAGCGACGCGGTCTGGGACGGCCGTGGGCGCTATCGCAAGGCCTTTGGCAGCTATCAGGGCCGCGATGCCATCGTGGCCATGCTCGCCACATATGCCGAGCCGCCCCACTTTGCGCTGAACGCCCACTATCTCGCCTCGGAAGACATTGTCCTGACCGGTGCGGAGGCGGCGCAAGCGCAGTGGATGATGCTGCAGGTCTCTACCTACCGCGACGGCCGGTCCGATCTGCGCAGCGCACATCTGACGCTCGATTTCGTGGTGGAGGATGGCGCTTGGCGCATCAGCCGGTTCGTGACCGTGAACGTCTTTTCCCGCGATGTCGGCCCCTGGAATGACGAAGCGCCCATTTCCGTGCCGCCCGCAAGCAAGGACAACCACTGATGGAACATGATTACGCCGCGCTGGTGCGTGACGACAGGGTCCATACGTCGCTCTATCGCGACGCAGCCATCTTCGACGAGGAGATGGACCGGATCTTCAAGAACACCTGGGTCTGGGTAGCGCACGAAAGCGATCTGCCGGGCAAG
The DNA here is from genome assembly GCA_013911715.1 of Sphingopyxis sp. Lineage (GTDB taxonomy): Bacteria > Pseudomonadota > Alphaproteobacteria > Sphingomonadales > Sphingomonadaceae > Sphingopyxis. Next base: position 7,086 of record JACEST010000054.1, on the reverse strand, counting down.
AACACCTTCAAGACATCGTGGGTTGGCCGCGAACCGGTGATCGTGACGCGGGATCGCGATCTCAAGCTTCACGTGCTGCTCAACCGCTGCCGCCACCGCGCCGCCAGCGTGTGCGAGCGCGGCAAGGGCAAGGCCAGCGTCTTTGTCTGCCCCTATCACGGCTGGAGCTACGATCCGGACGGTCGCCTGCGCAAGGTGCCCCATGCCGGGGGCTATCCCGATAATTTCGATACGACCGAGTTCCCCCTCGTCTCGCTGCGGGTAGAAACCTACCACGGCATGATCTTCGCGACCTTCAAGCAGGACATCGAGCCGCTCGAGACTTTCCTCGGCCCTGCGCGCAAGTGGATCGGCCTGTTCATGAAGCAGGGCGCGGGCTTTGGCGTGAAGACGCTGGGTGAGCATCGCTTTCGCTTTCCGGGCAACTGGAAGATCCAGCTCGAGAACACCACAGACGCCTACCATTTCCCGATCGTCCACAAGACGTTCCTCGATTCGCTCGATCCCGATACCGAGAACGTGTTCGACGTGCTCGGGCAGGGCGGCTGGGTAGAGGATCTGGGCAATGGCCATTCGGTCATGGTCATGATTCCCGATCTTATCGACCTTGAGGCCAATCTCGACGCACCGATCCCTGAACGCTTTGCAGACCTTGCCGAGGAACTGCGGCAGGAAGGCCACGACGATGCCACCGTCCGCAAGGTCGTCCGCGCTGTCGGTGGGGCAGGCTTCAATCTAAACCTGTTTCCCAACGTCGCCTGCTCGATGGCATTCTTCCGCGTGCTGCGTCCGGTTTCGGTCGACGAGACCGAGATCACCCATGTCGCGATCGGCATGGACGACGGTCCGGCTGCGGGCAATCGCGCAAGGCTGCGGCTGCATGAGCATTTCCAGGGGCCGATGGGCTTTGGCACGCCCGATGATGCCGAAGGCTGGGAACGGGTCCAGCGCGGCGCGGCGGCAGGTTCGGACCTTTGGATCATGCTCAATCGCGTCACCGATGCGCCCGAAGGCATGGCCGAGCCGGGGCACAATGCCGGCGATGTCAGCGCCGAGACCGGGATGCGCGCGGCCTACCAAATGTGGAAAAGGATGATGACGGCATGAGCACGCCTGTCAACGACACCGCCCTTGCAGCGGCAACCGCGTTTCTGTGGGCCGAGGCCGATCTGCTTGACCGGCTGGAATATAAGTCATGGCTGAAGCTGTGGACGCCCGGGGGCAAGTACATCATCCCGACCGAGCGCGATCCCGGCGACTACGCCGATGTCCTTAACATCGTCTACGACGATCAGACCATGCGCGAGGCGCGGGTGAAGCGGCTGCTTTCGGGCTTCTCCATGTCCTCGGCCCCGCCTGCGCGCACCGTGCGCACGGTCTCGCGCATCGTCCTGACGTCGGCCTCCGACAGCAGCATCGAATTGCGCGGCGCGCAGATGCTGGCCGAATACAAGTATGGCCACATGCGCTTCCTGCCCGCCGACCTGCTTTACCGGCTAGTGCGCGGCGATGATGGCGGCTGGCTGATCGACGAGAAAGTCGTCACGCTAATCAACGCCGAAGATCACCAGTTCGGCATCGGATACCTGCTGTGAACGCGGGGCGGACGGTTCTCGTCACCGGCGGGGCGCAAGGGTTGGGTGCCGCGCTTTCGGCAGCGTTCCACCGCGCCGGATACCGCGTGGCGATCTCCGATGTGGATGGAGCAGCCGCCGAGGCCAGCGCCACGAAGCTGGACCCTTCGGGACAGACAGCGGTCGGCCTTGCGCTCGACGTGCGCCATCCCGAAGCATTCGAGGGCGCGTGTGACCGGCTGGTCGCGCTGTGGGGTGCGGTCGATGTGCTGGTCAACAATGCAGTCATCACGGTCGTCAGGCCGGTGCTGGAGATCGAGCCGGACGAGTTCGATGAGGTGATGCAGGTCAACCTGCGCGGTACGTTCGTCGGGTGTCAGGTATTCGGCCGCTACTTCAAGGATCGCGGCCACGGGCGGATCATCAACATAGCCTCGCTCGCCGGGCAGAACGGTGGCACGGCCACGGGCGCGCATTATGCCGCGTCCAAGGGCGGCGTCCTCACGCTGACCAAGGTCTTTGCGCGCGAGCTTGGCCCCTTCGGCGTGACCGTCAACGCGATCGCCCCTGGCCCGCTCGACAGCCCCGCGGTGCACACGCTGGTGCCCGAAGACAAGCTGGCCGGCATCGTCGCGGGCATCCCGGTGCAGCGCCTGGGCTCGCTCGATTTCGTTGCCGAAACCGCCGTCCACCTCGCCGCAGAGAACGCCTTTTTCGCCAATGGCGCGGCCTGGGACATCAACGGCGGCCTGCTGATGCGCTGAGCGCGGCGCGCGTTCGGATCTTTCGGAGATTTCCCATGCTGACCATCCATCTGATCACGCGTTCGGGGATAGAGCGGGCGCTTGCCGTCACCCCCGGGCATACCCTGATGGAGACCCTGCGCGAAGCCGGCGTGGACGAGCCTACCGCCCTTTGCGGTGGCTGCTGCTCCTGCGCCACCTGCCATGTCTACGTCGGCTCGCACCAGGATGCCCTCCCGCCGCTTGGCGATGACGAGGACCAACTTCTCGACAGCAGCGATGCGCGCGAAGGGCGCAGCCGCCTGTCCTGCCATATCCCGCTTTCCGCCGCGCTCGATGGCCTGCGGGTCACCATCGCACCGGAAGATTGACCGCCTGCGCTTGCACCTGGAGATTCCCGATGATTGATCCCGAACAGTTCAGGACGGCGATGTGGCGGCTGGGTGCCGCCGTCAACATCATAACCACCGATGGCAGGGCCGGGTGCCATGGCATGACCGCATCGGCGGTGTGCCGGGTTTCGGACGATCCTGGCGCGCTGCTGGTCTGCGTGAACCGCTCTTCGCGGATGAACGCCATTCTGGTGGAAAACGGCAAGCTTTGCATCAACGTGCTGGCCGCCGGGCAGCAGGCGCTGTCGGGACGGTTCGCCAGACGGGGACTGACGGCCGACGAACTGCGCCTTGGCGAAAGCAACGATGGGCTGGTCCATTTCGGGCGCAGCTATCATCGCTTGCCCATGCAGGCTGAGCTGTGATGCGCGTGACCCGGCAGATCGCCGATACGGCCCGTGCGGTCGTCGCCGCGCGTGCAGCGGCGCGGCCCTTGCAGGCCTTCCCCGGCGTTCTGCCGGAGACGCTGGACGAGGCCTACGCGATACAACTTGCCGCGATCGCCTTGTGGAACGACCGGATCGCCGGCTGGATGGTCGGGCGCCTGTCCGCCGACCTCGCGCAGCGCTTCGGTACCGACCGGTTCATCGGGCCGATCTTCGCCGCGCAGGTGACGAAACTGGGCCCTGACGTGATCGGGACCTTCCCCGCATTCGCCGGCGGCAGCGCTGCGTTCGAGGCGGAGTTCGTCGCCTTTGCCGGGCCGGGGACGGACAGGGCCGCTGTGGTCCACCGCCTGACCACCGGGATCGAGGTGGCGACCAGCCCGGTCGCGCCGCTGCCCTTGCTGGGATCGCTCGCCAGCGTGGCCGACCTTGGCAACAACGGCGGCATCCTGATCGGCGGCGACGTGCCGCTCGGGCGGATCGGCGATCCTGTGACGCTGGTTTGCGTGACCACGCTCGACGACGACGCGCCGGTGCGCGCTGCGGCCAGCGCGCTGCCAGGCGGGCCGCAAGCGGCGTTCGATTTTACCGTGCGGCAGACGGAAGCACTGGGACTGCCGCTGACCGAGGGCCAGTTCGTCTCGACAGGAGCAGTCACCGGCATGCATGCGATCCGGCCTGGCCAGCGCTGCACGGCTGATTTCCGCGCCTTCGGGGTCATGGCCTGCGTGGTCACGGCACGGCGGCAGGCCGGCGACGAAGGGACGGCAGCATGACCACGATCCTTGGCATCGAGACGCAGCTCGTCGATGTACCCTGCATCCGGCCGCACGTGCTGGCAATGGCGACCATGCACGTCCAGACGCTGTGTCTGGTCCGCCTGCGCTGCGCCGACGGGATCGAGGGCCTCGGCGAAGCCACCACGATCGGCGGCCTCGCTTACGGTCCGGAGGCGCCCGAGAGCATCAAGCTGCTAATCGATGCTTACTTTGCGCCGATCCTGATCGGACAGGACGCGGCCCGGCCGGCCGCGCGGATGGCCGATCTGAGCCGGCACATCGTGGGCAACCACTTCGCCAAATGCGCGATCGAGACAGCGCTGCTAGACGCGCAGGGCAAGCGCGCCGGACTACCGCTGAGCGAACTGCTGGGCGGGCGTGTGCGCGATCGGCTCCCGGTGCTTTGGACGCTGGCAAGCGGGGACACGGCCAAGGATATCGCCGAGGCCGAGGCGATGATCGACCGGGGCCGCCACAACGCCTTCAAGCTAAAGATCGGCAAGCGCGCGATCGAAGCCGATGTCGCGCATGTCGCCGCGATCAAGCGGGCGCTGGGGGATCAGGCCTCGGTGCGCGTGGACGTCAACACGGCCTGGGACGAAACCGGCGCCCGGCGCGGCATCGCGATGCTGGCCGATGCGGGGTGCGATCTGGTCGAACAGCCGATCCACCGCACCAACCGCGCCGGGATGGCCCGGTTGCGTGCCGCCGCCCGCATACCGATCATGGCCGACGAGGCGCTGCAAGGCCCTGCCAGCGCGCATGAATTCGTGATGGATGCAGCCGCTGATGTCTTTGCTGTGAAGATCGAGCAGTCCGGCGGATTGCACGCGGCGCGCGCCGTGCAGGCCATCGCCGATGCCGCCGGTGTCGCGCTTTACGGCGGCACCATGCTGGAAGCCGCTGTCGGCACGGTCGCCTCGGCCCAGCTTTTCGCGACGTTCCCGCAGCTGGCCTTCGGCACGGAACTGTTCGGCCCGCTGCTACTGACCGAGGAAATTCTGAGCACTCCGCTCGATTACGCGGACTTCGGCCTCGGCGTACCCACGGGGCCGGGCCTTGGCATCGCGCTCGACGAAGAGCGCGTCGCGTTCCTGACGCGCGGTGCGCCCCGCAAAACTGTGACCATCGGTTAGAGCAAGGAGATCCGGGCCATGTTGTTCAAAGTGGAAATGGACGTAAACGTGCCGCAAGGGTTCGACCCCGACCGGTTCGAACAGCTCAAGGCGCTGGAAAAGGCGCGCTTTCAGGAGCTGCAGCGCGCAGGCACCTGGCGTCACATCTGGCGCGTTGTCGGGCACTACAGCAACGTCAGCATCTTCGACGTGGAGAGCAATGCGCAGCTGCACGACATCGTGACCGGCCTGCCGCTCTATCCGTTCATGGACATCAGCGTGACGCCGCTGTGCCGGCACCCGTCCTCGCTCCACGACGACGACCGCTGACGCGCTGACACCCATACAAGCAAGGGAGAGATGAGATGAATAACGATTTCGTGAAGACCGCTGCTGTCCAGAACCTGCTGGACCGTGCTTCCGGCGTGCCCGAACAGGGCGGAGACCAGCGCACCAAGGCGATCGTCCGCGATCTGCTTGAGGGCGTGATGAACGTGATCGTCGCGCACGAGGTGACCGAGAGCGAATTCTGGCAGGCGGTGAAGTTCCTGCAGGACGGTGCGGGCGAATTCGGCCTGATTGCGCCGGGCATCGGCCTTGAACACTTCCTCGACCTGCTGATGGACGCGCGCGATGCCGAGGCCGGGCGCGGTGGCGGCACGCCCCGGACGATCGAAGGTCCGCTCTATGTGGCGGGCGCTCCGCTGGCAGAAGGCGACGTGTGCCTCACCAGCGATGCCGACGAGACAACGACCCTGCGCATGACCGGTCAGGTAACCGGGCCTGATGGCGAACCGGTGAAGAACGCGATCGTCCATGTCTGGCATGCGGATTCGCGCGGGTTCTATTCGCACTTCGATCCCACCCGCGAACAGACCCCGTTCAACAACCGCCGCCGCATCCGTCTGGGCGATGATGGGCGCTATGCCTTCCATTCGAAATCACCCAACGGCTACAGCGTGCCGCCGCAGGGCGCAACCGACCGCCTGATGCAGGCGCTGGGCCGCCATGGCAACCGCCCCGCGCACGTCCATTTCTTCATCGAGGCGCCCGGCTATCGCACGCTGACCACGCAGATCAACTTCGGCGATGATCCCTTTGCCGCCGATGATTTCGCGTTCGGCACGCGCGAAGGGCTGCTGCCGGTGCCGAACCGGCAGGGCGACAGCGTGACCATTGCCTTCGACTTCCGGCTCGAGCGCGCGCAGGACGAAACCGAACAGGGCTTTTCCGCCCGCCACCGCGCCGCGGCCTGAAAGACGCGCGCATGAGCAAGATCTACGCGACGCCCGCAGCCGCGCTCGACGGGCTGCTGTTCGACGGGATGACCGTGATGTCGGGCGGGTTCGGCCTGTCCGGCAACCCGGAAAGCCTGATCCCGGAAATCCGCGCTGCGGGCGTCCGTGATCTCACGGTCATTTCCAACAATGCCGGGGCCGATGGCTTCGGCTTGTGGATGCTGCTGGAAAGCCGGCAGGTGCGAAAGATGATCTCGTCCTATGTGGGCGAGAACAAGCTGTTCGAGCAGCAGTACCTTTCGGGCGAGCTGGAACTCGAACTCAACCCGCAAGGCACGCTCGCCGAGCGCATCCGCGCTGGCGGTGCCGGCATCCCGGCGTTCTACACGAAGACCGGGGTCGGCACCGTGGTGGCGCAGGGCAAGCCGGTGGAGACTTTCGAGGGCGAGGAGTATGTGCGCGAAACCTGGCTGCGGGCCGATCTTGCCATCATCAAGGCGTGGCGGGCCGATCCGGCTGGCAACCTGATGTTCCGCAAGACGGCGCGCAATTTCAATCCCAACATGGCCACTGCGGGCAAGGTCACCGTGGCCGAAGTGGAAGAGATCGTGCCCGCAGGAACCTTCGACCCGGACGCCATTCACACGCCAGGTATCTATGTCGATCGCGTGGTGCTTTCGACCATCAACGAAAAGCGGATCGAGAAACGCACCGTCCGCCCGAGGGAGGCTGCCTGATGCCGTGGACGCGCGACGAAATGGCAGCCCGCGCCGCAATGGAACTGCGCGACGGGTTTTATGTGAACCTTGGTATCGGCATTCCCACGCTGGTGGCCAACCACGTGCCCGCAGGAATCAAC
>JACEST010000053.1 GCA_013911715.1 Sphingopyxis sp. | reverse complement strand
GATGTGACCAAATTCGACCGATTTGACGACGCCAGTGATAATCTCGCTGGTGCGGTCCTTATATTCTTCAAACTGACGCTCGCGGTCGGCTTCGCGGACCTTTTGAAAGATCACCTGCTTGGCCGACTGGGCATCGATGCGGCCCAAATCGACGGCGGGCAGCGGGTCGACGATGAAATCGCCCACAGCGGCCCCGGCCTGCAGCTTCTGACCAGCGGCGAGGTCGACCTGCTTGAAATAATCCTCGACCGTTTCGACCACCTCGACGACGCGCCACAAGCGCAGGTCGCCGGTTTGCGGGTCGAGCTTGGCGCGAATGTCGTTTTCGGCGCCATAGCGCGCGCGCGCGGCGCGCTGGATCGCTTCTTCAATGGCCTCGATAACGATGCCCTTGTCGATCATCTTTTCCGTGGCGACGCTGTTGGCAATCGCGAGCAGCTCGGCCTTGTTGGCGGAAATGGCAGTGGCCATCAGTCCTGTCCTTCTTCTTCCAGTTCGTCCGCCCCGTCGGTGACGAGCGGCACGGTTGCAGCAATGAGTTTGTCGGTCAGCACCAGTTTGGCGCTGTCGATGTCAGCGAACGGCAGGCGGTGGTCGATGCCCTGCCGGTCGGTCAAAGTGATGACGCCGTCCGCATCGATGCCAATCAGATCGCCCTGAAAACGTTGACGGCCATCCCGCTTTTCCTTGAGCGCGATCTTGGCCTCATGCCCTGCCCAATCGGAAAAGTCCGCGACGCGCGTCAGCGGACGGTCGATGCCGGGCGACGACACTTCGAGCCGGTAAGCCATGTTAATGGGATCGCGCCCTTCGGCCTCGAGCAAATCAAGCTGTTCCGAAATCCGGCGCGACAGCTCGGCGCAATCGTCGATGGTCAGCTGGCGCGTGTCGGGGCGTTCAGCCATCACCTGAAGCGTCGGATCGCTTTCACCACCATAGAAAGCCACGCGCACCAGCGCGAGGCCGAGCGCGTCGGCCTGCGGCGCAATGATGGCATTAAGGGCGTCGAGATCGACCAAGCGGCTTTGTCCAAATTTGCGACCGGAAAGCCCAAGCAGAAACAGCCGCCGCGGCCCGCGGCCCCGACGTCTTGGCTGGCTAACCATGTCAAGAAGTGAGGGCGATATAGGCCGAAGTGCGGGCGAGAGCAAGTGCCCTCTCGCCTTTTCAACGCCCGCCAACTATATCGGCTATCATGTACAATTATGTTGAAGTTGCGGGCGGCGAGACGCTGGCCCCTTCGCCCGTGCGCGATGGCACGATCAAGCTGCATGATGCGGCTGGTTTTGCGGGCATGCGCGCGGCGGGGCGAGTGTCGGCCGACATCCTCGACGCGCTCACCGAATTCGTCCGCCCCGGCGTGACGACGGCACAGATCGACGATCTGGTGCGCGAGGCGATGCTTGCAGCAGGCGGCGTTCCCGCGACGCTGGGCTATCGCGGCTATACCCACAGCTGCTGCACCAGCAGCAACCATGTCGTGTGCCACGGCATCCCCAGCGACAAGCCGTTGAAAGACGGCGACATCATCAACATCGATGTCACCACCATCGTCGACGGCTGGCACGGCGACACCAGCCGCATGTATTTTGTCGGCGAAGTCCCCTTGCGCGCGCGGCGGCTGGTCGAGGTGACCTATGAATGCATGATGCTGGGGATTGAGGCGGCGCGGCCCGGCAACACCATGGGCGACATTGCCCACGCGATCCAGAGCCACGCCGAAAAGCACCGCTATTCGGTGGTGCGCGATTTTTGCGGCCATGGGCTTGGACAGTTGTTCCACGACGCGCCCGAGGTGATCCATGCGGGGCGACCCGGCACCGGCCCCGAGCTGCGCCCCGGCATGTTCTTCACCATCGAGCCGATGATCAATCTGGGCAAGCCCGCGGTCAAAGTGCTCGACGACGGCTGGACGGCGGTGACGCGCGACCGCGGCCTGTCCGCGCAGTTCGAGCATAGCATCGGCATTACCGAGGGCGCGCCGGAAATCTTCACCGAAAGCGCCAAGGGGCTGCACTGCCCGCCGTGGTGAGGCAGGCGCATAACCCTGCCTCAATTATAGGCAGCGTTGCCGCGACGATGCCCAAAGCATCGGCACCTTACCGCCACCACCTAGACCAAACCCCGGGCCAGCCCGCGATTTCCGCAATTGGCACGGGTCTTGATTGGTGGAATAGCGATGGAGAAGGGTCGAATCGACCGAACCGGACGGGGCATACCCGCTCCGGCCACGGGCGCAGTCGGCTCCGTTTCTGTCCAGAGAGGTAACAGGACGTGAAGAAAATCGAAGCGATCATCAAACCCTTCAAGCTCGATGAGGTGAAGGAGGCGCTGCACGATGTCGGCGTTTCGGGCATCACCGTGACCGAGGCGAAGGGGTTCGGGCGCCAGAAGGGTCACACCGAACTGTATCGCGGCGCCGAATATGTCGTCGACTTCCTGCCCAAGGTGAAGCTGGAGGTCGTGGTCGAGGACGGCATGGCCGACCGCGTGGTCGAGGCCATCGCCGCAGCCGCGCAAACCGGCCGCATCGGCGATGGCAAGATTTTCGTGATCCCGGTCGAAACCGCGCTGCGCATCCGCACTGGCGAGCGCGACGGCGACGCGCTCTGACACAGCCGCACATCAACAATATTTTACAGCAAAGGACGACAGCATCATGGCAACCAGCCCCAAGGACATCATCAAGCGCATCAAGGAAAATGAGATTGAGTGGGTCGATCTGCGCTTCACCGACCCCAAGGGCAAATGGCAGCATTTGACGATGTGCGCCGGGGTGATCGACGAAGACGCGCTCGAAGACGGGCTGATGTTCGACGGATCATCGATTGCCGGGTGGAAGGCGATCAACGAAAGCGACATGATCCTGAAGCCCGACCTGGAGGCGGTCTATGACGACCCCTTCTCGGCCACGCCGATGCTCGTCATTTTCTGTGACATTGTCGAACCATCGACTGGTGAAGGCTATACGCGCGACCCGCGCACGACGGCCAAGCGCGCCGAGGCCTATCTTGCCTCGACCAAAATCGGCGACACCGTCTATGTCGGCCCCGAAGCCGAATTTTTCATGTTCGACGATGTCCGCTTCGAGACCGGCTATAACAAGTCGGGCTTTGAAATCGACGACATCGAACTGCCGACCAACACCGGCCGCGCTTACGAAAGCGGCAACCTGGCCCATCGTCCGCGCGCCAAGGGCGGTTACTTCCCGGTTGCGCCGGTCGACAGCGCCGTCGACATCCGCGCCGAAATGGTATCGACCATGCTCGAAATGGGCCTGCCCTGCGACAAGCACCATCACGAGGTGGCCGCCGCGCAGCACGAACTCGGCCTGACCTTTGGCACGCTAACGCAGACCGCCGACCGGATGCAGATTTACAAATATGTCGTCCACCAGGTCGCGCATGCCTATGGCAAGACCGCGACCTTCATGCCCAAGCCGATCAAGGACGATAATGGCAGCGGCATGCACACCCACATGTCGATCTGGGAAAAGGGCAAGCCGCTGTTCGCGGGCAATGGCTATGCCGGCCTGTCCGACATGTGCCTTTATTTCATCGGCGGCGTGATCAAACACGCCAAGGCACTCAACGCCTTCACCAACCCGACGACCAACAGCTACAAGCGGCTGGTCCCGGGCTTTGAAGCGCCTGTCCTGCTTGCTTATTCGTCGCGCAACCGTTCGGCTTCGTGCCGCATCCCCTATGGCGCGGGCGCCAAGGCCAAGCGCGTCGAATTCCGTTTCCCCGACGCGATGGCCAACCCCTATCTGTGCTATGCCGCGCTGTTGATGGCCGGGCTGGACGGCATCCAGAACAAAATCCACCCCGGCGACGCGATGGACAAGAATCTGTACGATCTGCCGCCCGAAGAGTTGAAGGAAGTGCCAACGGTGTGCGGGTCCTTGCGCGAGGCGCTGAACAGCCTGTCCGCCGACCATGACTTCCTGCTCAAGGGCGATGTCTTCACGCGTGACCAGATCGAGGCCTATATCGAGCTGAAATGGGAAGAGGTTTTCGCCTGGGAAATGGCCCCGAGCCCGGTAGAATTTGACATGTATTACAGCATGTAAACCGCATCTGTTCGCCAAAGGAAAAGGCCCGGGAGCGATCCCGGGCCTTTTTTATTTTTGCAGGCGACGCCCACGGCTGAGGCGCCGGGGACGGGCGTGCGATTTACTTGAACAAATCTTCGAGCGAAATCTTGGCACCGACATACATGAAGCGGCCAATGCCCGAAATCGGATAGTTGAAATCGTCAAAGTCGGGCTTTTGATCGGCCAGATTGTTGACCCCGGCAAAGATTGTGAACTGGTCGTTCACATCATAGGTCACGCGGATGTTGTGATCCCACAATTCCTTCGACTCGAAGAAACGCGGATCCGCAAGATCGGGGTTGGCCACCAGCTGCTCGGGCTCAAAGCGCTGAGTAGCACTCTGATAAACCAGCGTGTAATTGATGCCAAGTTTGTCGAGTTGCCAGTTGACATCAAAATTGCCGCGCCATTTCGGGTTAAAGTCCTGCAACCGGTCATCTTCGATGTCAGCGCCGATTGATGGCGTGAAATTATATTCGTCCAGATAGCTGCCGACGAGCGCAAAGCTGAATTCGCCGATTTTTGCGGTTTCGAACGCATAGCGTGCCGCAAAATCGACACCCGATGTTTCGAGCACAGCGACATTCTGCGGCCCAGCGATGAAGCCAATGCGCTGCGCCGGATCATTGCCGTCACCCAACACAAAGCCGCGGCCCGGCCCCGGTGCGTTCGAACGGAAAATATTCGGGCAGAAGGCATTGTTGAGTGTGGGTTGGTCGACGCACAGTTCGGCAATCTCTGTAGCCGTTGCCGTATTCACTGCGCCGCGGATGCGGATATTGAAATAGTCAACCGTGAGCGAGAAGCGCGGCAGGAAGCTGGGTTGAATGGCAACCCCGGCGGTCCATGTCCGCGCCGTTTCTTCCGTCAGATTGACGTTACCGCCGGTCAGACCGCGCCGCGATGTCGAGTTCACTGCATCGGTCGATGGGCTGAACGCTGCAATTTCAGCCGGAGTCAGACCCAGCCCGGAGAGCAAGGCGGTGCAGTTGGCCTGACGGAACGAGGTGCCGTCATTCAGGCGCGTGATGTCGCACGGGTCGGTAACAAACGCGAATGCGCCGCCCAGCGGATCGAACAGCTCGCTGATGTTCGGTGCGCGAACCGATTCTGAGTATGAGCCGCGGAAGCGGACATCGCGAACCGGCGCATAGACGCCGCCGACATTCCATGTCGTCGTTTCACCTGCGGTCGAATAATCCGACAGACGCACGGCAGCCGAGAAAGACAGCAATTCGAAGAAGGGACGATCGGACAGAACCGGCGCGTTCAATTCCGCGAAGATTTCCTTCACATCAAATTTGCCGCCGCTGACCGGCTGCTGTGAAAAGTCGCGCAGCGAACCATTTTGGATCAGCGCGTCCGGCGTCGCACTGCTCGTTTCACGCCGGTATTCGGCGCCCAATGCAAAGCCCAGCGATCCGCCCGGCAGCTTGAACAGCGAATCGAAATCGCCCGAAACGTTGCCGCTGACGACCTGCTGGGTTATGCGAAAGCGGTTGGTGTTGTCCGCCAGCACAAAGTCGAGCGCTGCCTGGGTGGCAACGCCTTCACCAAAAAGACTGAGCGGGCGGCACGGGCTGTTGGCCCCGGGGGTAAAGGTTGATGCCGCTTGCCCAAAGTTGGACGGGTTGATCGGGTCGTTCGGGAACAGCGTCGACCGGCACACAATCTGCCCCGTCGCCGGGTCGCGCACGGCGTCAAGCGCCGCGAAGTAGCGATCGGCAATCAGGTTGGACGTCTGCGTATTGCTGGCCGAATTGCGTCCATAGACATAGGACAGATCATATTTGGCATTGTCACTGATGGCACCATCAACACCAATCACGCCGCGCCATGTTTCGCGAACGTTGGTTTCACCGCGAATGCCGAGATCGAAATTGTCGCGCGACAGCAAGGCACCGTCCGGCGCTGCCGCCGGGCCAAAGCGATCGATCAGAAACGCATTGTCGGGTTCGATAAATGTGAAGAAGTCAAAGCTCGGCTGACCCACCGAAAACGCCGACGCGCGGACATATTTGCCTTCGGCATAAATTCGGGCAGCAGGCGAAAATTCGTAGCTGGTGAGCGCATTGACGACATGACGCTGCGTCGCGGGCGCAATATCGCCGAAATAGCCTGCGGTAGGCGTGTTCGACCCGCCGACCGCACGGCCACCAGCACTGCGCAGCACCAGCCCGCGATCATAAACCAGGCCGCTGCCCGTGAAATCGGGGATGCCGTCAAGATCAAGGTCAATGGCGCCATCGGGCGAACTGTCTGCCCAGGTCAGGTTGTTATAGAGGATGCGGTCGAATACATTCGGATCATCGGGAAAATCATTGATGTTCCGGAACAGGCCAAAATTGCGCTCCGGGTCGCCGGAAAAGGGGCGGGCAAAGCTGCTCAGCCGCTCGCTGCGGTTATATTCATAGGCGACGGCAAAATTGCCGCGATCATCGGCAAAATTGGTGCCAAAGGTGAGCGAGCCGAACTGCGTTCCGGCATCGCCTTCGTCCGAAATGCCAATTTGGCCGCGGGCGCGCAGACCTTCGAAGTCACGGCGCAGCACGAAATTGACGACGCCCGAAACCGCGTCGGCACCATAAACCGCCGAAACACCGCCGGTCAGAACGTCGACATTCTGGATCAGATCTTGCGGAATTGTATTGATATCGACCGCCGCCGAGTTGGGGGGCCGGCCACGTGGCGTTTGCCATTGACCAGCACAAGCGTGCGGTTGGTGCCCAGATTGCGCAGGTTGAGCAGGTTCACACCAGTTTCGCCAAACAAGGCATCGCGGCCGCCCGACAACGAGGAGCCGGTCGAAGCCGACAGTGCCGGGTTGCGAAGTAGTACGTCGGTAATGTTGGTGAGCCCGCTCGCTTCGATCGCGGCACCAGTGACAGCCACGACCGGGTTGGCATTTTCGAGATCCGAGCGCGCAATTCGCGAACCGGTGATGACGATTTCGGTTTCGGCGGCAGCCGTTTCACCAGGGGTTGAGGACTGTGCAACAGCAGCCGTACCGAGCAGCGAGGTGGCGATCGCTGCGGCACTGGCGGCAAGGCGGAGTGAGTTGTTCAAGCGTGGCATTGCGTCGTTTCCTTATCAGGCAGCCATAATGTGAAGGCGCCAAAAGCGGACCTGCGCGCCATGGTCCATCAGATTTCGGCGAACGGCGTTGCATTTTTACAATTATGTTGCACATCTGCCACATTGTTGTGACAGGAAGCAAAGGGTCGATTGACGCCGGATCTGGCTGTTGCGGGGTCGGCCAGGCGTTTCGCTGAGCCCATGGTGCCGCAACGGCTTGACTCGCCACTGGACTGGCGCAACGAACGGCGCATGACTCAAGACCTCTCCAACCAGCTCATCACCCTGTTCGGCGGGGGCGGATTTATCGGGCGCTATGCCGCGCAGCAGTTGCTCGCGCGCGGGGCACGGGTGCGCATCGCGCAGCGGCGGCCCAAGCTGGCCGAATTTCTGAAGCCGCTGGGCAATTTGGGGCAGACGCAATTTGCCGCCGTTGACGTGCGCGATGCCGCATCGGTGGCGCGCGTTGTCGCGGGCAGCGATGCGGTGGTCAATCTCGTCGGGGCCTTTGCCGACATGGCCGCGGTGCAGCATTTGGGTGCGGCGAATATCGCCAATGCTGCGCGAGATGCGGGTATCACGCGGTTGGTGCATGTGTCGGCGATTGGTGCCGATGAGGACAGCCCCGCCGTTTATGGCCGCAGCAAGGGGCTGGGCGAAGCTGCCGTGCGCGCCGCTGTGCCCACCGCGACCATCTTGCGCCCATCGACCGTGTTCGGGCGCGAGGACCAGTTTGTGAACCGCTTTGCTGGCATGATCCGCATGGCCCCCATCGTGCCGCTGGTGTCGGGGGCGACGAAGTTCCAGCCCGTTTATGTGGGCGATGTGGCCAGCGCGATCAGCGCGGCGCTGACCGAGCCCGGCGCTCCGGGCCGCACATTTGAGCTCGGC
This sequence comes from Sphingopyxis sp., assembly GCA_013911715.1. GTDB lineage: Bacteria > Pseudomonadota > Alphaproteobacteria > Sphingomonadales > Sphingomonadaceae > Sphingopyxis. The sequence goes on along the minus strand of JACEST010000053.1, from coordinate 4,652 downwards.
GGGCCGCAGATAATGTCGATGGAAGCGCTGTTCCGCTGGATCGCCAAGGCGATCGGGCGTGACCCGCTGTTTGTACCGCTGCCCGACTTTGTCGCCGCTGGCATGGCGCGTGCAACCGGCTGGCTGCCCGGCGCGCCGATTAGCTGGGACCAGTGGCTGATGCTGCAAAAGGACACGGTGGTCGCGCCCGGCGCGGCAACACTGGGTGATCTGGGCGTCACCGCGACGGCGCTCGACAGCGTCGCGCCCGAGTGGCTGGTGGCCTTTCGCAAGCACGGCCGCTTTGCGGTCTCACCACAAATATAGGTCCGGCATGGCCGTTCATCTGTTCGATTATTGCGCGGGTGGATTAGGGCGGATCAACAAAGGCCTATTTTAAGACAGCAGAGCTGTCTCACCATCCAATTTTCGCGTGACAAGTGCGGCATATCGCGCCAGCGAACGCGCCTTAACAGGAAAGGGTGTCGATGGTGGCCGAGCGCATGTTGCAATTTGTCCAGCACGGGCAAGCCTATCCCGAAAAGCGGGAACCGCAGACGCGCGCGCAGGATTTCCGCGAGATCGCCGACCGTTATGCCGCCGCCGACGCCGATGCCCAGGCCGCGCGTTGCTCACAGTGTGGTGTTCCTTATTGCTCGGTGCATTGCCCGCTGCAGAATCATATCCCCGACTGGCTGCGCCTGACCGCCGAGGGGCGGCTGCGTGAGGCCTATGAGCTGTCGAACGCAACGTCGACCATGCCCGAGATTTGCGGGCGCATTTGTCCGCAGGACCGGCTGTGCGAGGGCAATTGCGTCATCGAATTTTCGGGGCACGGCGCGGTCACCATTGGCGCGGTCGAGAAATATATCACCGACACCGCGTGGGAAGAGGGCTGGGTCGAGCCGCTGGTCCCCGGCCGCGCCACTGGCCAGTCGGTTGGCATTATCGGCGCCGGTCCCGCCGGACTGACGGCGGCAGAATATCTGCGCGCGGCGGGACACGAGGTGACCGTCTATGACCGGCACGACCGCGCCGGCGGGCTGCTCACCTATGGCATCCCCGGCTTCAAGCTCGAAAAGCCCATCGTCATGCGCCGCGTCGAGCGGCTCGAGGCGGGCGGCATCATCTTCCAACTGGGCTTTGAGGTCGGGCGCGATGCGACGCTCGCCGAACTGCGCCAGCGCCACGATGCCGTCCTGATCGCGACCGGCGTGTACAAGGCGCGCGCGATCACCGTCCCCGGTGCCGCGCAGCCCGGCGTGGTCGAGGCGCTTGACTATCTGATCGCGTCGAACCGCAAGGGCTTTGGCGACGCCGTGCCCGAATTCGACAGCGGCGCGCTCAATGCCGCGGGCAAGCATGTCGTTGTCATCGGCGGCGGCGACACGGCGATGGACTGCGTCCGCACCGCTGTCCGCCAGGGCGCGGCGTCGGTCAAATGCCTCTATCGCCGCGACCGCGCCAACATGCCGGGATCGCAGCGCGAAGTTGCCAATGCCGAGGAAGAAGGCGTCGAGTTCGTCTGGCTGTCCGCCCCCGCCGCGATGCTGGGCGATGGCACCGTCACCAGCGTGCTTGCCAACGGCATAAGGCTGGGCGCACCCGATGTCAGCGGTCGCCGCGCGCCCGAGGTGGACCCTGAACGCAGCTTCAGCCTGCCCGCCGACCTGGTCATCAAGGCGCTAGGCTTCGATGCCGAAGACCTGCCCGGCATGTTCGGTGAATCCGCGCTTGGCGTGACGCGCTGGGGCACTTTGCGGGTCGATCATCAGACCATGATGACCAGCCTTGACGGTGTCTTTGCCGCCGGTGACATAGTGCGCGGGGCCAGCCTGGTCGTCTGGGGCATTCGCGATGGCCGCGATGTCAGCGAGGCGATGGGGCGTTGGCTGAAGGCGCGCGCGGCCGCAGCGCGCGTGGCGGCCTGACCGGGCCCGGGGAGGAAGATCGCATGTTGAAATTTCTGCTGAAATTGGCCGCAGCTCCGCTGGCGCTGCTCACGCTGACCGTGCCGGTGCACGCCGCTGACCCCGCTTTGGGCGACCCCGGCGGCGCGAGCAGCGAAGCTGCGCTGATGGAGATGTTCGGCAAGCTGTTCGACACCGGCGACAAAACGCCGATTGACCCCGCGCAACTGGCGCGGGCGCAGGCCACCGCGTCCAAGCTGCTGCCCGACGGTGCCTTTGGCAAGATGATGGACCAGATGATTGGCCAGTTCATCAAGCCGATGCTCAAACTCGATGAAAGCATGAGCGGCAACCAGATCGCGACGAAGACGGGGGTCGATTTCGACAAGGCCAATGCGCTGAGCGATGAACAGCGCGGCGCGGTGCTTGCCATCCTCGATCCCGGCCGCAATGAGCGCAACGAAGGCATGTTCAAGGTGATGACGCCGCTGTTGATGGAAGTCGGCAAAGCGCTCGAAGCACCGATGCGCGAAGGGCTCGCGCGCGCCTATGCCCGCAAATTCACGCCTGACCAGCTGGCGGCGGTGAACGCCTTTTTTGCGACGCCGACGGGCACGGCCTTTGCCGCCGAAAGCTTTGCCATCCAGGCCGACCCTGAAGTGCTGTCAGCGACATTCCAGGCCATTCCGGTGATGATGACCAAGCTGATGGGCAGTGCGGGTGATTTCGAGGCGCAAGCAAAGGCGCTGCCGCAGGAGCGCAAACTGGCTGAACTGGACGACAAGGAATTGGGCGAGCTCGCCAAGATTTTGGATACGTCGGTCGCTGCGCTCAAGGAATATGCCGTTAGTGCCGCGAGCGAAGAGGTGAGCCTGGAAACGATGATGCAAGCCGAAGGCGCGGCAGAAGAGGCTACCCAAGCCGCAGCGGACGCCGCCATCGCATCAGGCAGCGACGACATCGAACCCTGGTTCGACCGCGCCAATTGGGACCCCGCCGACCTCGCCAAGGTCGAAGCGCTGGAGGCCCGAACCAGCCAAACCATCAACGCGCAGATCGAAGCCGAAGAGGCAGCAGTTGCCAAAGCTCGCGCGCAAATGACCGCGACGAAAAAATAGGCCGCGCAGCACTGCGCCATATTTGAAGGAATGAGGATGATCAAAACCCCGATGATTGCCGCCTTGCTGGCTGCTGCGGCCATTTCCGCGCCCGCCGCCCCGGCCTTTGCCCAGACCGACGCAGCGCAGCCCGCGCTGTCGGAGGCGGCGCTGCGGTTTGGCGCGCTCTATGTCCCGGTCGACCTGGGCATCGAATCTGCGATTGTCAATTTTGACAAGGAGTTCGGACCAGCGGTGCGCGCCGATCCAAATGTCGTTGCGCTGGACCAGCGCTTTCCTGGGTTGATCGACGCAGCAAGCAAAGCTGGGCGCGGCACGATGGAGCGCATATTGCGCGCACGGCTGCCTGAAGCGCAGCGCCGAGTCGCTGCCTTTGCCGCCGCGCGACTGACGCCGGCAGAGCTCGACGTCGCCAACGCTTATCTCGCCTCGCCAGCGGGCCAGGAGCTGCAACGCGTTATGGCCGAAACCGCCGACGCATCGGCGCTGGCCCAGGCCGCCCGCGAAACCGGCGAACCCCCAAAACTTGATGGCCAGCAGCTGATGGCGATGGTCGACCCTGCGATCCTGACGCGGCTTAGTAAGCCCAGCCTGGCAGCGCTCATCGAGTTCAGCGCCACACCCGCCGGTAAGAAGTTCAACACGTCTGGCGGCGCTTTTGCGCAAATGGTGGCAAGCGAAATGAACATTCTGATCGAATTGATGAAGCCCGACATCGAGCAGGCAGTGGTCGGCGCTATCACCGCGCATTTGGGACAGAAATAGACCAACCATGACCCAGCCCTTGTCCCCCGAACACGCCCGCCTTGCCGCGTCCGGCATGTACCACCCCGATCTGGAATCGGACGCCTGCGGCGTCGGACTGGTCGCGGCGACCGATGGCAAGGCGTCGCGGCGCGTCGTCGAGGCGGCGATCGAGGCGCTGAAAGCGGTGTGGCACCGCGGTGCGGTCGATGCCGATGGCAAGACCGGCGATGGCGCGGGACTGCATGTCGACCTGCCGGTGCGTTTCTTTGACGACGCCATTGCGGCGTCGGGGCATAAGGTGCTGCCGGGCCAGCTCGCCGTCGGCATGATGTTCCTGCCGCGCACCGATCTGGGCGCGCAGGAGGCGTGCCGGACCATTGTCGAGGCCGAGATTATCGAGGCCGGTTACACCATCTATGGCTGGCGCCAGGTGCCGGTGAATGTCGCGGTTATCGGCGACAAGGCCCAGCGCACACGCCCCGAGATTGAGCAGATCATGATCGCCGGGCCGCTGGCCGATGTGCAAAGCCCCGCCGAGTTTGAAAAACAGCTCTACCTCGTCCGCCGCCGGATCGAGAAAAAGGTCATCGCCGCGCAAATCGCCGATTTTTACGCCTGCAGCCTGTCGTGCCGTTCGATCATCTATAAAGGTCTGTTCCTCGCCGAAAGCCTGTCGGATTTTTACCCCGACCTCACCGACAAGCGGTTCGAAAGCCGAGTGGCGATTTTCCACCAGCGCTATTCGACCAACACTTTCCCGCAATGGTGGCTGGCGCAGCCGTTCCGCTGCCTCGCCCATAACGGCGAGGTCAACACCATTCGCGGCAACAAGAATTGGATGAAGAGCCACGAGATTAAAATGGCGAGTCTGGCGTTCGGCGAGCATAGCGAGGACTGT
>JACEST010000052.1 GCA_013911715.1 Sphingopyxis sp. | reverse complement strand
CCCTAAATCGCCTCGATATTATAGCAGTGCCAGCTCAATATCGCGATCGCGCCGCGGTGTGGGCGCCACGCTTCGGCCAGCGCGCGCGTTTCTTTTTCGGCCGGGCGTTCGGGCAGCGCGAGGATGCGTTTGATCGCTTCCTGCACGGCAAGGTCGCCAGCGGGCCAGATGTCCGCGCGCCCCTCGGCAAACAGCAGATAAATTTCGGCGGACCAGCGCCCGATGCCCTTCACCTGCGTGAGCAGCGCAATCGCTTCCTCATCATCGGTGGGCAGATTGTCGAGCGGCAGGCCGCCGCTCAGCGTCAGCTCGGCAAGGCTTCGCGCATAGCCCTGTTTCTGCGCAGACAGGCCGCAGGCGCGCAGCGCGCCGTCCTTGGCCCCCACAACTGCACTCGCGGCACAGCCGGTGCCCAGCTCGGCCTCCAGCTTGTTCCAGATCGAGCTCGCCGCTGCGACGCTGACCTGCTGGCCGACGATAGTGCGCAGCAAGGTGGTGTAACCGCGTTCGCGGATGCGCGGTTCGGGATAACCGGCATGTTCGAGCGCACGAGCGAAGCGCGGGTCGATGGCGCAGACCGCGTCGATGCCCTGTTTGATCTGAGCGGCGCTCAATCCCATGGTCGTCCCCTTTTTGTTCCGGGGTGCATTAGCAGCGCTTGATTATGCGCGCAACGCGCGACATAGGGTCGCGCAAAGGCGCATGGTGCGCCGCGAAAGGATGCTCTTCCATGGCCAAGCTGATTGTCGTGACGCGCGACGGGAACGAACATGTCGTCGAAGGCGATACCGGGCTGACGGTGATGGAAAATATCCGCGACAATGGCTTTGACGAATTGCTCGCGCTGTGCGGCGGTTGTTGTTCGTGCGCGACCTGTCATGTCCATGTCGATCCCGAATTTGCGGACGTGCTGCCCAAATTGGGCGAGGATGAGAATGATTTGCTCGATTCGACGAGCGACCGCAGCGCGCATTCGCGCCTGTCGTGCCAGATTCCGTTTACGGCGGATATGGACGGCCTGCGCGTGACGATTGCAGCGGAGGATTGACGGGCAGTCTCCCCACCCTAACCCGTTCACCCTGAGCTTGTCGAAGCCTGTCCTGAGCGTCTGCCTTGCAGGCAGTCGAAGGGGGTCGTCCTTTTCTTCTGCAGTGTTGAAGAAAAGGACAGTCCTTCGACAAGCTCAGGACGGACGGTGGAGGGGGATGGGCTATCTCTTCCCCGCCACCGCCACCGCATAAAGCGCAATCGCCGCGGCGTTGCTGATGTTCAAGCTTTCCATGCGCGGCGAAATGGGCAGGCGGGCGAGCACGTCGCAATGCTCCATGACATTGTGGCGCATTCCGTCGCCCTCGGCGCCCAGCACCAGCGCGACGCGGCTGCCGTCGAGTGTGGCGGCAAGTTCGGTGTCACCGTCGCCGTCGAGCCCGATGCGCCACCAGCCGGCTTCGGCAATTTCGTCGAGCGCGCGGGCGAGGTTGACGACGCGCACCCATGGCACTTCCTCGAGCGCGCCCGAGGCGGCCTTGGCGATGGTGCCGCTTTCGGGTGGACTGTGGCGGTCCTGCGTGATGATCGCAGCGGCATCAAAGGCCGCAGCCGAACGCAGCACCGCGCCGATATTGTGCGGGTCGGTGACCTGATCGAGCACCACAAAGGGGCGGCGGCTGTCCGCATCGACTTCATATTGCAGCACGTCGACCAGCGCGACATCGTCGAGCGGGACGACCTCTGCGACCAGACCCTGGTGCGGTGCATCGCCGGGGACGAGGCGCGCGAGATCGGTCACTTCGCAAAAGTTGATGGGCAGCACGGGTGGCAGATCGAGCTGCGCCAGCGCCTCGCGCGTGCCCCAGATGCGCTTGACCGTGCGGTCGGGATTGGCGAGCGCGGCGATGACGGCGTGGCGCCCCCACAGGCGCGGTGGCTGGCCCTTGGCGCGCTCGGTGGGCGTGCGGCGATGGCGGGAAAACTGGCGTGTCATTGTTCCTGGGCTATTTCACGACAAAGCGTTGACACGCAAGCACCCTTTCGCCAATGGACCGCCTTCGCCGAAAAGGCGAGTGTGGACAGGTGGCCGAGTGGTTAAAGGCAGCAGACTGTAAATCTGCCCGGGATTCCCGTACGCTGGTTCGAATCCAGCCCTGTCCACCACCATGCTATTCTGCCTGGAAATTTGGCAAGCAATGGCGGTAACGGTCTGCGGGGGTGCGCCGCGCTATGCTGGCTTTGCCGCCCCGTTGCCGAAAACCACGCCGTCCTTTTCGCGCGCGTCGACTTGCAGTTCGAACACATCGGGGCGGCTGTAATGGCCGTCGGTGTCGAGCGCGCCGAGGCTGGCCGTGATTTCGCCCAGGTCGATGTCGGCGAAAATCGTTTCTTCATCGGTCCCGGCCTGCGCCAAAATGCGCCCGTCGGGTGCGGCGATCAGGCTGCGGCCGTGGATGCGCTGGCCGTCGGGGATGGTCGCGAGCAGCGCCGCGGCATCAGCATCGCCGCCCGCGCGCTGCAACCCGTCCAGCAAATCATCGCGCCACTGCACCAGACCGGCGGCGAGCACAAAGCAGCGCCCTTCGAAGGCATAATGACGCGAGGCGATGGCGTGGATTTCGCGCACCGTAGGCCAGCAGGCGATATGGACAGCCTCTTGCTGCGCATGCATCGCCGCACGCGCCAGCGGCATCCAATGTTCCCAGCAGATGAGGCTGCCGACCTTACCCCATGGGGCCGCATGCACTGCCAGTGTCGATCCGTCGCCGCGCGCCCAGACGAGCCGTTCGCCATGTGTCGGCACCAGCTTGCGGTGGTCCAGCGGGGGCGCCTTGGGCCGGATGAGCAGTTGGTTGTTGTAAAGGCTCGATCGGCGGCGTTCGTGGACGCCGATCGAAATCAATGCGCCGCTGGCATCGGCCAGCGCCTGCAAATCGGCAAGGCGCGGGTCGCCCGAACGGATCGCCTGGTCGAGGAGGATGCGGTGCAGCGCCTTGGTGCCCGGATGGTCCCACAGCGCGGCGGCGGGGGCCTCGTCAAGCCAGATGGGGTAACCGCCGATGAAGGTTTCACCAAAGGCGACGACTCCAGCCCCGGCGGCGATGGCATCGGCGGCCAACGCATGGGCCTTGGCCAGGCCAGCATCGACCGCAAAGGGGATGGGTGCGGCCTGGATGACGGAAATTTTCAACGCTTTTCACTCCTCTACACGCTGCGACGATAGCTTTCACCGCGCCGCGCCGCAACATCGACCGGAGATTTGGGGCCGGGACGTTATGATTTTCATACAGTGCCGGCACTGGCAAGCATCGATCGGCGCAATGATTGCTGGCGCGCGTTCAGGGTGGCGCATTCGCTGCGTCGTGCCGCGTCAAAAGGCCAATGTTTCTCGCCCGGGGGACCAATAATGCGTAAAATTGCTGCCGCGACCCGTTTTCGCGCAAGCATGCATCGAAACCATGACAGGATATGATTGCAAAGTCGCTTCGCAACAGGGCATGGTTGAGCAACTAAGGAGGAGATGTCCCATGGTCCGCCGTTATCTGCCTGTCGTGCTCACCCTCTATATTGCCTTCGTGTTCATCCAGTCGCTGTTTTTCAAATTCACCGACTCGCCGGAAACGCAATATATCTTCGGGACGCTGGAGGCATGGGGCGCGTCGTTGGGCTGGCCGGGGCTGTTCGCGCCGTCGGGCATTTTTTCGCAATATGTGGTCGGCACGGCCGAACTTATCGCATCCTTTCTCTTGCTTTTGGCCCTGACGCAGCGCTTCAGCTGGCTGCGTCCCGTGGGCGCGCTGATGGCGCTCGCCGTCATATCGGGTGCGATATTCTTTCACCTGTTCACCCCATTGGGTGTCTCGGTCCTCAACACCGATGGCACCAGCGACGGCGGGGCGTTGTTTGCGCTGGCGTGCGGTGTCTGGATCGCGGCGGCCATATTGATCTGGTCGAGCCGGTCGGTAATTGCGGAGCTGCTCGGTCGCCCAAGCCATGGCTGAACTGGCTGCCCTTGCCAGCGACCCGTTGTTGCTCGCCATCGCGTTGTTTGCGGCAACCTTGGTCGCCGAAGATGCAGCAACGATTGCGGCGGGGGTGCTGGTCGGCAGCACCGGCAGTGATCCCTATCTGGCGCTAGGCGCGGTGATCCTGGGCACTGCCGTTGGCGATCTGGCGCTCTATGGCGCGGGCCGCTGGGGCGCTGAAACTGCGCTGGGTACCCGGCTGCGCCGCCGCGATGATGTGGCGCGCGCGCTGACCGTCTTTGCCCGGCGGATGCCGCTATTGCTGATTGTGGCGCGCTTTGTGCCGGGGATGCGCCTGCCGGTGTTTACCGCGAGCGGGCTGGCGTCGGCACCGCTCGGCCTGGTTGCAGCGGTAGTGCTGCTGTCGACGCCGGTTTGGACCACAATCTTGTTCGAAATCGCCCGCAACGCTGGCGCGCAGGCGGCAGGTCAGCTCGCCGGCCTGGCCATCTGGTGGGCGCTGGCGATGGCCGTGTTGCTGATAGTGCCGCGCCATCTGGGCCGTGCGCTGCTGAGATAAAAGAAGAGAAAATGGAGCGAGACATCATGGACGACGCCTATCGCGACCTTGCCATCACTTCGGCGAACCCGGCCACGGTCGCCGCCATCCATGATTTCGCGCACGAGCTGATCAGCCATGGCAGCGGTGCGGGGGCGATATTGCTGGCGGCAGAGGCCGACCTTGAAGCGCCGCTGGCGGGTGCCTATGCGGCTGCCGCCTGCCTGACGTTGATGACGCGCGAAGGGCAACAGCGCGCCGCCAAGGCGCTCGCCGCCGCAATCGCGCGCCACGGCACGGCCAATCCTCGCGAACAGCAGACCATTGCCGCCGTCACCGCCTGGCACCAGGGGGATGAGGCCAAGGCCGTGCGTATCCTGCGCGGCATTGTCGAGGTTTGGCCGCACGATCTGGCTGCCATGAAGCTGTGCCAGATCCTGGAGATTAATCTGGGCGATGTTCGTGGCATGTTGCGCACGTCGGGGATGGCAGCGGCAGTCGCGGGCCGATCGGGTTATGCGCTGGGTCTGCACGCTTTTGCACTGGAACAGGCGGGCGAGAGCAACCTGGCGATGCGCTTTGCGAGGCGAGCGATCGAGCATCATCCGGGGATGGACCCCTGGGCCGAGCATTGCGTCGCCCACGCCTTTGCCGCCAACGGTCAGCGAGCCGAAGGGCGCGCCTTCCTTCACGCCCACAGCGGCGGCTGGGATCGCTGCTCGTCGTTCATGCTGACGCACAATTGGTGGCACCTGGCGCTGTTCGAGCTGGAACTTGACAATATGCCTATCGCTTTCGATTTGTTGGTGCGGCGCATCTGGGGCGTGCGCAAGGCGCACAGCCAGGACCAGATCAACGCCATTTCGATGTTGGCGCGGTTGGAGATAGACGGCCTTGATGCGCCCGACATTTGGGACGATATCGCCGGGCATGTCGAGGGGCGTAGCGGCGACAATATCAATGTTTTTCTGGACCTGCATTGCCTTTACGCCCTTGCCAAAGCGGGGCGGGACCGGACCGTTGCCGACATGCTTGAACGATTCGATCCGCAAACTGTCGCGGGCGCAGCGGCGCACGGCCTGGCGGCCCATGCGCGGCGCGAATATTTGCACGCCGCATCGATAATCGCGCCGTTTCGTAACGATTTTCACGCGCTGGGTGGCAGCAATGTGCAGCGCGGATTGTTCGACTGCATCTTTGCCGACAGCGTGGTGCGCTGCCGCGACATGGCCTTGGAGGGCGGTGAGCACGCGCTGATGGTGCGGTTCGATGTCGCGGCTTGACGCCGCGATCACGAGCGCGGGGATGCCGCCGCTTGATCCGGCGGCACCGGCGTTGTCGCGGTTTGAATTCTGGCCGGGCTGGGCCTTTTATGCGCCGATCTGGGTTGCGGTAGCCATATTGGCGGTGCGCCACCGCGGAATCCGCCTGCCCTTGCTGGTCAATCCCGGCTTTCAAGCCAGCGGCCTGGTCGGCGAGCAAAAGAGCCGCATCTTCCCGCAACTGCGCGGGGAGCACAGCCAGGCAATCCCGAAATGGATTGCTGTCCGGCGCACCGGGTGCAGCATCGAGGCGCAGACAATCGCCATCGAGGCGGCGCTGGAACGCCGCGAGCTGGCATTTCCGCTCGTTGCCAAACCCGACATAGGTTGCCGCGGAGCCGGGGTGCGCCCCATCGCCGACGCGGCCGCACTGCGCCGCTATCTGGCGGACTTCCCCGCCGATGAAACCTTCATCCTCCAGCAAATGGTCGATGTCATTGGCGAAGCAGGCGTTTTTTATGTTCGCGAGCCCGGCGCGCGGCGCGGGCGTATCATCTCACTGACGCTCAAATATTTCCCGCATGTGGTGGGCGACGGCCAGCATAGCCTGCGCGAACTCATTCTTGCCGATCCGCGCGCCGGGCGGGTTGCCAATTTGTATCTCAACCGTTTCGCCGGTGATCTGGACGAGGTGCTGCCACTGGGGCAGGCGAAGCGTCTGGTTTTTTCGGGCAGCCACAGCAAAGGCGCGATTTTCAAGAACGGCAAAGAATGGATAACCGGGGCAATGAGCGAGCGTTTTGACGCGATTGCCGACGGCCTCGATGGTTTCCACTTCGGCCGCTTTGACGTTCGCTTTGCCGATTTCGAGGCGTTTCGTGCCGGGCGCGATTTTGCCATTATCGAGATCAACGGTGCTGGCGCCGAATCGACGCATATCTGGGACAGCAAGACCGGGTTGTTCGAGGCATGGCGCGCGTTGATCGTGCAGCTTCAATTGCTGTTCCGGATCGGCGCGATCAACCGCAGCCGCGGGTTCCAGCCCGAAGGCTGGCGGACATTTGTGCAGCGCTGGCGGCGCGAACGCGCGCTGCGCGACCGTTATCCATCGACCGAATAGGCCGGCTGAGGAATAGTAAGCGGGGCGCGCGCCATGATTTGCGCGCACCTCGCCCGGGATGTGGTATTAGTCGATTGGCTTGGCCGACCCGATCACATCGACCAATTCGCCGCCCATCGCTTCGTGCAGGATAAATCCTTCGAGGGGGTCGAACGTCCCTTCCCACGGCGCCTGTTCCAGCGTGGCACGGGTATGTTCATAACCTGCCTCCCACCGTTCGCGGATGCCCGACGGGCTGAAATCGACATCCTTGCTATGGTCCTCGCCATCGAGCGCGGGGGCGAGCAGGCGCACCACATGCATCCGCGTCTGGCAGGCATAATGCATCAGATCTTCGGCATTATTATCCTTGAACACCTGTGCCGGGACCAGCTTGCCCAATTCGTTGATGACGTGGCGCAGCCGGTGCAGCTGGCGCTGGCGGCGGATGTGCGACGCCGCACGGCTGGCATATTGCACGTCTTTCTGGCGGTTCATGACCTGCCAGATATTGGCCGGTTCGGTGCCGTGCGGGTTCCACAGATGGACCGAGAAAACCAGCGAGTTGCGGCGCGGTTCGTCGTCGAACACTGCTTCGACCGGCGTATTCGACACTATGCCGCCATCCCAGTATAATTCGTCGTCGATCCGCACTGCGGGGAAGGCGGGCGGCAGCGCGCCCGACGCCATGATGTGCCGCACATCGATGTCGGCATGTTTGGAATCGAAATAATGCATCTCGCTGGTCTGCACATTGGCGGCGCCGACCGCGATGCGCATCGGACCATGGTTCAACTGGTCAAAATCGACGAGATCGTCGAGCGTCGCTTTCAGCGGCTCGGTCGAATAATAGCCGGCCGCTTCGGCACCCAGGTCGGTGAACGGGCTCATGAAGGCAAAGGGATTGGGCTTGAAAAAAGCCGGAATGCCCGCCGCGATGGCCGACATCGTCCGCATCGGATTGAGCAAGGTGCCAAGCGGCGTTTCGAACAAATGGCCGTGCTCCATGCGTTTCCAGAAGCTGCGCAGCCGCTCCAAACGGTCATCGGGCGCGTTGCCCGCGATGAGCGCGGCGTTGATCGCGCCGATCGACGTGCCGATGACCCAGTCGGGTTCGATGCCAACCTCGTGCAACGCCTGATAGACCCCGGCCTGATAGGCCCCGAGTGCGCCGCCGCCCTGAAACACCAGCACGACCTGACCCAGTTCGTTAACGCGCGAATTTGAATGTTTAGCCATGGGAGATTCCTTTCAATTTGCTTTGGTTTCGCCCGTGATCAGGCGGGCATGACGTTCGAAGGTGAGGTAATTCCAAAGCCAGTTCGCGCCGACCAGCAGCCGGCTGCGAAAGCCGACGAGAAACCAGATATGCGCGGTGCACCAGACGATCCACGCCGAAAATCCGGACATATGGACGCGCCCGAAATCGGCCACCGCCCGCTTGCGGCCAATGGTCGCCAAGTTGCCATAGTTGCGATAGCGAAAGGGCGCGGGCATTTGGCCTTTGATCGCCATGATGATCGCGTTCGCGCAATATTCGCCCTGTTGCTTGGCCACTGGCGCGACGCCGGGCAATGACCGTCCGTCGGGGCCGGGACTGGCGGCGGTGTCGCCGATCACGAAAATGCGGTCGTCGCATGCGGGATGGAGCTGGCCGTCAACCGGAACCCGTCCTGCGGCATCGCCTTCGACGCCGAGCCAGAGCGCCGCGGGTGAGGCCGTCACGCCTGCTGCCCAGATCACCGTTTTCGCCGCGATGACCGTCTTTTCAAAGCTGACACGTCCGGCCGACAGTGCATTGACGCGGACACCAGTAAACACCTCGACCCCTAGCTGTTCGATCGCGGCCTTGGCGCGCGCCGACAGCGCCGGGGGAAAGCCGGCAAGCAACCGCGACCCCGCCTCGATCAGGAGCACGCGCGAGCAATGCGGCGTAATACTGCGAAACTCGCTCGATACCGATTGGCGCGCCAGTTCGGCGATCGCGCCGGCCATTTCCACGCCGGTCGGGCCGCCGCCGACCACCACAAAGGTCAGCAGGGCATCGCGTTTGGCCTTGTCGGTTTCGGTTTCGGCGCGCTCCATTGCCAGCAGGATGCGGTGGCGCACGGCGGTCGCATCTTCGATTGATTTGATGCCGGGGGCAAATTCTGCCCAATCATCGCGCCCGAAATAGCTGTGCCGGGCACCGGTGGCGATAACCAGCCAGTCATAGCCCACGGGCTCGCCGCGTTCGAGCAGGACGGTGCGGGTCTGGTGCGCCACGCCGTTCACCCGGTCCAGCAATACGCGGCAATTGCTGTTCTTTTTCAAAATCGCGCGGATCGGTGCGGCAATGTCGGCGGGGGACAGCCCTGCGGTCGCCACCTGATAGAGCAGCGGCTGGAAAATATGGTGGTTGCGCTGGTCGATCATGGTGACATCAACGTCGGCGTGGCGCAAACCGCGCGCCACCGCCAGGCCGCCAAAGCCGGCGCCAACGATGACGATGTGCGGCCGCCGACGCCCAGCAATGGTGGAGGGAGTGGTCGCCATTTGCTAGCTCCAGCCGTTACTGCGCGGTCCAGCCGCCGTCGACCGGCAACGCGACGCCGGTGATCGACTGGGCCGCATCGCTGCACAGAAACACGGTCAGCGCGGCAAGCTCGTCGACCTCGGCAAAACGCTTGTTGGGCTGCGCCGCCAGCAGGACGTCGCGGATGACTTCCTCGCGCGTAATGCCGCGCGCCTTGGCGGTATCGCCAATCTGGTTTTCAACGAGCGGCGTCCAGACATAGCCGGGGCAAATGGCGTTGCAGGTGACGCCATGCTGCGCGCCTTCCAATGCGACGGTCTTGGTCAGGCCGATGACGCCATGCTTCGCCGCGACATAGGCGCTCTTGAACGGTGACGCGACCAGGCCATGGGCCGAGGCAATATTGACAATCCGGCCCCAGCCCATCTGTTTCATCGGTCCGAAAGCGGTGCGGATTGTGTGAAAAGCCGACGACAGGTTGAGCGCAATGATCGCGTCATATTTCGCCGCCGGAAAATCCTCGATGGGCGCGACATGCTGGATACCGGCATTGTTGACCAATATGTCGCAGGATCCAAATTCGGCGACGGTGTCGTCCACCAGCGCGGCGGCCTGCCCGGCATCGAGCAGGTTCGCCCCATGATAGCGCACGATGGTGCCCGCCTCGGCGGCGAGGCTGGCGCACAGCTGTTCAATTTCGGCAGCATCGCCAAGGCCATTGAGCACCACAGTCGCACCGGCACGGGCCAAGCCCCGGGCAATGCCCAGTCCGATGCCACTGGTCGATCCCGTGATCACGGCAACGCGACCTTCAAGGGCGCGCTTCATTTCTTGCTGGACGGTGGCTTCGGTCAACATGGGTCAGCTCCTGGGGATGGAATAGAAGCCGCTTATGCTGTTTTTATGTGACGAACAGGAATGCCGCTTTGGCATCGATTCGATGCCGACAATCAAATTCCGGAAACGGCCGCCTTGGCCTAATCCTGCCGCCATGCTGCCGGGAAAGGGATGCCCTTCCACCTCCCCCCTTCGGAACCCGCCCGGCAGCAGCCATTTTCGAAGCAGAAGGAAATCCTACCATGAAGAAAGCAGTTGTTCTGATGAGCGCCTTGTCGGCACTCGCCCTGTCGAGCCCGGCGATGGCTGGTCAGTGCCCCACCGGCCAGGAAGGCGCTAACAGCCTGCCTGGTGCCGCGACGATGCCCAAGGATGTCACCGACACCGTGCTCGGCGCGGTTAATCTGGGCCCGGAAATCAACGTCAATGGTCGCAGCCTGCGCATGCGCCGGCTGGTGCTCCAGCCCGGCGGCATCGTGCCGATGCACAGCCACGCCGATCGCCCGGCGCTGATCATCACTGTTTCGGGCGAAGTGACCGAATATCGCAGCACCTGCAAAGCGCCGATTGTCCACCGCGCGGGCGAAGTTTCGGAAGAAAAGGGCGGTTTGACCCATTGGTGGAAAAACACCGGCAAGACCGAAGCTGTGCTGCTGTCGGCCGATGTTTTTCACGACGCGGCGAATTGAAGGGCGCACAGTCTTCGTTCCGTCATGGCACGGAGCTAAATTATCAGGCAGTTTAAGCTGGCACCCCGTGATGATTCACGGGGTGCCAAGCCAATATTGGGGAGGGGAAAAATGTCTGTCGCCGAAGCCCTGCCAACGCGCAGCCTCACGGTCAGGCTGGCCGCAAGCAATGAAGACCTTGTCGCGGCACAGCGGCTGCGATGGGAAGTTTTCTTTCAGGGGCTGGGCGCCGACGGGTCGACCGGGGGGCAGGGTCTTGATGTCGATCCTTATGACGCGCTGTGCGACCATTTGCTGGTCGAAGATTGCGGGCGTGCCGTCGGCACCTATCGCCTGCTCCGCAAATCGGTCGCCGCTGCGCATTCGGGCTTTTACAGCGCTGGCGAATATTGCCTTGATCAACTGGGCAGCGACCAGAATGAATGGCTCGAACTCGGCCGGTCGTGCGTCGCGCCGGGCTATCGCGATGCCGGGACGATCCAGCTGCTGTGGCGCGGCATCGCCGCCTATCTGCACGATCATGACATCAGCCTGATGTTCGGCTGCGCCAGCTTTCATGGCACCGACCCGCGCGAACATGCGGAATCGCTATCCTATCTTTATCACAACCATCTAGCCCCGCGCGAAATGCGCGCCCGCGCGCTCGATGCCCGCCATGTCGACATGGCGATGCTGCCGATGGGCGGCTATGACCAACGCCGCGCGCTGCGCATGATGCCGCCGCTAATCAAAGGCTATTTGCGTGTCGGCGCGATGGTTGGTGATGGCGCGGTGATCGACCATGACTTCAATACGGTCGATGTGTTCATGATCATGCCCGTGGCCCAGATTTCGGCGCGCTATCTGGAGCGATTTGGCGCCGCGGCCTAAGTTTTTCGGCGCTAGCTGGTGGCATGACGGGCGGTTGTTCTTTTCGCCCGCAGCTTATCCAAACCCAGCGCGACCGCGATGGTCAGGCACATGGTGCCAATGGCCACCCAGGCAAAGGGGTAAAGCAGCGGCATCCCGACCAGGATCAGCCCGTCATTGCTGCCCGGGATCAACAGGCTGCCCGCGCCCATTGCCGCGCCGCCCGTGGCGGTACGGGCCACGCTGCCAAAACGGATGCGGTGCCGGACGCCGGAGTCATTGACCGAACCTGCAATCAGCGAGCCACCGAACAAGCCCGCCAGCAGCAACAGACGCACCCACACATCACCCGGCGTGCCCATTGCCAGTTCGGCGAGCAAATCGGTATAGGCCCAGGCCCCGGCGGCGACGAACATGATGGCAAAGGCGATGCCGATAACGACAGTCGCCTCGTGCGGGGCCCAAATGCGCTCGGCCAGGCGGCCCTGTTTCGATACAATGATCCGGGCGATGCGCCAGACAGCGAACAGCAGGAAAGCGAAGACGGTGAGCGTGGGCAGCGAGGCCAGCGGCGAGACCGCTACCATCACCGATGCGGGAGCATCCGCGCCAAACCGGGAAACGACCCACGCACCGCCCAGAAAGCCCAGCGGCGTTGCCAGATAGGCCCAATCGCGCGCGCCAATGCGTGCGATTGTGCCGAACACGCACGCCTTGTTCACATAGGCGCCCGCACCCAGCAATACGCCGCCGATGATGGTTGATGCGGTGATGGCGCGTCCAGCAGGAAGATCGGGCAGAAAGCCAAAGGCGCGGGCGAGCAGCAAGCCGCCCGCGACCCACAGCGCGGCCTCCATCAAGCCGCGGATCCGCCCCCATTTGCGCGCTTCGACCAGCTGTGACACGGCGGCGACGGTGCAGGTTGCCCCGCGCTGGATGGCATAGCCCATCACGAGCGCGCAGATGAGGGAAATGGCAAAGCCCGCCGTTACCAGCCCCACGGTCATCTCTCTGTCCCTTGCAATGCTTTAGTTGGTCGCGCTCGTGATGGGC
>JACEST010000051.1 GCA_013911715.1 Sphingopyxis sp. | reverse complement strand
GTCCCAATCACCGCGCGCCTGCGCTGCTTTCAGGCCCCAGTCCTGAAAGCCGTAGACGTTGGTGAAGATGCGGTCCTTGTCTGCGAGCATGTCAGCGACCCTTTCCGAACAGCCGTTCGGCGACGAAATAGAGACCCGCGATTACTGCAACGACCAGCGCGATCTGGGCCACACCTATGGCGACCCGCAGAACCAAGCTGAGGATCACAAGCACGACAATCACGCCAACAATCAGGCCGATGAGTTGGAGGATTTTGTTCATGTCCATCACTAATCCCCCCATTCGTCACCCTGAACTTGTTTCAGGGTCCATAGAGCCCTGACGCAGCCTTGCGCCATGGATGCTGAAACAAGTTCAGCATGACGGGGACTGTGAGCAGTGCGCATCACCAGCTTTTCCGATAATCATGGTTCGCCGACACCATTTCGACCAGCGTGGTCGGCCCACCCTCGGGCTCGCTGGTGTGGCGGTTCGGGTTTTGCGAGCCAGCTTTAGGCGTGTCCCCAGCGGCCAGTGCCTCCAGGATGCGCGTCATGCTGTCGTAGTCGAGGTCTTCATAATTATCGTCGTTGATCTGGACCATCGGCGCGTTGGCGCAATTGCCCATGCATTCGACCTCGGTCAGCGTGAACAGGCCGTCGGGCGTCGTCTTGCCCTTGGACATGCCCTTGTTCTTGCACGCCGCCATCACATCGTCGGACCCGCGCAACAGGCACGGCGTGGTCCCGCACAGCTGAACATGGAAACGCCCAACGGGGGCAAGGTTGTACATGGTATAGAAACTCGCGACCTCATAGGCGCGCATGAATGGCATATCGAGGTTGGCCGCGACATATTCGATCACCGGCACGGGCAGCCAGCCTTGCGTCTGCGTCGCCGCCCCCACCTGCCGCTGGGCGAGGTCAAGCAGCGGCATCACCGCGCTGCGCTGACGCCCCTCGGGGTAGCGCGCAATGATCGCCGCGGCCTGCGCGGCATTTGCTTTGGTCCAAGCAAAATCGCCCCAGCGCGCGCGGGTTTCAGCTTCATCGGGGATGGTGGGTGCGTTAGCCATGAATTATTTTGCATCCGTCAGGTCAAGGCGCTTTTCGATACGTTCCAAACGCTCGGCTACCTTGTCTAGGCGATTGTTGTTCCCAGACACTGTGATGAATAGTCCGCCGATATGCTCGTCAACCGCAGTCGCCCGCGTTTGCAGATGCGAGATATCGCCCTTGATATCCGAAACATCCTGCTGAATTCGCTTCAACACTTCATAGAGAAGCTCATTGCTGACGTTTTCAGTCATGATTTACCTCCGCTTCGAAGCGAGCACCGCCGCTGTCTAACTTTCGCCAAACGAAGAAAGACGTGGTCACGACCTGCACAATTTTATAGAGACCAACCGGGACAACAACGCGAAAAAAGACATCTTCTAAATCATCTGAATCGAAGTATACAAGGCCTGCGAATATCGAAATGACAAATAATTTTAAGAATAAATCTTTCCGCCATTCTGAAAGAGGCTTTGGGTCTTTTACTGGAAAGAACGAGCTCGCTTTCACATGACCCGAAAATGCACCTAACATAATTGCAGATGGCAACATCAATATCCAGGTTCCACCCAAAACTGCATCAAACCAGTTCACCGGTCACACTCCCCAAACACCACATCGATGGCGCCGATGATCGCGGTCGTGTCGGCCAGCATGTGGCCTTTGCTCATCATGTCCATCGCTTGCAAATGCGAAAACGCCGTCGGGCGGATTTTGCAGCGGTACGGCTTGTTCGTGCCGTCGCTGACCAGATAGACGCCGAATTCGCCCTTAGGGCTTTCGGTGGCGACATAGACTTCGCCAGCGGGGACGTGGAAACCCTCGGTATAGAGCTTGAAGTGGTGGATCAGGCTTTCCATCGACTGCTTCATTTCGGCGCGCTTGGGGGGCACGATTTTGCGGTCGTCGCTGGCGACGGGCCCGCTGGGCAAATCGCGCAGGCATTGTTTGATGATCTTGGCCGATTGATAGACTTCCTCGACCCGCACCATGAAGCGATCATAGCAATCGCCGCGCGTGCCGATGGGGATGTCGAAATCCATCGCGGCATAGGCGTCATAGGGCTGCGACTTGCGCAAATCCCACGCGATACCGCTGCCGCGGATCATCGGGCCGCTGAAGCCCCACGCCAGCGCATCTTCCTTGCTGACGGTCGCGATATCGACGTTGCGCTGTTTGAAGATGCGGTTGTCGAGCACCAGGCTCATCGCATCGCCAAACAATTCGGGCAGCCGCTTGTCGACCCATTCGCCGATATCGACGAGCAGCTTTTCGGGCACATCCTGATGCACGCCGCCGGGGCGGAAATAGGCGCAGTGCATGCGCGCGCCCGATGCGCGTTCAAAGAAATTGAGCAAATCTTCGCGCAGTTCGAACACCCACAGGTTCGGCGTCATCGCGCCGACGTCCATCACATGGCTGCCGATGTTGAGCATGTGGTTGCAGATCCGCGTCAGCTCGGCGAACAGCACCCGCAGATATTGCGCGCGCGCCGGAACCTCTAGGTTCAGCAGCTTTTCGATGGCGAGCACATAGCTGTGCTCCATTCCCAGCGGCGAACAATAATCGAGCCGGTCGAAATAGGGCAGCGCTTGCAAATAGGTCTTATACTCGATCAGCTTTTCGGTACCGCGATGGAGCAGCCCGACATGCGGATCGGCGCGCTCGATAATCTCGCCGTCGAGCTCCAAAATCATGCGCAGCACGCCGTGCGCCGCCGGGTGCTGCGGGCCGAAGTTGATCGTGTAATTTGTGACGGCCAGATCGCCCGCCGTGTCGGCGGTGTCGACCGGATAGCCCTCGAACATGTCGCTGCCGTGGTGTTTGATCGTCGGGGTGTCGGTCATGTCTGCGCCCCATATTCACACGATGTCGTCCCCGCGAAGGCGGGGATCCAGGGGCCGCAAACTCCCATCGGTGCTACCGAGCTCTGGGTCCCCGCTTTCGCGGGGAAGACATAAAGGGACATCACTTCGCCCCCCCATTCTTTGCCGCAGGTTTGCGCTTGGCCGGGGCCTTCTTCGCCGGGGCTGCTGGCGCGGTCGCCGCGGCAGGCTTGGGCGCAGGCGGCGGCGCCGCAGCTTTTTCATCGCCCGGCAGCACATAATCCGCGCCTTCCCAGGGTGAGAGGAAGTCAAAGCTGCGAAAATCCTGCGCCAGCTTGACCGGCTCATAAACGACGCGCTTCGCCTCTTCGGAATAGCGCATCTCGACATAGCCGGTTAGCGGGAAATCCTTGCGGAACGGGTGTCCTTCGAAGCCATAGTCGGTGAGGATACGGCGAAGATCGCGGTTGCCGCTGAACAGCACACCATACATGTCGAACACTTCGCGTTCGAGCCAGCCAGCATTGGGCCATACGCCGGTGATGCTGGGCACGGGGGTGACTTCGCTCGCGGTCACGCGGACGCGCAGGCGGTGGTTGTGCGTGACGCTGAGCAGGTGATAGACGACCTCGAAGCGTTCGGCGCGGTCGGGGTAATCAACGCCCGCAATTTCCATCAGCTGCTGATAATCCATGCGGTCGCGCAAGCCGATCATCACGCCGTCGAGCGCGTCGCGCTTCACCGTGATGCTGTCTTCATCATGGACATGAACAACGCCCAGCAAATCCTTGCCAAGCGTGGCCTTCAGTTCTTTGGCGACAGTCTTGCGCGGCGCGATGGCGGGGGCGGGATGGCTCATCGCTCGATCGTCCCGACACGGCGAATTTTGCGCTGGAGCTGCATCACGCCATAGAGCAAAGCCTCGGCGGTCGGCGGACAGCCCGGGACATAGATGTCCACCGGCACAATCCGGTCACAGCCGCGCACCACCGAATAGCTGTAATGATAATAGCCGCCGCCGTTGGCGCAGCTGCCCATCGAAATCACATATTTGGGGTTCGACATCTGGTCATAAACACGGCGCAAGGCGGGGGCCATTTTGTTGCACAATGTGCCTGCGACAATCATCACGTCCGACTGGCGCGGGCTCGCGCGCGGGGCTGCGCCAAACCGCTCCATGTCATAGCGCGGCATATTGACGTGAATCATCTCAACCGCGCAGCAAGCAAGGCCAAAGGTCATCCACCACAGGCTGCCGGTGCGCGCCCAGTTGAACAGATCCTCGGTCGATGTGACAAGGAATCCCTTGTCGCCCACTTCGGACGTCAGATCGTTGAAATAGCTGGCCTCGGGCGCGGTGCCGGGAGCAACGGGCGCCGCGCCCGGGGGCAGGATGATCGTATTGCTCATTCCCAGTCCAACGCCCCTTTCTTCCACGCATAAACCAAGCCGATCGCCAGTTCGGCCAGAAATACCATCATCGTGACCCAACCGGCCCAGCCAATCTCGCCAAGGCTGACGGCCCAGGGAAACAGGAATGCGGCTTCGAGATCGAAAATGATGAACAAGATGGCGACGAGGTAAAAGCGCACGTCAAACTGGCTGCGCGCATCCTCAAACGCGGGGAAGCCGCATTCATATTCGGTGAGCTTTGCCGGATCGGGCTGGTGCGCGCCGGTCAGCCGCGCCACGCCCATCGGCAGAAATACAAACAGCGTCGAAATGGCGAGCGCGATGCCGAGGAACAGCAGGATCGGCAGATACTGAGACAAATCCAGCATGATCGATCCTTTCCAGTGGCATCTACGAGTCCGGACCAGCCGGTTATCGGGCGGCTTTAGGCGAGCGCGGCATGGCCCGCAAGCGCCTGTCGCGCGAAAAATCGCCGCAATTGCTGTTCGGCGCTTGTGTTGTTCGACATGGCGGTCAATCAAGCATGCAGGGTCGTTACATCGCGAAGGGGGAGTTATGGCGAACAAGTGGATTGCAGGTGCGATGGGCGCCTTGCTGATGTCGGCGGCCGTGCCCGCTGAGGCCGAATTGGTGCAGGCAAGCCCGCAAATCATCGCGCAAATCGTCCAGGGTCAAGGTCTGCCCGCCGAGGTCAAATCGCCCAGCGGCGAAAACCCCTATATCGAGAGCAATTATTCATCGCTCAAATTCCTGATTCTCTTCATGAATTGCGGCGATGACGGGCGCGGCTGCAAGACCATTCAATTTTTTATGGGCTATAATGACGCCAAGGATACCACGCTCGAACAGCTCAACAGCTGGAACAAGGAAAAGCGTTTCGCGCGCGCCTATCGCGATGACGAAGGCGACGCGGTGCTGGAAATGGACCTCGACCTCGATTTCGGCGGCATCCCGCGCGAAAATGTCGGCGAGGCGCTCAATACGTGGAAATCACTGATGGATGCGTATCAGACGCATATCCACGGCGATGCCAGCGACGCGGCGGCCAGTTAGGCCCCGCGCAGCGCGCCCGCGACCAGTTTTTGCAGCTTGCTGTGCACCGCCGCGCTGCCGGCAAGATATTCGCTGCGTTCGATGACGCGGTCGCCGCCGCGAAAATCGCTGACGAAGCCGCCGGCTTCGCGAACCAGCAGCATGCCGGCGGCGACGTCCCAAATGGCCAGATCGCTTTCCCAAAAGCCGTCAAAGCGGCCCGCCGCGACCCAGGCGAGGTCGAGGCTGGCGGCACCAAAACGGCGGATGCCAGCGACTTCGGGTGCAACCGCGCCGAAAATCCGGCTCCACTGCGCAAAATCGCCGTGGCCCATGTACGGAATGCCGGTGGCGACCAGACATTCGTTGAGTTGCCGCCGCGCGCCAACGCGCAAACGCCGGTCGTGCAGCCACGCGCCGCGCCCGCGCTCGGCCCAATAGCTTTCGTCGGTGACGGGTTGATAGACCAGCGCCGCCGTGACATCGCCCCAGCCGCCGCCAAGCGCAGGTTCCTGCACCGCGATCGAAATGGCGAAATGGGGGATAGCGTGGAGGAAGTTGGACGTGCCGTCGAGCGGATCGACTATAAAGCGCGGCTTACCCGGCTCGCCTTCGATAACGCCCGCCTCTTCCATCACAAAGCCCCAACCAGGGCGGGCATAGGTCAGTTCGTCATAGAGCGTGCGCTCGGCGGCCTGATCGGCCTTCGACACGAAATCGGCCGGGCCCTTTTGCGAAACCTGCAGATGCTCGATCTCGCCAAAATCGCGGCGCAGCTTTGACCCTGCCTTGCGCGCGGCGCGTTCCATGACGGTGATGATGCCGGAAATAGCAGCCATTTTATCTTCTCCCCCCTCCCCTTTAGGGGAGGGGCCGGGGGTGGGGACTGTCGGGATGGCGCAAGGCTGACAGCCCCCACCCCAACCTCTCCCCTGAAGGGGAGGGGCTAGAAAAACTAATCGGCGCGCCGCACATATTCGCGGTCATACACATGGACCACAATGCGCGTGCCGCTGCCGATGTGCGGCGGCACCATGACGCGCACGCCATTGTCGAGGATCGCGGGTTTATAGGATGACGACGCCGTCTGGCCTTTTACCACCGCATCGGCCTCGACAATCATCGCTTCGACCGTTTCGGGCAGCTCGACCGAGATGGGGCGTTCTTCCCACAGCTCAAGCACCACATCCATGCCGTCCTGCAGGAAATCGGCGGCTTCGCCGACAATGTCCTTCGCAATGGTGATCTGCTCGTACGTGTCCTTGTCCATGAATACCAAATCTTCGCCCTCGGCGTAGAGATATTGGAAATCCTTGGTATCAAGGCGGACCTTTTCGACCGTGTCGGCGCTGCGGAAGCGTACATTGGTTTTGCGCCCGTCGATCAGATTCTTCATCTCGACCTGCATATAGGCGCCGCCCTTACCCGGCTGGGTGTGCTGGATTTTCGCCACTTTCCAGATGCCGCCCTCATATTCGAGGATATTGCCGGGACGGATTTCGACGCCACTGATCTTCATGTCTGCACACTCAACTGGTAAAGGGAAGAAAGAGCTTGGCCACCACGCTGATCAGCGTTGGCCGTGGCGCAGGCCCCTAGCTGGGCAAGCGCCAAAGCGCAAGCACTGGCGCTTCTGGCGACTTTGTCCTATCTAACATGCGCCTTACTCCGATAAACATTCTGGCCATGGAAACACGCAACCAAACCAAGCCCACGTGCACCGCACCCGCCGCCGGGCTGTTCGGGCGTATCGAGGAAAAAGCGTCAGCTGCGCATGGCAGCGAGAAGGTCGGCGACGGCAACGTCCGGCCCGCGTTCTTCGCCCCAGATCGCGCTCGAGACGGCGAGGAAGTCGGCACCCGCGTCGACCAGTGACCGCGCATTGCCGGCGTTGATGCCGCCAATTGCAACGCATGGCAGCTCGAACAGGCCCTGCCACCAGGTCAGTATTTCCGGATCGGCATGATGCTCGACCGGCTTGGTCGTGGTCGGGAAAAAGGCACCAAAGGCAACATAGTTCGCCCCAGCCTCGCCTGCTTCCATCGCGAAATGGCGGCTGTTGTGGCACGTCACCCCAATCTGCGCGCCGGGCCCCAGCTTCCGCCGCGCGTCGGCCACATCGCCGTCACCCTGCCCCAGGTGGACGCCGTCGGCACCGAGCCGATTGGCGAGCGCGATGCTGTCGTTGACGATGAAGGCGACGTCATGATCGGCGCAAATGGCCTGGAGCGGCTCGGCAAGCCGTGCGGCCTCGTGCTGACCAAGCCCCTTGACGCGAAACTGGAAGGCCGCGACTGGGCCAGCACCAAGTGCTGCGCGCAGCCGGTCCGGGAAATCACCGCCCGTTTCGAGCGGCGAGACGA
Source organism: Sphingopyxis sp. (assembly GCA_013911715.1). Classification (GTDB taxonomy): domain Bacteria; phylum Pseudomonadota; class Alphaproteobacteria; order Sphingomonadales; family Sphingomonadaceae; genus Sphingopyxis. The sequence goes on along the minus strand of JACEST010000051.1, from coordinate 5,173 downwards.
GATACAGTTGGCAAGCAGGTGCGTTCATGTCCGCCATCTAGGCGATTGCAGTATGAAACGGAAGGCCGTGGTCAAGCCACCGACGCCGCGTGAATGTCCTCAATTGCCGCCGCCAACGCCGCGTCGAATTCGGCGTCGCTCATGCCGGCGCGCAAATCTTCGAGCAGCGCGCGGCTGAAACTGGCGATCACGCCTTGGTTGCGGGCAAGCTCGGTACAGGCCTCAGGCCGGTTATAGCCGCCCGACAGCGCCACCACACGCAGCACAGCGCGATGCGCCACCAGCGCGTCGAAATGGCCGGGCACGACCGGCAACGACAATTTCAGCATCACCTGCTGCCCATCCGGCAGCGCGTCCAAATACTTCAATATTTCCTCGCGCAGCATCGTATCGCACAACGCGCGAGTAGCGCTCTTGATATTCACCTCCGGCTCGATAATCGGCATCATCCCGTGTGCCAGAACTTGCTGCGCCACGCCGAATTGCTGAGCTGTGATCGCAGCGATGCCCTGATTACTGGCCGAATTGATGACCGACCGTTCCTTAGTCCCGAACACGCCCAGCGTCTTTGCTTTGGTCAGCAGCGCATCCAATTCGGGCATCGGTTTCATCAACTGAACGCCGTCAACCTCGTCCGCCAACCCCTTGTCGATCTTGATGAAAGGCACCACGCCTTTGGCGATCAGCGCCGCCGGAACCGGCTGGCCGTCGACCATCCCGTCCATGGTGCGTTCGAACAATATGGCACCAATAACCTTGTCGCCGTTGAATGCAGTCGAGCGGATGATTCGGCAGCGCATCTGATGGATCAGGTCGTACATCCCTGTCTCGTCAGCCCACGCGCCCTCTTCGATCCCATAGCCTTTGAGCGCCTTTGGCGTCGATCCGCCCGATTGATCGAGCGCCGCGATAAAACCCTGTCCGGCGGCAATTTTGGCGGTCATGTCGGCGATATTCATGAAGTCCCCTGTGCGGTGCATACGTATGTTGCGCGCGGCATAGCCATGACCATAACAGCGCGCAACCAGCGTCAAGCAGGAAAATTCAGGCTGCTGTTTCCAGCGCGATAACCCCTGGCAGCGGCTTGCCCTCCATCCATTCAAGGAACGCCCCGCCAGCCGTCGATACAAAAGTGAAATCACTGCCCGCACCGGCATGGTTGAGCGCTGCGACGGTGTCGCCGCCGCCCGCGACTGACACCAGCGAACCATCGCGGGTCAACGCGGCCGCGGTGCGTGCCAGGGCAACTGTCGCCGTGTCGAAAGGCGGCATTTCGAACGCACCGAGCGGGCCGTTCCACACCAAAGTGCGGCAGATTTTGAGCACATCGGCGAGCGCCTCGACCGCCGCCGGGCCGATGTCGAGGATCATTTCATCTTCACTAACTTCATGCACATTGCAGGTGCGCAAGCTGGCCGGGTTGGCGGCGAATTCGTGCGCGACCATCACGTCATAGGGCAGATGGATGGTGCAATTGGCCTTTTCGGCCGCAGCGAAAATGCCTTCCGCCGTTGGAATTAAATCATGTTCGCACAAGGACTTACCAACATCGATCCCACGCGCGGCGAGGAAGGTGTTGGCCATCCCGCCGCCGATGATCAGATGGTCGACCCTACCTACCAAATTGGTGAGCACGTCGATCTTGCTCGACACTTTCGCGCCGCCGACCACCGCCGCCACCGGATGCGCGGGATTGCCGAGCGCGGCATCGAGTGCCTTCAATTCGGCCTCCATCGCGCGGCCTGCAAAGCTCGGCAAATGGCGCGTGATCCCCTCGGTCGAGCCATGCGCGCGGTGCGCCGCCGAAAAGGCGTCGTTGACATAGAAATCGCCGATTTCGGCCAGCGCCGCTGCAAAGCCGGGGTCATTCCCCTCCTCACCAGGGTGGAAACGGGTGTTTTCGAGCACCGCGACATCGCCCGGCCCAAGCACGGTAAGGCCGGCCTTAGCCCCTTCGCCGATGCAGTCCGACACAAACATCACGCTGCGCCCGAGCACATCGGCGAGCGCGTCGATCACCAGCGACAATGACTGGTTCGGATTCTTGGCCCCCTTGGGCCGCCCGAAATGGGCGAGCAACAGCACGATTGCACCATGTTCGGCCAATTCGTTGATTGTCGGCATGGCAGCCGTCATCCGCGTCACATCGGTAACCGCGCCGTCGTCCATCGGGACATTGAGATCGACACGCAACAGGACGCGTCGACCCTGTACATCGCCCATATCGTCCAATGTTTTAAAACGCGTCATTCCCATTAATCCTGAAGTTCGCGTCAGAGCAATTTGCCCATCGCACCGGCAGTATCGACCATGCGGTTCGAAAAGCCCCATTCATTGTCATACCAGCTGAGCACGCGCACCAGCTTGCCGTCGATCACGCTGGTCTCGAGGCTGTCGATCGTCGACGACGCCGGGCAATGATTATAGTCGATCGACACCAATGGTTCGTCGGACACCGCCATCACGCCCTTGAGCGCGCCATCGGCCGCAGCCCTGAGCAGTGCATTGACCTCTTCCTTCGTCGTATCGCGCTTTGGCTGGAAGGTCAGGTCGACAATCGAAACATTGGGCGTCGGCACGCGGATCGCCGACCCGTCGAGTTTGCCCTTAAGCTCGGGCAGCACCTCGCCCACCGCGCGCGCCGCGCCGGTGGTTGTCGGGATCATCGACATGGCAGCAGAACGCGCGCGACGCGGATCGTCGTGGATCTGGTCGAGGATTTTCTGGTCGTTGGTGTAGGCATGGACCGTGGTCATCAGCCCGCGTTCGATGCCGACCGTGTCGTTGAGCACCTTGGCGAGCGGCGCGAGGCAGTTGGTTGTGCACGATGCGTTCGACACGATTAGATGATCGGCGGTCAGCTTATCATGGTTGACGCCGAACACGACGGTCAAATCGGAATTTTTGCCGGGGGCGGAAATCAGCACACGCTTTGCGCCGGCGGTCAGATGCTTTTCGCATGACGCGCGGTCGGTGAAAAAACCCGTGCATTCCAGCGCGATATCGACGCCATTGGCGGCGTGGGGCAAGTTGGCGGGGTCGCGCTCAGCGGTCACTTTGATGCGCTTGCCGTTGATGACCAGGTCGTCGCCATCGACCTCGACCGTGCCAGCGAACGCGCCATGCACCGAATCGCGTTTGAACAGCATCGCATTGGCCTTGGCCGAGGCGAGGTCGTTGATCGACACCAGTTCCAGATCATGATCGCTGCGCTCGAGGATCGCGCGGGCGACATTGCGGCCGATGCGGCCAAAACCGTTGATGGCGACTTTGATAGCCATGGTCGTCAAACTCCTGCTTGTTAGGACGCTCAGCCGAGAGCGGCGAGGATCCGGGGGGTGATTTTGGCTTCGGTCAGGCCGAAATGGTCGTAAAGCGCATCAATCGGTGCCGAGGCACCAAAGCTGTCGATGCCAAAGCGCAGGCCGCCGCGCCCGGTGTAGCGTTCCCAGCCAAAGGTCGTCCCGGCCTCGATCGATACGCGCAGCGTCGGCGCACCGCCGTCGCCAAGCAGGTCAGCCTGATATTCGGCGGGCTGTTCGTCGAACAAATTGGTCGATACCATCGACACCACATCAGCGCCGACGCCCTGCGCCTCGAGCGATTTGGCCACAGCAAGCGCAAGCGACACTTCGGAACCGGTGGCGATCAACACCACGCGGCGAGGATTTTCAGCCGCTTTCAGTCGGTAACCGCCCTTGGCCGAGCGATTTTCGGCAATGTCGGTGCGCAGCGGCGGCAGATTCTGCCGCGTGAGCGCCAGCAGGCTGGGCCGATCGGTCTGCGCCAGCGCAATCGCCCAGCATTCGGCGGTTTCCAGCGCATCCGCCGGGCGCAGGACGAGCAAATTGGGCATGGCGCGGAGCGATTGCAGATGCTCCACCGGCTGATGCGTCGGCCCATCTTCACCCAGCCCGATGCTGTCATGCGTCATGACGTAGACCACGCGCTGCTGCTGGAGCGCCGACAGGCGGATCGCTGCGCGGCAATAGTCGGCGAAGACCAGAAAAGTGCCGCCATAAGGGATAATCCCGCCGTGCAGCGCCATCCCGTTCATCGCCGCCGCCATGCCGAATTCGCGAATGCCGTAATAGACATAGCGTCCGGCATAATTGTCGCGCGTAAGCGGTGCGGTCGAGGAAGTCTTGGTATTGTTCGATCCGGTCAGGTCGGCGCTGCCGCCCACCATCATGGGAATGTCCAAGGTTAGCGCCGTAAGGGCATTTTCAGACGCCTTGCGCGTGGCAACAACGGGCGGCTTGTCGGCAAGCGACTGGAGATAGGCGGCAAAGGCCGGGCCGGGAGCAGCCTCGCCCGACAGGCGCGCCGTCAATGCGCTGCCCTGACTGCTAGACGCCAGCCGTTCGCGCCATGCACCATGAGCCATTGCACCGCGTGCGCCGATATTGCGCCATGCCGCAACGATGTCGGCGGGCATTTCGAACGGTGCAGCATCCCAGCCAAGTTCAGCGCGTGCTGCCGCGACTTCGTCGCCCCCCAGCGGCGACCCGTGCGTCGCCGATGTGCCCTGCTTGTTCGGCGCACCATAGCCGATCAGCGTGCGACACGCGATCAGCGACGGCCGCGGATCAGCAACCGCAGCGGCCAGCGCGCGGCGAATGTCGGCGAAGTCATGCCCGTCGCAGCTTTCGACATGCCAGCCGGTTGCGGCATAGCGCGCCTTGACGTCCTCGCTCGTCGACAAATCGGTGCTGCCGTCGATGGTGATGCGGTTGTCGTCCCACAGGACATTCAGCCGGCCCAGACCCAAATGTCCGGCCAAGCCAATGGCTTCGTGATTGATGCCTTCCATAAGGCAGCCGTCACCGGCAATCACCCAGGTACGATGGTCGACCAATTCGTCGCCGAAATGCGCATTGAGGTGGCGCTCGGCAATCGCCATGCCCACGGCGGTGGCAATCCCCTGCCCCAGTGGGCCGGTCGTCGTTTCGACGCCGTCGAGTTCGAAGTTTTCGGGATGCCCGGCACAAGGGCTGTTAATCTGGCGAAAATTGCGGATGTCGTCGATGGTCGGGCGCGCATAGCCCGCAAGGTGCAATGTCGCATAAGCCAGCATCGAGCCATGGCCCGCCGACAGCACGAAACGGTCCCGATCAGGCCATTTTGGGTCGGCGGCGTCAAATTTCAGGAAATCGCGATACAGCACCTGTCT
>JACEST010000050.1 GCA_013911715.1 Sphingopyxis sp. | reverse complement strand
CGCGTGGAGTTCTTCGAGCAGTTCGTCGGGAAGCAGCGGGCTCGCCACCAGCGCGACGCAATTGGCATAGCGGCGGCGGCTGGGGCCCATGGGCGCGCTGCTGCTGATCGGGCTGGCGTCGAGCAAAGTCAGCGGCGCATCGTCGAGCGCGGCCAGCGCCGCCGCGACCATCGCCGCCGGGGTGCGCCCGCCGCGCCCGGCGCGGTTGCTGCCAAGGCCGACCGCGTAAAGATAGGAGATGGCTTGGGTCACGGACGCGCCAGCAATGGGCCAAATTCGGTGACCAGCGCACGATATAGGTCGCGTTTGAACGGCACGATCAGGTCGGGGAGCGATTCCAGTTCGGTCCAGCGCCAGGCGCGAAACTCGGGATGTTCGGTGGCGATATTGATGTCGGCATCGCTGCCCAGAAAGCGCGCGAGGAACCAGTGCTGGCGCTGGCCGCGATAACGCCCGCCCCACATCTTGCCCATCAGCTGCGGCGGCAGATCGTAGAAATGTTCGGTCGCGCTGGTGGCGATGATGTCGGCCAGCGACGGGCCGATGCCTGCTTCCTCGCCCAGTTCGCGCAGCGCAGCGTCACGCGGGGTTTCGCCATTGTCGATCCCGCCCTGCGGCATCTGCCACGCCTCGCTGCTGCTATCGAGTCGCTGGCCGACGAACACCAGATTGGCGCTATTGACTAGCATCACGCCGGCGCAGGGGCGATAGGGCAGGGTGGAAAAGTCTTCGTCCATGCCGCGCCCCTTGTCACATTATGCTTGGCACGGCGATATTTTTTCTGAATTGCGGCGCGGGGCGGCTCGGCCTAATCAGTTGCAATCAGAAACGGCGGCAGCACTGACCGGGTACGCAGGAATAAGGACGAAGAATGGCGAGTTTGGCACAAGAGCCGGTCGGCGCAGCCCCCGCGCAGGCGTCCGATACGGTGGTGGTGCGTTTTGCCGGGGACAGCGGCGACGGAATGCAGTTGACCGGTGGGCAATTTACCTTGTCGTCGGCGCTCGCAGGCAATGATTTTGCGACTTTCCCCGATTTCCCTGCCGAAATCCGTGCGCCGCAGGGCACCTTGTTCGGCGTGTCGGCGTTTCAGATCAATTTTGGCTCGACCAGCATCGACACCGCGGGCGACGCGCCCGACGTGCTGGTGGCGATGAACCCGGCGGCGCTCAAGACAAATGTTGGCGCGCTCAAGCCCGGCGGCCTTATCATCGCCGACGAAGGCGAATTCTCCGTGCGCAACCTCGACAAGGCCAAATATGGCAGCAATCCGCTCGAGGATGGCAGCCTTGCGCCGTGGCAATTGCTCAAGCTCAATATCAGCCAGGCAACGCTTGATGCTGTCAAGCCGTTCGGGCTGGGCAATAAGGAAGCGCTACGCTGCAAGAATATGTGGACGCTCGGCCTTGCGCTGTGGATGTTCGACCGCGATCGCCAGCCGCTGATCGACTGGCTGAAAGCCAAATTCGCGAAGGCACCGCTACTTGCCGACGCCAATATCGCGGCGATGAATGCGGGGCATGCCTATGGCGAAACCGCCGAGCTCGCGGGGCCGCTCAAACAATATCATATCGCCCCGGCAGAGGTCAGCCCCGGGCTCTATCGCGCGCTGACGGGCGCCGAAGGGATCGCGCTCGGGCTGGTTGCGGGCGCACAGTTGGCGGGCTTGCCAATCTTCTTTGGCGGCTATCCGATTACCCCGGCGTCGGCGATTTTGCACCATTTGTCGCGGCTCAAGGAATTTGGCGTCACGACCTTTCAGGCCGAAGACGAAATCGCCGCCATCTGTTCGGCCATCGGCGCCAGCTATGGCGGCGCGCTCGGTGTTACTTCATCGTCGGGACCGGGCATCGCGCTCAAGGGGGAGGCGATGGGCCTCGCCATCATGACCGAATTGCCGCTGGTCATCATCAATTCGCAGCGCGGCGGGCCGTCGACCGGCCTGCCCACCAAGACCGAGCAATCGGATCTTTATCAGGCGGTTTATGGCCGTAACGGTGATGCGCCAATGCCGGTCATCGCCGCGCGCTCGCCCGGTGACGCGTTTGAATGCGCGATCGAGGCGGTGCGGATCGCGGTGCAATATATGACCCCCGTCATGCTTCTGACCGACGGCTATATCGCCAACGCCGCCGAACCCTGGGCGGTGCCTGACGTCGATGCGATTGCGCCGTTCCCGGTGAAATTCCTCGACCATGTGCCCGATGGCGGTTTTAAACCCTATGGCCGCGATGCCAAACTGGCGCGTCCTTGGGTCAAGCCGGGCACACCGGGCCTGCTCCACCGCATCGGCGGGATCGAGAAAGAGGTCGATACCGGACATATCAATTATACGCCCGCCAACCATCAGGCGATGACCGACCTGCGCCAGGCGAAGGTCAATGGCGTGGCCGGCAGCATCCCCGATCAAAGCTGCGAACTTGGCGCGGCGGGGGGCAGGCTCGCCATTGTCGGTTGGGGTTCGACCTTTGGCCCGATCCATCAGGCGGTCGGCCATGCGCGCGCCAAGGGACAGGATGTCAGCCACATCCATATCCGCCACATCTGGCCCACGCCCAAGAATCTGGGCGAATTGCTCAAGAGCTTTGATCAGGTGATTGTGCCCGAGATGAACACGGGGCAGTTGAAAACCCTGCTGCGTGATCAGTTTCTGGTTGATTGCCAACCGCTCAACAAAGTGTCGGGCCAGCCCTTCACCATCGCCGAAATCGAAGCAGCCATCGAAGGTGCGTTAGCATGAACGACATGACCCCTATTGCGCGCGCCACGACCATGAAGGATTGGGAAACCGACCAGGAAGTGCGCTGGTGCCCCGGTTGCGGCGATTATGCGATCCTGAAGGCGATGCAGCGCACCATGCCCGAAATCGGCGCGGTGCCCGAGAAAACGGTGTTCGTCAGCGGTATCGGCTGCTCGTCGCGCTTTCCCTATTATATGGAGACCTATGGTTTTCACACGATCCATGGCCGTGCACCGGCGGTGGCGACGGGGTTGAAGCTGGCCAATCCCGAGCTGGATGTGTGGATCATCACCGGCGACGGCGACGCGCTGTCGATTGGCGGTAATCACACGATGCACCTGCTGCGCCGCAATCTGAATTGCCAGATCATGTTGTTCAACAACGAGATTTACGGGCTGACCAAGGGACAATATTCGCCAACCAGCCGAGTGGGCACCAATGGCCCGTCGACCCCCTATGGCTCGGTTGATCGCCCCGCTATGCCGTGCGCGTTCGCGCTGGGTTCAGGCGCGCGGTTCGTGGCGCGCGGCTTCGATGTATCGAAGAATTTGCCCGAGGTGCTCAAAGCCGCGCACGCGCACAAGGGCGCGGCGTTTATCGAGATATTCCAGAACTGTATTGTCTATAACAAAGATGTGTTCGAGGATTTTGCGGCTCCCAAAGGCGCTGAAGATCGCCAGCTGTGGCTTGCCAACGGCGAACCCATGTTGTTCGCCAAAGGCACCAAGGGCATCACGCTTGACCATGCCACGCTCGAACTCAAGGTCGTCGATGTGGTTGATGGCAATTGGCAGGCAGCAGGCGTGATCGTCCATGATGTCACCAATCGGAGCGTCGCGCATATGCTCGTCGAAATGCGCTTTGGCGAATTCCCGATGGCGCTCGGCGTCCTCTACGACGACCCGCGCCCGACCTTTGAGGCCGAGGTATGGGCGCAAAATGCCGCAACATCGGCGGGCAAGGCGGCGAACCTCAACAAGCTGCTCGGCAAGGGTCAGACCTGGACTGTCGGTGATGAGGTGGGCCCCGAGCTCTAGGCCCGGGCATTGGACAATCTGACGCACAGCCTGGTCGGCGCGCTGCTGGGGCAGGCGGGCCTCAAGCGCACCACCGGGCTCGCTATGCCCGCGCTGGTCATCGGCGCGAACCTGCCCGATGTGGACGCGGCGTGCTTTTTCTGGCTGGAAGGCACCGAGCATCTCGCCTTCCGCAGAGGCATCACCCACGGCCCGCCTGCGCTGGTGCTTTTGCCCTTGATTTTGGCGGCGCTGCTGTGGGGCTGGGACCGCTGGCAGACGAAGCGGGGCACCCGGCCCGAGGCGCGGCTGCCGGTGCGGTTTGGCTGGCTCTATGCGATGGCCTTCATAGGGTGCCTCAGCCACCCGTTCTTCGACTGGCTTAATGTCTATGGCATCCGGTTGCTGGAGCCGTTCTCCTCGCAGTGGTTTTATGGCGACACGCTGTTCATCATCGACATATGGCTGTGGGCGCTGCTGATCGCGAGCGTGTGGTGGTCGCGGCGGCGGGAGAAGGCGGAGGCCGAGTGGATGCGGCCCGCGCGCGTGGGGATTGCGGTTGGGCTGGCGTATATTGGGGTGAATGGGGTTGTCTCGCATACAGACGCCGAGCCAGCACCTTACTCAACAACGATAATTGCATCGCCTCTACCGATTTTGCCGTTTGGGCGCGAATGGCTGTCTGGATCAACAAACAATTGGTATTATTGGCAACCTTCTGCTGGAAATTGGGTTGAGTTGGTCAGCATGCAGGATCGCTGTAAGTGGCCATCTGATCTTAAGTTAAATGCTGGCAGTTCCCAAATCAAAGCCTTCCTTTTCTGGTCGCGCGCGCCCTTTGCGACGCGCGCACCAGACGGCTCGGTGATCCTCTACGACGCCCGCTACTACGACCCGCGCGCGCGGGACCGTTTCTCGGTGGCGCTGCCGGATGTGCGATGCGAGGAACTTCCTTAGACTTAAGCGATTTACTTGCCCGCATCCGTTCGGGTTGAGCTTGTTGAACGCCCTCACTTTACTTTCTCGCTGACTGGAAGAAGAAGGACAGCTCTTCGACAAGCTCAGGGCGAACGGAGTTTGTTTTGTCCAGCATCCAACTCGTATGGCTGCGGCGCGATCTGCGGCTGGCTGACAATCCTGCGCTCTATCACGCGGCCAAGGCCGGGCCGGTGGTGTGCGTCTATATTCTCGACGATGATGCACCCAAGCACCACGCCTATGGCGGCGCATCGCGCTGGTGGCTGCATCATTCGCTGGCGAGTTTGTCGAAGAGCCTCGAAGCCGAGGGCAGCAAGCTGATTCTGCGGCGCGGTGATTCGGTGGAGGAACTCACCAAGCTGGCCGGGGAAGTGGGCGCGGCCACCATTCACGCCAATCGCCATTACGAACCATGGTGGCTGAATGCCGAACGCAAGCTGGCCAAGAGCCTCGCCCTGCAACTTCACCACGGCAACTACCTGATGCCGCCGGGCAGCATCACCACCGGGACGGGGGGGCAGTACAAGATTTACACCCCCTTCAGCCGCGCGGTGAGGGCGGAGTTCCCGCCGCGTGACGAATTGCCTTCGCCCGAAAAGCTGGACGCGCCGAACAGCTGGCCCGCATCAGATAATCTTGCGGGATGGAACCTGCTCCCGACCAAGCCCGACTGGTCAGGCGGCATCGCGGACTTTTGGCAGGTCGGCGAGGAAGCCGCGCACAAGCGCCTCGCCGCATGGGAAGCGGACGTCGATGAATATGATCACAAGCGCAATTTCCCCAGCGTTGGCAAGGTTTCGCGCCTTTCGCCGCACCTGCACTTTGGTGAGATTTCGCCGATCCAGATTTGGCACCGTTTCGAGGACCGCTCCTCCAAGGGCTGGCGCACATACGAAGGCGAGCTGATCTGGCGCGATTACTCCCAGAACGCGATCCTGCAATTTCCCGCCTACGCCACGCAGAACTACCGCGAGGATTTCGACCGCTTCGCGTGGCGCGATTCCGCGACCGATCCCGCTGTCGCCGCCGAGCTCAAGGCATGGCAGCGGGGCCGCACCGGATACCCCATCGTCGATGCCGGGATGCGCGAGCTTTGGGCGACCGGGTGGATGCACAACCGCGTGCGGATGGTCGCGGCGTCATTCCTGATCAAGCATCTGCTGATCGACTGGCGTGTGGGGGAGCAATGGTTTTGGGACACGCTGGTCGATGCCGATTACGCCTCGAACGCGACCAACTGGCAATGGACGGCGGGCAGCGGCGTCGACAGCAATATGTTCGTGCGCATCATGGCCCCGCTGAGCCAGTCGGAGAAGTTCGATGCAGGCGACTATATTCGCCGCTGGGTCCCAGAATTGGCCGATGTGTCGGACCCTTATGTCCACGACCCCTATGAACACGGCGTGCGGCTCAAGGGCTATCCGGCCAAAATCATCGGTCACCGCGAAGCGCGCGAACGTGCGCTGGCGGCGCACGACGTCATGAAGGCGCAAAGCTGATTGCGCTGCGCGGGCCGTTCGGTCAAGGAGAGGCGATGACGACCCAGCCCCGGAGCAAACGTGGACAGCATCTGGTCAAGGCCGAAGCCGGATTTGCCACGGGCGGCTGGCTGGCGCGGCTGCTCGCCCGTGCGCCGGCGGCGTGGTTTCACCGCCAGCTTGACCGGATCGACAGCGGACTGGCTCATGGCGCGCTCGAGGCGCATTTGCCAGACGGCAGTGTGCGCATCCTTGGCGGACGCGGCGATGGCCCGCTCGCGGTGGTCGCGCTCTACAGCTGGGCTGCTTTGGTGCGGCTTGTCATGTCGGGCTCGGCGGGCTGGTATGTTGCGTGGGAACGCGGTGAATGGGCCAGCGCCGATCCAGTGCCACTGTTCGACCTGTTCATGCGCAACGCCGACAGCCTGGGTCAGGCGGCGCGCGCCAAGGGGCCGTGGCGCTGGGTGGGCAGCACTATGCACTGGTTGCGCAGGAACCACCGGACCGGCTCGCGGCGCAATATATTGGCCCATTATGATCTGGGTAATGATTTCTATGCAGCCTGGCTTGACCCAAGCCTGACCTATTCGAGTGCCATGTTTGCCTCAGCAGACCAGCCGCTCGCGGATGCGCAGGCCAATAAGATCGATACGCTGCTCGACCGGCTAAGGCTGCATTCGGGCAGCCGGTTGCTGGAAATTGGCTGCGGCTGGGGCAGCCTGAGCGTTCGCGCCGTCGAACGTCATGACGCCATCGTGCACGGCATCACGCTGAGCCCCGAACAGGCGCGGGTGGCACAGGCGCGGCTAACGGCGCTCGATCCCGGTGCGAAATCACGGATCACGCTGTCGGATTATCGCGATGTGACGGGTCAATTTGATGCGGTCGCCAGCGTCGAGATGGTTGAAGCGGTAGGGCGCGATTATTGGCCCGCGTTTCTTGATGTTATTGCTGCTCGGCTGCGTCCCGGCGGGCGCGCGGCGGTCCAGTTTATTGCGATCCGCGACGATCTATTCCCAGCCTATGCACGTAGCCGTGATTTTATCCAGACCTTCGTGTTTCCGGGAGGTTGCCTGATAGGTGAGGCCGAGTTTCGCAGACTTGCCGAGGCGCGCGGGCTCAAATGGCAGAATCCGGTGCATTTTGGCGGCGACTATGCCGAGACGCTGAAGCAGTGGCGGGCACGGTTCGATTTGGCGGTGGCCGAGAGGCGCCTGCCGCCGGACTTTGAAGACAAGTTCGTTCGGCTGTGGCGTTACTATCTGCAATATTGCGAAGGCGGATTTCGCGGCGGCGGGATCAGCGTGGCGCAGGTGACGCTCGAAAAGGCATAGCGATACCCATATAGGTTTATCGTTGCGGCGAAGTGGGTCGCTAGCGCGGTCGTCTTTTTCGGCTAGGCGGCCATGCGAACTGCGCGTGCCGCGAACCACGTCGCTGTTAGCGGGATGATGAAACCAGCAGCTGTGACCCACACAGCATCGCCCGTCCTGATCGACTGGACGATTGCCGCACCAGCGACAGCGCCCGCGACAATCCAACCGGGACCATCGCTGGTGGTTGTGCGCATGGCCAACCAAGCGCCAGCAAAAGTGCCGGAAAACCAGCCCAAAAACAGCACCAAAGTATTGAATATAGGGACCTCCACTTCTTCGGTGGCGGGATTGTATACAGAAGGTGACAAGGCCCCACCGGCCTGTTGGACCAGATAGACGATCACAAAGGCGAGCAATATGCCGACCACGGTGGCGATAATCATCCGCATGGCCGTTCGCTCCTCAAGCCCCGCTTTTGCTGATGGCGCGATAGGCGGTGCTGTCAAACCCCTCGATGCACATGGCGGTGATGGCGTCGCCGACAATCGCGGGGTCCTTGACGCTTGCCGCATCTTCGCCCGGAAAAGCGCGCGCGCGCATTTGCGTGCGGGTTGCGCCAGGATCGACGATGGCGGTGCGGACGGTCGAGATATTGGCCATTTCTGCGCCATAGCTGGTCACCAGCGCCTCGAGCGCGGCTTTGGAGGCGCCATAAGCGCCCCAATAAGCGCGCGGGGCTCGGCCGACCGACGAGGTGAGCGCGATGAGCTTGCCCGCTGCTGAGCGGCGCAGCAACGGATCGAAATTGGCGATCAACGCTTGCTGTGCGATCAGGTTGAGCGTCAGGACGCGGTTGAATTCCTTGCCATCAATCGCGGCCACCGGGGTTAACGTGCCCAGCGTCGCGGCGTTCATTACCATGATGTCGAGCCGCTGCCAGCGTTCGGCGACGGCGGCGGCAAGGCGGGCAATCGCATCGCCATCGACAAGATCGAGCGGCGCGATGGTCGCCGAACCGCCCGCTTCGAAGATATTGTCTTCCAGCTCTTCGAGTCCCGCCGCCGTGCGCGCGGTGATGATGACATGCGCCCCGGCAGCGGCGAGCGCCGCCGCCGTCGCCGCACCAATGCCGCGGCTTGCGCCCGTGACAAGCGCAATCTGGCCACCCAGCGGCTTTGCTTCACCATCACCCATCGTCACACCACCCGTTCGGCGAGCAAGGCGAACTGGTCTTCGGGCGCGACATCGTCATGATCGGTCAATGTCGTCGGATAATCGCCGGTGAAACAGGCATCGCAATATTGCGGACGCTCGTTGTGGCGACCGTCGGCGCCCAGCGCGCGGTACATGCCGTCGATTGAGAGGAAGGCGAGGCTGTCGGCATTGATGAAATTGCCCATCTGGCCCACCGTCATCTGCGCGGCGAGCAATTTGGTGCGTTCGGGGGTGTCGACGCCATAGAAGCAACTGTGCGCGGTTGGCGGGCTGGCGATGCGCATATGCACTTCGGTCGCGCCGGCCTCGCGCATCATCTGGACAATTTTCAGGCTGGTGGTGCCGCGCACGATGCTGTCGTCGATCAGGACGACGCGCTTGCCCTCGATCAGCATGCGGTTGGCATTATGCTTCAATTTGACTCCCAGATGGCGGACCTTGTCGCTCGGCTGAATGAACGTCCGGCCGACATAGTGCGAGCGGATGATGCCAAGCTCGAACGGGATGCCCGATGCCTGCGCATAGCCGATGGCGGCTGGTGTGCCGCTGTCGGGCACCGGGATGACAATGTCGGCGTCGACCGGATTTTCCTTGGCGAGCTGCGCGCCGATCGCCTTGCGCACCGAATAGACGCTGGTGCCCTCGACAATTGAATCGGGGCGCGAGAAATAGACATATTCAAAGATGCACGGGCGCGGATTTTGGGTGGTGAAGGGGCGAATCGACGACATTTCGCCGTCGCGCACAATCACCATTTCGCCGGGTTCGACCGAGCGGATAAATTCTGCGCCGACGACGTCAAGCGCGACAGTTTCGGAGGCGAAGATAATTGCTTCGTTCAAGCGGCCGATTACCAGCGGACGTACGCCGAGCGGGTCGCGGCAGCCGATCAGGCCTTCGGCGGTCATGCAGATCAGCGAATAGGCACCCTCAAGCTGCTTTAATGCATCGATGAAGCGGTCGAGCAGCGTACGATAGCTGCTGTTGGCGACGAGGTGGATGATCACCTCTGTATCGCTGGTCGATTGGAAAATCGCGCCGCGCCGGACCAAGCCTTTGCGGAGCGTCATCGCATTGGAAATATTGCCATTGTGCGCAATCGCAAAGCCGCCGGTCGACAATTCGGCGTAGAGCGGCTGGACATTGCGCAGCGCGGTTTCGCCGGTGGTTGAATAGCGGACATGGCCGATCGCGGCCATACCTTCGAGCTGGCGGATGATGTCGTCGCGGTCGAAATTGCCCGCGACATGGCCCATCGCGCGGTGGGTGTGGAAATCGCGGCCCGAGAAGCTGGTGATCCCCGCCGCTTCCTGCCCCCGATGCTGGAGCGCGTGGAGCCCGAGCGCGACGATGGCGGCGGCGCTGTCGGCGCCGTGAATGCCGAACACGCCGCATTCCTCACGCAATTTGTCGTCGTCAAATGGGTGGGTGGTGAGCATCGTCAATCCTGCGCGGGCGGCGTGGCTGGCGGGCATATAGAAAGCATGGCTGACTTTGTCGCCCCCTTTATGGCGTTCCGATGACGGAAGGATGTGGCGCGGGCGCAAATCAATCGCTAATTGCGCAATATGACCAGCCATGATGTAGAATCCGGTTCAGACTTTACCCCGCGCTTTGACACCGCCGGTCTGGTCACGGCCGTCGTCACCGATGCCGACCATGGCGGGGTGCTGATGGTCGCGCATATGAACCGCGAGGCTATCAACCGGACACTGGGAACCGGGCAGGTGCATTTCTGGTCGCGTTCGCGCGGGCAGCTGTGGTTGAAAGGCGCAACGTCGGGCAATTTTCTGACGCTGGTCGAAATGCGCGTCGATTGCGATCAGGATGCCCTGTGGGTCATTGCGCGGCCTGCGGGTCCGGCTTGCCACACCGGCGCGCCCAGTTGCTTTTATCGCTGCGTGACCGACGCTACGACATTGGTGCATGTCGGGACGCTTGAGGACGGTTAGGCGGCTTGACGTTCACGTCAACGTCAAATAGCGTGACCGAATGACGACAGAATTTGGCCATTCGCACATCGACACGCCCGACCATCTGGGCCGCGACCAGTTCAGCATCACCGATTTGTCGGCCGAATTTGGCGTGACCGCTCGGGCGCTGCGCTTTTACGAGGATGAAGGACTGATCTGCCCGTCACGGCGCGGGCTAGCGCGCATCTATTCTAAGCGTGATCGCGCGCGGCTGGCGTGGATTTTGCGCGCCAAGCGCGTCGGGTTCAGCCTGGCCGACATCCGCGAGATGATCGACCTGTATGACATTGGGGACGACCGCAAGAAGCAGCGACAGGTGACCATTGAGAAATGTCGCGACCGTATTTCGCTGCTGACGCGCCAACGCGATGATATTGACAGTGCCATCGCCGAATTGACGCGATTTATCGACGCTGTCGAAAAAGCGAAAGCCGGAACGTAACTGGCCTGATAAGAAGCGGCGAATAACCGCCCGACCCGATTACAAGACAAAGGACTCATCCCATGCCCATTTATCGCGCCCCGGTGAAAGACACATTGTTCATTTTGAACGAGGTGATCGGTATCGACCGCTACGCCAATTTGCCCGGTTTCGAAGGCGCGACCCCCGACGTGGTCGAGGCGGTGCTGACCGAGGCGGGGCGTTTCTGTTCGGAGGTGCTCGCACCGCTCAACCGCGTCGGCGATGAAGAGGGTTGCACCCGCCATCCCGACGGCAGCGTGACGACGCCGACCGGCTTCAAGCAAGCCTATGCCCAATTTGTCGAGGCGGGCTGGCCGTTGTTGACTGCGCCCGAACAGTTTGGCGGGCAGGGCCTGCCGCATGTGCTGGGCATGGTGATGGAAGAGTTTGAGAATGGTTCGAACCAGGCCTTTGCCATGTATCCGGGGCTGACGCGGGGCGCTTCGGCGGCCATTTTGGTCAAGGGATCACCCGAACAGCAAGCGACCTATCTGCCCAAGATGCTGTCGGGCCAGTGGGGCGGGACGATGAACCTGACCGAGCCGCATTGCGGCACCGATTTGGGGCTGATCCGAACAAAGGCGGTTCCGAAACTCGATGGCAGCTATGGCATTACGGGGACCAAGATTTTCATTTCGTCGGGCGAGCATGACCTGACCGAGAACATCATCCATCTGGTGCTGGCGAAAACGCCTGATGCGCCCGATAGCGTCAAGGGCATCAGCCTGTTCATCGTGCCTAAATTCCTCGTCAACGGCGACGGTTCGCTGGGCGAACGCAATGCCGTGTCGTGCGGATCGATCGAGCATAAGATGGGGATTCACGGCAATTCGACCTGCGTGATGAATTATGACGGCGCGACCGGATATATGATCGGAGAGGAAAATAAGGGGCTGGCCGCCATGTTCATCATGATGAATGCGGCGCGGCTGGGTGTGGGAATTCAGGGGTTGGCTGTCGCCGATGCCGCTTATCAGAATGCCGTCGCCTATGCGCAGGACCGGCGGCAGGGACGCGCGCTGACCGGCCCCGCTGATCCCGCCGCGAAGGCCGATCCATTGTTCGTGCACCCCGATGTGCGCCGCATGTTGATGGATGCCAAGGCGATCACCGAAGGACTGCGCGCGCTGTGCGTCTGGGGCGGCATTCAGATCGACCTGTCGCATTCGGCCCCGACCGAGGAGGAGCGGCAGGCAGCCGACGATCTCGTCAGCCTGTTGACTCCGGTGATCAAGGGGTTTGGCACCGACAAGGGCTATGAAGTTGCGACCAACGCCCAGCAAGTGTTCGGCGGCCACGGCTATATCGAGGAATGGGGGATGAGCCAGTTTGTCCGCGACGCCCGCATTGCCATGATTTACGAGGGCGCGAACGGTGTGCAGGCGATGGACCTCGTCGGGCGCAAGCTTGCGCAAAATGGCGGGCGAGCGGTTCAGGCGCTGTTCGCCACGATCGACGCCGAATGCGCGGCGGCGAAGGAGGGCGAACTTGCCGATTTTGCCGCGCGGCTGGAAAAGGCCAATGGCGAACTCAAGGCCGCAACCTTGTGGTTTGTGTCAAATGGCATGGCCAACCCCAATAATATCGGCGCAGGCGCGCATCATTATATGCATTTGATGGGGCTGGTCGCATTGGGTTCAATGTGGCTGATGATGGCGGGCGCGGCGCACAAGGCGCTGGCGTCGGGGACGGGTGACAAGGCATTCTATGAAGCCAAGCTGGTCACGGCGCGCTATTTTGCCGAGCGGATGCTGCCCGATGCGGGCGCGTTGCGGCGCAAGATTGAGGCGGGGTCAGACGCGATGATGGCGCTGGCGCCGGAGCAATTTGCTTACGCTTGATCGCTGATCTGCCTATCGCTTCATGCATTGCCGCGCGTCGTCGCGCGGATATTCGCTGCAATTCCATAGCGCCTTTTCAAAGTCGACCCCTTCATCGCGCAGATAGGAAAAGCTCATCGCGGTGCGCTGAACGTCGGTCATTGCCTCGCTGCCCGGTTTGAGTACCGGGTTGGTCCAGCCGAACAATTTGCAATAGTCGCGCGCGCCGCACACGCGCAGCG
>JACEST010000005.1 GCA_013911715.1 Sphingopyxis sp. | reverse complement strand
TTGCAATTCAATGCGGATACGCGCGACCTGGTCGGTCAGACCATGTTTGCCGAGATGCGCCAGAAAGCGCGCGGCGATGCGCATCGGCCCGACGGTGTGCGAGCTCGACGGCCCAATGCCGACGCGAAACAGGTCGAGGACCGAAAGCATGGTGCTGCCCTAGCGGAAAGAAACTGCGCTGGCGAGCGGGGCGATTTTGCCGCACCAAAACATTTGGCTTGTCACGGCATTGTCGTCGCTCTGACGCGCTTTCTTCGCACTTGCAGCATAGCCGCCGGGGCAACCAACAGGAGGCTCCCCCCATGTCCATGCACGCTGCAACCCGTCTCTCCCTGCTCGTCGCCGCCAGCAGCTTTGCGCTTGCTGCGCAGGCGCAGGATGCTGAGACGGAAGAAAATTCGGGCGAGATCATCGTCACCGCGCAAAAGATCGAACAGCGTTCGGTCGATGTGCCGATCACCATTTCGGCGGTGTCGGGTTCGCGCATCCGCGAGCTGGGCGTCAGCGATTTGGACGAGCTGTCGGCCTATATCCCCGGCCTTAACATTCAGGAGCAGAGCGCGAACAATCCAGGCATCGTCATCCGCGGCATCACGTCGGATTCGGGATCGGCGCAGCAGGGGCCGCGCGTCACCCTCTATTACAACGGCGTCGATATCTCGCGCTCGCGCGGCTCCTATCAGGCGATTTACGATTTGGAACGTGTCGAAGTGATCAAGGGGCCGCAGGCGACGCTGTTCGGCACCGCATCGGCGGTGGGCGCGATCAGCATCACCTCGGCGCGCCCGCGCGAGGGCTTTTCGGCAGAGCTGACCGGTGGCTATGGCAATTTCGAACAGACGTTGCTCGGCGGGTTCGTCAATCTGGGCGGTGACAAGCTCGCAGCACGCGTCGCTTTTGAATGGCGCACCCGCGATGGTTATGTCGAGAATCTGGCGGCCTCGCAGGACGAAGATCTGTATGCGCAGGACCAGCTAGGCATCCGCGCCTCGCTGCGCTGGCGGCCATATGACGATGTGACGTTCGACCTGATCGGCACCTATGACCGCCAGCGCAATGGCGGCACGCCGTTCATTTCAGGATCGCTGCCGACCAGCGATGGCCCCGCCAATCCGTTCGGGCGCGCCAATCTGGGCGGGTCGCCGCTGTCCGAAAGCGTGCTGGGCGCGGCGCAGCTGGGACTCGACCGCGATGTTTATGACGTCAGCTTCACCATCTCCGCCGATGTGTCCGACGGGCTGACCTTCACCAGCGTTAACGGCTATCGCAACTTCGACAGCCTGGAGATTTTCGACGCCGATGGCTCGGCGGCCTGGTATCTGGAGTTTGCCGAATTGGCACAGGGTGAGCAGGTCAGCCATGAAGGCCGCTTCAGCTATGCCGACCCCAATTGGCGCGCGACCTTCGGCTGGAATTATTTCCGCGAAGACAGCATCCAGAATGTGCCGTTCAGCAGCGAAGAAGGAACCTTCGTGCAATGCGCTGCGCGCGTTGTGCCGGGCATCCCGTGCATCGACGCGGCAGGCGTGGTGCAGGCGGCGCAGGTGACCGCATTGCTCACCGGCGGCGCGCTGACGCAGGTGCCGTACAGTTCGGTGTTTGAAAATGGCGGGATCAATGCCAGCTATTCGGTGTTCGCCGATGCGACCTGGATCGCGAGCGACATCTTTGAGCTGACCGCCGGTGCCCGCGTGCTGATCGAGGACCGCGAATCGACCTTCTTCGCGCGCGTGCCGCGCCCGCGCCTGAACCCCGCAGCCTTTTCGCTGATCCCTGGGCAGGTCGATACCGGCGGCCAGACTTTCCGCACCAAGCGCAGCTTTGCCGCCGTGCTGCCGCGTGCCAACGTCTTGTTCCGGCTCGACGAGCGCAGCAACATTTTTGCTACTGTATCACGGGGTCGCCGTTCGCCAGTCGTCCAGCTGAACGCCGCGCGCGTCGGCGGTGTTGGCGTGCCCAATCGTCAGTTGGTTCCGGAAGAAACGGTGTGGAATTATGAGGTTGGACTGAAAGGCGCCATCGGCCCGGTGTCGGGCGCGCTGGGCGTTTATTATCAGGTCTATGACGGGTTTCAGGTTAGCGTGATCCAGCCCAACGGCACAACGTTGACGCAAAGCGCGGGTACGGCAAGCAATCTGGGCGTCGAGCTGGAGGTCAATGTCCGCGCCGCCGATTGGCTGGGTCTGTTCGGCAATGTCGGCTATATCGACGGCGGCATCGACGACGACAACAGCTTTGCCCCGCAGTTCGCCGGTGCGCGTTTCCGCCTGCAGCCCGAATGGCAGGCGGCAGGCGGCTTCACGATTGATGCACCGATCGGGTCAAGCGCGCGCTTCTTCGTCACGCCAACGGTAACCCACCGCAGCCGCATTTTCTTTGAAGTGCCGAACAATCCGCTGATCAGCCAGGGTCCGGTGACTTTGTTTAACGCGCGCGCGGGCGTCTCCTTTGCCGATGATCGGTTCGAAGTCGCGGGCTTCATCCGCAACGCGTCAAACGAGGATTATCTGCTGGACGCAGGCAACACCGGCGGCGCGTTCGGCATCCCGACCTTCATTCCGGGGGAACCAAGATTTTACGGTGTGTCGGTGACGGCGCGCTATTGAACCCACTTCGGCGCAAACCACCCCTGAACATCGCGCAGGACGACCAGCGCCGCATTATGCCCCGGTGCGCCGGTGACGCCGCCGCCGGGGTGGGTGCCTGCGCCGCACATATAGAGATTCTGGATCGGCCCGCGATAGCCGCCGTGGCCGAGCATCGGGCGCGCCGACCAGAGCTGGTCGAGGCTCATGTGGCCGTGCATGATGTCGCCGCCCGCGAGGCCGAATTTGCGCTCCAGCCCCTTGGGTGAGAGGATTTGGCGGCCCAATATGCTGGCGCGGAAGCCGGGGGCGTGGGCTTCGACGGTGTCGATGATGGTGTCGGCGGCGGCGCCCTCTTCAGCGTCCCAATCGCGCGCGCTCCCGTCCTTGTTGGCGGGCAGTTCGAGGGCGAATTGCTGGCAGAAGAGCGACGCGACATGCTGTCCCGGCGGCGCAAGGCTGTCGTCGACCGTTGACGGGATGAGCATTTCGACAATCGGCGCTTTCGACCAACCAAGTGCTTTGGCATCGGTGAAGGCGGCGTCCATATAGTCGAGCGTGGGTGCGATGATGATGCCTGATTGGTGATGCTCGCCCGGCTCCCCTTTTTGGCACTCGGGCAAACAGGTGAAGCGCGGCAGCTCGCTCAGCGCGACATTCATGCGGAACGTGCCGCTGCCCGCCTTATACCCCTTGATCCGCCGCGCAAAATCGCTCGGCAGGTCGGCGCTGTCGATCATGCGATTATACAGCAGTTTGGGCCCGACATTGGCGATGACGCGCGCGGCGGCAATTTCCTCGCCGCTGTCGAGGCGCACACCGACCGCCTTCCCCCCATCAACCAATACGCGCGTCACCGGCGCTTCGAGGCTGATCTCTACCCCCAGATTGCGGCACACCTGCGCCATGATTTGTGTGATCGTGCCCATGCCGCCGATGCTGTGGCCCCATGCGCCTTTCTTGCCGTTCACCTCGCCAAACACATGGTGGAGCAGGACATAGGCGCTGCCCGGCGCGTCAGGGCTGGCGTAATTACCGACCACCGCGTCGAAGCCGAATGCGGCCTTGATCGCTTCGCTTTCGAACCAGCCGTTCAGGAAATCGCGCGCCGATTTGGTGAAGAGATCAAGCACATCGCGCTGCGCCTCGACCCCCAGCCCGGCAAGCTTGCGCCCCTGCAAGGCGGCATCCATCAATGTGCGCCAGCCGTCGCCAATGTTTGGCGGAATTTTCAGTGCCAGATCGCGCAGCACTTCGGCGACGCCATCGAGCGCGTCATAATAGGCCGGGAGGACATCGGCATCGTGCTGGCAAAAGCGCGCAAATTCGGCCTGCGTGCGTTCGAGCCCGCCGCCGAGCTTCAGATAACCGCCGTCCGGCTGCGGCAGGAAATTGCTGATCGGCCGTTCAATCACGCGGTAGCCGTGTTTCGCCAGTTCCATATCGGCGATGACCTTGGGCTGGAGCAAGCTGACGGTGTAGCTCGCCACCGAATTGCGGAATCCGGGGTGAAATTCCTCGGTCACCGCTGCGCCGCCAACGACATCGCGGCGTTCGACAATGCGCACGCGCATCCCGGCGCGCGCGAGATAGAAGGCGCAGACGAGGCCATTGTGCCCCGCGCCGATGATGATGGCGTCGTAGCGCCGGGTCATGCTGCGGCACTTTTGCTGCGCGACCTGGGCTCCAGCGACTTGGGCTTGAACCGGCATAGGTCGGCCACGCCGCAGCGCCAGCATTCGGGCGTGCGCGCTTTGCAGACATAGCGACCGTGCAGGATCAGCCAGTGATGCGCGCCGACACGAAACGGCGCGGGCGTGCGCTTGTCGAGCGCCTTTTCGACGGCGAGCACCGTCTTGCCCGGCGCGAGGCCGGTGCGGTTGCCGACGCGGAAGATGTGCGTGTCGACCGCGAAGGTTTCGGCCCCGAAGGCGCAGTTCATCACGACATTGGCGGTCTTGCGCCCGACCCCGGGCAGGCCGGTGAGCACATCGCGGTCGGCGGGCACTTCGCCGCCAAAATTGCGCACCAAAATTTCGGACAGGCCGATGACATGCTTGGCCTTGGCGTTAAACAACCCGATCGTCTTGATATGCTCTTTGAGGCCATCCTCGCCCAGATCGAGCATCTGCTGCGGCGTTCTTACCGCCGCGAACAACAGCCGCGTTGCCTTATTCACCCCGACGTCGGTCGCCTGTGCCGACAGCACCACCGCGACCAGCAGCTGAAAGTTATTGCCATAGGCGAGCTCGGTTTGCGGTGACGGATTGTCATCGGCAAGGCGGCGATAGAATTCGAAGATTTGCGCGCGGTTCATTGAATTGGCTTCATATCCTATCCGTTCGTGGTGAGGAGGGGCTGAGCTTGTCGAAGCGCCGTCTCGAACCACCCCGAACCTTCGGCGTCCTTCGAGACGCCGCTTCGACTTCGCTCAGCGGCTCCTCAGGACAAACGGAAAATGAACTGCAGCTTATGCCGTGCTGTCCGCCGCGCGCAACATCTGCGTCGCCATGCGATCAAGGGTTTGCAGGAAGGCCGAGCGGTCGGCCTTGGTGAAAGGCGGCGGCCCGCCAATCCCCTCGCCCAGCCCGCTGCGCAAATCAGCCATGATCGCGCGGGTCGCGACCGCGCCGCCGATCATTGCCGAGGTAAAGGGCTTGCCATTGGGACCCGTGACCAATGCCCCCGCCTTCAGACAGCGGTCGGCGAGCAAAATGTCGGCGGTGACGACGATGGTGCGCGGGCCGGCTGCTTGCGCAATCCAGTCATCGGCGGCATCGAAGCCGTCGGTCACCACCACCCGGCTGATCAGCACATGGTCGGGAATGCGGATGCGCGCGTTGGCGACGATCACCACCGCCAGATCCAGGCGAAAGGCGACGCGGTAAATCTCGTCCTTCACCGGACAGGCATCGGCATCAACCAGGATGCGTGGCGGCGTCATGTTACCGCCCCGGACGACCGCGCCCCGGACCAGGCTTGCCGCCAAATGGCTTGCCGCCGCCAGCGCGCCCACCGGGCTTGCCGCCGAACGGGCGCTGGCCAGCGGGTCGGCGTGGGCCATCGCCGTCGGCGCGTTCGCGCTGCGGCGGCGGGCCGCTGCGCGGGGCCAAGGTGCGCGAAGGGGCGGCGCTGCGCGGCCCGCCGCGTGCATTGTCGCGCGCGGCCTCGCGCGGGCTACCGTCCATCGCCTCGATCATGATGCCATCATCGGGGTCTTCCTGCGCGGTGCGTTTCAATGCAGCGGCGAAACGGTCGGCGGCGTGGCGCGGTACGTCGAACATCGTCTCATGCTGGCCGATCTTGATCGCACCGACTTCATTCTTGGTGACATGGCCGCGGCGGCACAGCAAAGGCAAAATCCAGCGCACATCGGCATTCTGGCGGCGGCCGATGTTGAGCTTGAACCACACCGTATCGTCAAAGCCTTCGCGTTTGACCGGCGCGCGCCGTTCGGGCCCGGCGTTGCCGCTGTCGAGCAATTCCTCGATCGCGGGCATTTTGGCGCGGTGCGCCTGCACCAGCGCGAGGGCGATATCGTCAGGGGTCAGCGTTTCCTGAACACGGGCGGCGAGCGCGCGATCCTCGTCGTCACCTTCGACCTTGGCGGTGATTGCGGCAACGAGCCGTTCGCGGTCCTGCACCCGCACTTCGTCGGCGGTGGGCGCGCGTTTCCATGTCGCCTCGATCCGCGCGCCGCGCAGCATCATTTCGACGCGGCGGCGGCGCGGATAGGGGACGAGCAGGATCGCCGTACCCTTTTTGCCCGCGCGCCCGGTGCGGCCCGAACGGTGCTGGAGCGCCTCGGCATCGCGCGGCAATTCGACGTGGATCACCAGACTGAGCGCGGGCAGATCGATCCCGCGCGCGGCGACATCGGTCGCGACGCACACGCGGGCGCGGCGATCGCGCAAGGCTTGCAGCGCATGATTGCGCTCATTCTGGCTATGCTCGCCCGAAAGCGCGACCGCCTGAAAGCCGCGCTCGATCAGACTGGCGTGGAGGTGGCGGACATTGTCGCGTGTTGCGCAGAACAGCATCGCCGTTTCGGCCTCGTAAAAGCGCAGCAGGTTGACGACGGCATTCTCGATATCGGCGGGGGCAACGGTGACCGCCTGATAGCTGATGTCGCCATGGCCGCGATCCTCGCCCACGGTCGAAATGCGCAGCGCATCGCGCTGATAGCGTTTGGCGAGCGCGACGATCGGCTTGGGCATGGTCGCCGAGAACAGCAAAGTGCGGCGGCCATTGGGGGTTGCGTCGAGGATTTCTTCCAGATCCTCGCGAAAGCCCATGTCGAGCATTTCGTCGGCTTCGTCGAGCACCGCGACCTTCACCGCCGACAGATCGAGTGCACCGCGTTCGAGATGATCGCGCAGCCGCCCCGGCGTGCCGACGACGATATGCGCGCCGCTTGCCAAATTGCGCCGCTCGCGCGCGGCATCCATCCCGCCGACGCAGGTGACGATGCGCGCGCGCGCCTTGGCATAGAGCCATTCAAGCTCGCGGCTGACCTGGAGCGCCAATTCGCGCGTCGGTGCGATGACTATCGCGAGCGGGGTCAGGCTGTAGCCGCACGGTTGCCCTTCCGGAATCAGCTCGTCGGCCATCGCAATGCCGAACGCGACGGTCTTGCCCGACCCGGTCTGCGCCGACACCACCAAATCGCGCCCCTTCGCCTCGGGCGCGAGCACCGAGGCCTGAACGGGGGAAGGCGCGGCATAACCACGCGCAGCAATCGCTTCGCCAAGAAGCGCGGGCAATGTCGAAAAAGGCATCGGCTCCCTTAGGCGTGAATGCGTCAAAGGGGAAGGGGGCGGCTTTGAACAGCCAAATCGCGACCTATTTTGACATTCGTCAAGGCAAGGGGCCCGCGTTTGGCGCATCAGGGGGCGTCCAACAGGAGGCCATGATGAGCAAGCCCGTTCCCGCCAGCGAATTTCAGACCAATGTCTTCGCCATCGGCCACAATGCGCCAGACGAAGCGACCGTGCCGGTCACGCAAGTTGTTCGCAATTTCGATCTGCCAACGCGGCTGTTTGCGGCCACTGTCGGGCTCTATTTCGCGTTTCTGGCCGTGATGGCGGTCGCCTTTGCCGATCCGCGGCTGATCGTGCCGATGGGCATTTTCTATATCTATATCATCATGGCGTTCGGGGTGCCGGCGCTGTGGGTCCGGATGAAGCCCGACCATGCCGACCAGCCGCTCAGCTGGCGCCAGTTCATGCGCGAGGGCATTGTCACCCACACGGGTCAGCTGGCCGGGAGGGACGCAGCGGTGCAGGTGCTGATCCTGCCGACGCTGATCCTGGGCTGGGGCGTTGCGATGGCCGCGATTGTGGCGGCAATCAGTTAGTCGGTGTCACCCGCCACCGCCGCGAGGCCCGCCGGATCGCAGATGTACAGCGTCCGGCGGCCTACGCGTTTGATCAGCGCTTTGGATTCGAGCGCGCCAAGCTGGCGGCTCACCGTTTCGATTGTCGTGCCGAGCAGCGCCGCCATATCGCCGCGGCTGAGCGGCAAGTCGAACCGCTCGGCAGGCTGGCACGGCTCCCTGCCCGCCGCGTCGGCGAGCGCCAGCAGCAGCCCCGCCACCCGCGCCTCGGTGCGGCGACGCCCGATCAAATCAAGCAGCGCGCGCGATTCGGCGCTGGCCTTGAGCGCGCGGCGCGCCACCCCCATCGCCAGCCGGGGGTTGTCTTCGACCATGCGGACATAGGCCGCGCGCGGGAACAGGCACAGCCGGGCATCGGTCAGCGCGCGCACCTCGCATTCGTCACTAGGGGTAAACAGTTCGCCGACAAAACCCGCAGGGTGGATCAGCGCGACAACCCGCTCGACCCCGTCAGCGTCGGTGCGCACCTGCTTGAGCACGCCCGAAATCAGCGTTGCACAGCCATTATCGTCCCCGGGGGCGAACAGCATCTCGCCCGCCGCCAATGTCCGCTGCGTCCCGATGGCCGCGAGCTGGGCGCGCTCAGTATCGCTGAGTGCCGCACAGGCCGCCTGATCGCGCGCGGGGCAGGCATCGCAGCGCAGTCCGCTCACGGCACCAGCACCGTATCGTCGGCGAACGGCAGCAGGTCCGGATAGTCGGTGTTGTAATGCAGCCCCCGGCTTTCCTTGCGCCTGAGCGCGCTTTGGACGATCAGATCGGCCGACTGGAGCAGATTGCGCAGCTCGATCAGGTCGGTGGTCACGCGGAAGTGGCCATAATAATCGGCAACCTCGTCGGTCAGGGTGCGGATGCGGTGGGCGGCGCGTTCGAGGCGTTTGGTGGTGCGGACGATGCCGACATAATTCCACATGAAGCGGCGGATTTCGGTCCAGTTTTGCTTGATAACCACCTCTTCGTCGCTGTCGGTGACGCGGCTGGCGTCCCACGCGCGGATCGGCGGCGGTGCACTGAGCTCGTCCCACCGCGCCATGATGTCGCGCGCCGCGGCCTCGCCAAAGACGAAACATTCGAGCAGGCTGTTCGACGCAAGCCGATTGGCGCCGTGCAGCCCGCTCTCGCTGACCTCACCCGCCGCATAGAGGCCGGGCAGGTCGGTGCGGCCGTTGAGGTCGATCAGCACGCCGCCGCAGGTATAATGCTGCGCGGGGACCACCGGGATCGGCTGGGTCGTCATGTCGATGCCAAGGCCCATCAGCTTGTCATATATGTTGGGGAAATGGCCGCGCACGAAATCCGGGTCCTGATGGCTGATGTCGAGGTGGACATAGTCGAGGCCGTAGCGCTTGATCTGGTCATCATTCGCCCGCGCCACCACATCGCGCGGCGCGAGTTCGGCGCGGCCGTCATAGTCGGGCATGTAACGGTGGCCGGTCAACGGGTGCTTTAATATTCCGCCCTCGCCGCGCACTGCTTCGGTAATCAGGAAGTTTTTGACGTCGAGATTATAGAGGCAAGTCGGGTGGAACTGCATCATTTCCATGTTGCTGACGCGGCATCCCGCGCGCCACGCCATCGCAATGCCGTCACCAGTCGCGCCGCGCGGCGCGGTCGAGAAGAGGTAACAGCGCCCCGCGCCGCCCGTCGCCAATATCGTCGCGCGCCCGGTGTAGGTGTGAACCTGCCCCGTCTGTTCATCGAGCGCATAGACGCCCCACACGCGGCCCGAGCCCGAATAACGTTCTTCGTGCCGCCCGGTGATCAGATCGATCGCGGCGCGGTGCGGCATCAGGGTGATGTTTGGATTGTCAGCCGCCGCCTTCAGCAGCGCCGCCTGCACCGCCCAGCCGGTCGCATCGTCGACATGGACAATGCGGCGGTGCGAATGCCCGCCCTCGCGCGTCAGGTGCAGTGCATCTTCATGCTTATTGAACGGCACGCCCAGCTCGACCAGACGCAGAATCGCGCGCGGGGCGTTTTCGACGACGAATTCGACCGTCTCGCGCCGGTTGAGGCCCGCGCCCGCGACCATCGTGTCGCCCACATGATTGTCAAACGTGTCGCCCGCATCGAGCACCGCGGCGATCCCACCCTGCGCCCAGGCGGTCGACCCGCCGGTCAGCTCGCCCTTCGCCAGCACCAGCACCTTGTGGCGCTCGGCGAGCAGCAACGCAGCAGTCAGGCCCGCTGCGCCCGAGCCGATGATGATGATGTCGTGTTCCAGATTTTCAGCCAAGACCTGTTTTTCCTAACCCGCCTGCCCTGAGCTTGTCGAAGGGCCGTTCTTTCTTAGCAATGGTGAAAAGGAAGGACAGTCCTTCGACAAGCTCAGGACGGGCGGGGAAGGGAGCGAGAAAGTTGCTACGCCGCCCGCGTCAGATTCAAAAACACATCCTCCAGATCAGCCTCGCGCGTCGACACATCGACGATGCTATGCCCCATCGCCTGCACCGCCCCCAGCACCTCGCCCGCATTGGTGCGGTCCTTGTTGTAGGTGATGGTCAGCGTGCGCGCGCCGTCGCTTTCGACCTTTTCAAAGCAATGATGCGACGGCAGGCTGGCGAGGTCGGCGTCGAGCGTCAGCACGACCACCTTCTCGCGCGCCATATCGACCAGCTCGCGCGTCGGTTTGTTGGCGATCAGCTGGCCATGGTTGATGATCGCGATACGGTCGCACAATTGTTCGGCTTCCTCGAGATAATGCGTCGTCAGCACCACCGTCACGCCGCGCCCGTTCAAGGATTTGACATAGGACCACAGCTGTTGCCTGAGCTCGATATCGACCCCCGCAGTCGGTTCGTCGAGCACCAGCACCGGCGGCGAATGGACCAGCGCTTTCGCCACCAGCAAACGCCGCTTCATCCCCCCTGAAAGCGTACGGGCATAGGCATGGGCCTTGTCGGCCAACCCCATCGCGGCGAGCAATTCCATGCTTTTGCGCTTGACCTTGGGCACGCCATAGAGGCCTGCTACAAGCTCGAGCGTTTCGAGCGGGGTGAAAAAGGGGTCAAAGACAATCTCTTGCGGCACAATGCCGATGCTATTCTTGGCATTGCGCGGGTGTTCGTCGATGTCGAAGCCCCAGATTTCGGCAGTTCCACTGGTCTTGCGTACCATCCCCGACAGAATGTTGATCAGCGTCGATTTGCCCGCGCCATTGGGGCCGAGCAGGCCGAAAATTTGCCCGCGCGGCACGTCAAAGCTGACACCGCCAAGCGCTTGCTTGCCCCCGGCATAGGTCTTGGCGAGGTCGCGGATGACGATTGCGGACTGGGTCATGGAAATGTCGCTTAGCGTCGCGTCGCCCGCGATGAAAGCCATTTACCCGCTGGCAAGCATCGCGCGTCTATTAACCATATTCCTTGGCACAAACAAAAGCACAGCCCGCTAGTCACAGGATCAACATGGGGACCAGACCATTATCCGGAGCAACCGCGTGGCGCGCCGCGCTGACGGCCTGCGCTGCGGGCTTTGGCGTGGCCCCGGCGGCAGCGCAGTTGGCCGACGCCGATGCGCAGGCCGAAGCGATCATCCTGCGCCCCTTGAGCTTCTTCATCGTCGATGAGCTGGAATTTGGGGACATCATCCCCAATCCAGCGGCGGCGGGAACGGTGCGGCTGTTCCCCAATGGCACGCGCACCGCGACCGGCGGTGTTGTTTTGGTGAACAACAATCATCAACCGGCGCGCTTTGCCGGGCTTGGTGGCACCAACCAGCAGGTCACCATTTCGTTGCAGTCGAACAGCATTTTCATCAATGGTCCGGGACCGCGGATGCGCGTGCGCAATTTTGAAATCGGCAGCACGCCAACCGCGATATTATCGACGCGACCGCTGCGCTTTCGCATCAACAGCGCGACCGGGGCGTTCAACTTTCCGCTCGGCGCGATCCTCGAAGTCGGGGCGAACCAGCCTGCGGGCGATTATGTCGGTACCTATACCATCACGCTCAATTATCTTTGAACGCCAAGGCTCCCCGCAATTGCAGCGTGGCAGTCGGCTTGCTATGCGGGCCGTCATGACCGGTCCTGACCCCGAAACCCTGCGCGTCGCCAAAACCCGCATCGCTTGTGACGGGACCGGTGACGGCCTCGCCGACGCCGCGCTCGGCCATCCGCGCGTGTGGCTGGAAATTGATCCCGACCAGGGCTTTGCCGATTGCGGCTATTGCGACCGCCGCTTCATCCTGATCGGCGGCGTGGCCGACCAGCATTGAGCGCGCCGCGCACGCGGCATTAACCGCTTATTCGCCACTTATGTCCACGCGATGCAAAGGATATGCGGGCATAACCGGGCCAGGATGGCAGAACTTTGCCATCGATGGAGCGTTGCGGACCAGTGCGTCACCGAACATCACCCATGGCAGTTGCAGCGGCCATTGCCGCGTTCCTGCCCGCCATTGCAGCGGCGCAGCTGGCCGATACCGATGCGCGGGCAGTGGCGGTCATCCTGCGCCCCAATACGCTGGTCAATACCGGCGACCTCAATTTCGGCGAGTTTCTGAGCAATGCGGCGCCCGGCACGGTGACCATCAGTGCGCTGACAGGTGCACGTACGACCAGCGGCGGAGTGCTGGCGGTCGGCGGCGGGGCGACGCGCGGTGAATTTCAGGGAACGGGCGGCGCGGTGCTCACCATCATCACCGGCAGCAATGCGGCGACGCTCGCCCGCGTCGGTGGTGGTGCTCCGTCGATAACCGCAACGCTGACCCGCGCGCGCCAGACGCCGACCGGCCCGGTGGCGCTGCGCAACGTTGCGGTGGTGTTCGGTGGCGGTTTCGGACTCTATTATGTCGGCGGGACGCTCACGGTGCCGGCCAACCAATTGCCGGGCGACTATGTCGGTACCTATACGCTGACGGTGAATTACATCTAAGACAATTTGCAGGTCGCGCTTTGCCTTCGGCGGCGCGCTGCCTATATCGGGCGGATGACACAGTCCTCCGACCCCCGCCGCTTTCTCTACCGCGCCGATGCGCTTGATCCCGATCTGGCGCAGAAACTGGCCGCCGAGGCGCTGGCGCGCGCCGATGATGGCGAACTTTATCTGCAATATCGCGCAACGGAGAGCTTTGGCTTTGACGATGGCCGCCTGAAGACCGCCGATTATTCGACCGAGGCCGGCTTTGGCCTGCGCGCCGTATCGGGCGAGATGACAGGTTTTGCCCACGCCAGCGACATCAGCGCGCCCGCAATCCGCCGCGCCGCCGAAACGCTGGCGCTGCTCGATCCCGCCGCCAGCCCGCCAGCGCCGCCGCCCGCGCGCACCAACCAGCGGCTTTATGGCGACGCCAATCCGCTCGACCTCATTCCGTTCGCACAGAAAGTGGCGCTGTGCCAGCAGGTCGACGCCGCCGCCCGCGCGCGCGATCCGCGTATTGCACAGGTCAGCGTCGGGCTGTCGGCGAGCTGGTCGGTGGTCGAAATCGTCCGCGCCGATGGCTTCATCGCCACCGACGTGCGCCCGCTCGTGCGTCTGAACGTCAGCATCGTGGTCGAGGAAAATGGCCGCCGCGAGACGGGCTTTTTCGGCATCGGTGGCCGCTATATGTACGATCATCTGTTCGCCGAGGATCAGTGGCAGCGCTGCATCGACGAGGCGCTGGCGCAGGCGCTCGTCAATCTGCGCGCGGTCGATGCCCCCGCGGGCGAGTTTACCGTGCTGCTCGGCCCCGGCTGGCCCGGCGTGCTGCTGCACGAGGCGGTCGGCCACGGGCTGGAAGGGGATTTCAACCGCAAGGGCACCAGCGCCTTTTCGGGCCGCATCGGCGAGCGCGTTGCTGCGCCGGGCGTCACCGTGGTCGATGATGGCAGCATGGTTAGCCCCGTCGCCGACGGCGGACGGCGCGGGTCGCTGTCGATCGACGATGAAGGCACACCGACGCAGGAGAATGTGCTGATCGAAGATGGCGTGCTGCGCATGTATATGCAGGACCGGCTGAACGCGCGGCTGATGGGCGTCGCGCCCACCGGCAACGGCCGCCGCGAATCCTATGCCCATGCGCCGATGCCGCGCATGACCAACACCTTCATGCGCGGCGGCAATGACGATCCGGGCGAGCTGCTCAGCCGCATCAAGGACGGCATTTTCGCGCGCAGCTTTGGCGGCGGGCAGGTCGATATCGTGTCGGGCAAATTCGTGTTCAGCTGCACCGAGGCTTATAAGGTCAAGAATGGCAAGCTGGGCGACCCGATCAAGGGCGCGACGCTGATCGGCGATGGGCCGAGCGTGCTGACCAAAGTCACCGGCATCGGCAATGATATGGCGATCGATGAAGGCATTGGCATCTGCGGCAAGGGCGGGCAGAGCGTCCCCGCCGGGGTCGGCCAGCCGAGCCTTCTAGTGGCGGGGTTGACGGTGGGCGGGACTGCGTAATTTATCTGTCGGCTAGTTGATCACTAACAAGTTGGGCAAGGTAGCTCTCCAACTGGGACAGGTCTAAGTTGCCTTCATCCCACGCCCTGTCGGCGGCTGCCAAGGCGGCATAATAAGGGGGTCTGTTCTCGCGAATGCGCTCAGGAACAATTTTTTGTCCTCGAAGCAGACCGCCATATTTTACACAAAGGAGATAGTAGCAAACTGCACGAGCTGTTCGACCATTTCCCTCAATAAATGGATGTATCCAGTTAAGCCGCCAAAGCCCGTAGGCAGCCAGTTGGGTAGGGGTCAAATTGTCCCAGTTTTCATGGATGAAGGAAATAAAACGATCCATGAGATCTGGGACTTTATGGAAATGTGGTGGAATGTGAGTTCCAACGTAAATTGGCTCTTCTCGAAACCGCCCACCAAATTGTGAAATATTCGCAACAGCTACATGATTGAGCGCCCAAAGCACATATTTATCAAGGGCAAACGGACCCTGTTTCAGGCCAATTTCTATGCAGTTAGCAAGCAAATCATATTGTCGAATGAGATTCCGCTCAAGGAGCCTTGCATGCAGTTCGGGTTCTTGAGTTTCCAAAACGATCATAAAAAGAGAGCCCGGCTTACGCCGGGCCCTTTCCCTAGGCAGCTTCTCTTAGTCGGAAGCTACGGATTGCACGAACTGCGCTTTCTTTGGTGATGAAATCCGAATCTGGCGCATTTCCATATGCAAAGCTCGCCTTTTGCTGGTCAAACTCTGCATCTGTCAAAGGCTTTGCTAATGCCTCCATGACTTGACGGTCTAGCTCAATGCGGTCAGGCTTCGGACCCATCATGGGTTTCCGAGTGGCCATAACATTCTCCTCTGGCGAAAAGTCCGACATTCATCGGACCCTTCTAAAATGAGTCAATTAGGCCCTGTAGGCAAGGGGTTTTTTGAAGTAAATTAACCTTCTAAAAACTGACACAAAAAGGCGCAATCATGGCCGACTTCACCGACACCCTCACCGAAAAGCACCGCGATTTCATTGCCAAGCAGCCGATGTTCTTCGTCGCCACCGCCGCGCAGGATGGGCGCATCAACCTGTCGCCCAAGGGCTATGACGCGTTTCGCGTCCTGTCCGACAGCCAGGTCGCCTATCTCGACCTTGGCGGATCGGGCAATGAAACCCACGCTCATTTGGCCGCAGATGGCCGCATCACGCTGATGTTCTGCGCCTTTGATCGCACCGCGCTGATTCTGCGTATCTATGGCCGTGGCCGCGCGGTGTTACCGCAGGATAGTGAATGGAACGCGCTGGCGGCACATTTCACCCTGCTGCCCGGCACGCGCCAGATTTTCCTGATCGATGTGGGCAGCGTCCAGACCAGCTGCGGTTGGGGCGTGCCGATGATGACGCTCAATCGCGAGCGCGAGACGCTGAAAAAAGCACACCGCCAAAGCGACCCCGAACAATGGGAAGCGAAAATGGCGCTGCGCACCCGCAGCATCGATGGTCTGCCGACGCGCGCGACTGATCGGTATATCGCGGGGAATTGATGAGCCAATTTCCCCCCTACCCCGTTCGTCCTGAGCTTGTCGAAGGACCGTTCTTGCTTTCCACTGTGCAAAGAAAAAACGGTCCTTCGACAAGCTCAGGACAGACGGGCTTATAAAAAAGCACGGCGTCTGAACCCCCGATGATCAAGGTTGCGAGTTACAATATCCGCAAGGCGATTGGGCTCGACAGGCGGCGCGACCCGGGCCGCGTGCTGGCGGTGCTCGGCGAACTCGACGCCGATGTTGTCGCCTTGCAAGAGGCCGACCGCCGCTTCGGCGTTCGCGCCAGCGCCATCCCGCCGTTCATGTTCGCCGAGCATAGCGAATATGAGCCCGTCGTCATCGATGAACGCCCGCACAGCATCGGCTGGCACGGCAATGCCCTGCTGGTGCGGCGCGGAACGCGGGTCGAGTTATGTCATGCGCTCCACCTCCCAACGCTCGAGCCACGCGGTGCGGTGGCGGCGACACTGCGCCTCGCCTCGGGGTTGCGGCTGCGCGTCGTTGGCATGCATCTCGACCTGTCGGGGATCCGGCGGCGGCAACAGGCGCGCGCGATCCTGCACCATGTCAGCGCGGGCGAGGCGCTGCCGACCATATTGATGGGCGATTGCAACGAATGGCGGCCACGCGGCGGGTGCCTGACCGATTTCGCCGAACATCATCCATGCGTCGAAACCGGCCACAGCTTTCACAGCCGCCGCCCAGTGGCACGGCTCGACCGCATTTTCGCATCGGCGGAATTCAGCGCCATGGCCGCCGGGGTGCATCGCAGCGCGCTGGCAATGCGGGCATCGGACCATTTGCCAATATGGGCCGAGCTGGCGCATCTGCCCAAAAAATAGGCATCGCCCTCGCGCACCTGCCAGCATTTTGGACGGTCCAGCGTAACAAAACTGCACCTGTGGGGGTCTTGCTGTCATAATCCGCCACAAGCCGCGCCCCTTACGCAATTTGGCACGCATGTTGCACCGCAACAAGGCTTAGCCAGAAAACAAAGGGGAGCAAAGCATGAAGCTGATCCTGGCGATCATCAAACCGTTCAAACTCGACGAGGTGCGCGAGGCGCTCACCACGCTCGGTATCGCGGGCATGACCGTGACCGAGGTCAAGGGGTTCGGGCGGCAAAAGGGGCAGACCGAGATTTATCGCGGCGCCGAATATGCCACCAACATGGTGCCCAAAGTCAAAATCGAGCTGGTGTGCGACGACGCCCTGGCTCCGCGCGTGGTCGAGACGGTGCAAGCCGCGGCCGGCACCGGGTCGATCGGTGATGGCAAGATTTTCGTGCTCGACGTGGGGCAAGCCGTGCGCATCCGCACCGGCGAGACCGGCGATGCGGCACTTTAAGACAACAAAGGGAAACGCAATGAAGCTGATGAGCAAAATCGCGGGCGCAGGGGCGGCAACTGGCCTGACCCTGTTCGCCGCGCTGCCCGCATGGGCGCAGGAGGCCGCCGAAGCGGCGGCCGACGCCGCACCTGCCGCCGCTGAGGTCGCCGAAGCTGTCGCCGTCGCCAACCCGGGCAACAATGCCTGGATGATGACATCGACGATTTTGGTGCTGTTGATGATCCTGCCCGGCCTCGCGCTCTTTTATGGCGGCCTTGCCCGCACCAAGAATATGCTGTCGGTGATGACGCAGGTTGGCGCGGCGGCCTGCCTCGCCATGCTGCTGTGGGTCATCTACGGCTATGGTCTGGCCTTCGGGCCGGAAGGCAACGCCTATATCGCGTGGGGCAAATGGTTTCTGGCCGGGGTCAACGCCGATTCCACT
This sequence comes from Sphingopyxis sp., assembly GCA_013911715.1. Classification (GTDB taxonomy): domain Bacteria; phylum Pseudomonadota; class Alphaproteobacteria; order Sphingomonadales; family Sphingomonadaceae; genus Sphingopyxis. The sequence continues at coordinate 11,962 of JACEST010000005.1, read as the reverse complement.
GCGGCGACCTTCACGGATGAAGTCATCAGCGAATATGTGTTCATCGCCTTTCAGATGACGTTCAGCGCAATCACGCTGGCGCTGGTGCTGGGTGCGGTGGTCGAGCGCATGAAGTTTTCGGCGGTGATGGTATTTGGCATCATCTGGCTGACCATCGTCTATTATCCGATCGCGCATATGGTGTGGGCCGGCGGCGGACTGTTCTTCGAAATGGGCGCGCTCGACTTTGCTGGTGGCACTGTCGTGCACATCAATGCCGGTGTGTCGGCGCTCGTTGCCTGCATCGTGCTCGGCAAGCGCATCGGCTATCAAAAGGATGTCATGGCTCCGCACAGCCTGACCATGACCATGGTCGGCACCGGCCTGCTGTGGGTGGGCTGGTTCGGCTTCAACGCCGGGTCGGCGCTCGAAGCCAATGGCAGCGCAGGCCTTGCGATGATCAATACCTTCGTCGCCACCGCCAGCGCGGCGATGTTCTGGATGCTGGCTGAACGGATAAGCGGCCACAAGGCGTCGGCGCTGGGTTTCTGCTCGGGCGTTATCGCCGGGCTGGTGGCGGTAACGCCTGCCGCAGGCAATTCGGGGCCGTTCGGCGCGATCCTGCTGGGCGCGGTGGCGTCGCTGGTGTGTTTCTTCGCCGTCACCAAGATCAAGACCAAGCTTGGCTATGATGACTCGCTCGATGCCTTTGGCATCCATGGGGTCGGCGGGATCGTCGGCGCCATCGGCACTGCCGTGACCATGCTGCCCGCCATCGGCGGTCCAGGCGCCGACGATTATGCGCTGGGCGGACAATTGGTAACCCAGCTATCGGCGACAGCAGCGACAGTCGCCTGGGCGGCGGTTGGCACCGCCATCGCCATCAGCGTTGCCAAGGCCATGACTGGCTTGCGCGTGACCGAAGAAGCCGAGCGCGAAGGGCTCGACCTCGCCGAACATGGGGAACGCGCCTATAACTATTAAGCGATTTCGAGCCAGGGCGCTTGCCCCGGTGACCCGGAAATCGCGGCAAGACCAATACCAGATTGGGGCCCGTCGCCGCCATCCCTCCTCTCCACTCCAAGAAGGTGGCGGCGGGTTCCAAGCCAGATCGATTTGATGACCCGCAGCGGGGTCACACCAGAGGTTCCTCCTGCGAACCACCTGTGGCCGGGGTGCAACACACCCCGGCCCATTTTGTCTTAAATCTGACTGTTGGTTGCCAATTACGGCGGACAAGCGCACGAATCCCGCCGTCCAAGGATGAGTGCGGCGCAGCGATGCCGCGCCATGGTTTGCAGGAGAAGATTTATGCGCGCACGTATCATCATGCTCGCGGGGCTGTCGGGCTTCGCCGTTGCCGTTGCCGTTGCCGCCCCGGTCGACGCGCAGGAGGCCGATGACAATGACGGCAATATCATCATCGTCACCGCGACCAAGCGCGACGCCAATCTGCAGGATGTGCCCTTTTCGATCAACGCGCAGACCGCCGAGGATATCCAGAAATCGGGCGCGGTGACACTCGAGGACTTGTCGCGCAATGTCGCGGGCCTGTCGGTGCAGAACCTCGGCCCCGGGCAAAGCCAGGTGTCGGTGCGCGGCGTGTCTGCTGGCCAGGTCGTGCGCGACCAACCGGGCGTCAAGGAACAGGTCGGCGTCTATCTTGACGAAAGCGTCATTTCGCTCTCGCTGTTCACCCCCGATCTCGACCTGTTCGATTTGAACCGCGTTGAAACGCTGCGCGGGCCGCAGGGCACTTTGTTCGGCTCGGGCTCGGTCGGCGGCACCATCCGCTACATCACCAACCAGCCGCGCCTCGGCGCGACCGAGGCGGCGGTCGAGGCCAACATCAACCTCGTCGACGGCGACGATATTGGTGGGCATCTGAAAGGAGCGATCAACCTTCCGCTGGGCGAAACTGCGGCCGTGCGCGCGGTCGGCTATTACACCCGCTACGGCGGCTTCATCAACGCGATCGGTCCGGCGGGCGGCGACGATGTCAACAGCGGTGAGCGTTATGGCGGCCGCATCGCGCTGACCTTCGAACCGTCGGACAATTTCAGCATCACGCCGCGCATCGTTTATCAAAAGGTCACCGCCGACGGTTTCAACCGGCAGGAAATTTACAATCTGTTCGCCAACCCCTTCACCACCGCGCGTCCGGCGGTGACGTTTGACGAGCGTCAGCAATTTCTGCTGCTGCGCGAGGCGTTCGAGGACGAAACCTTCATCGCCGATGCGACGATCAAAGTGGGCTTTGGCGGCGTCGAGCTGACCTCGGTCAGCAGCTATATCGACCGCAGTATTTTGGTGAGCCGCGATGCGAGCGCATTGACCGGATCGGTGTCGGTTGACCTTGGCTATCCCGATGCGGCGGTGCTGCTGCCATCGAACCTGCGTGATACGACTGAACTGGAAACTTTCACCCAGGAACTGCGCCTGGCGTCGGACAATGACAGTCCGTTCCAGTGGGTCGTCGGCGGTTTCTATTCCAAGATCGACCGCGTCTATGCCCAGCGGCTGCCAACCCCAGGCTATGATGCCTTCACCGACGCCACGCTGGGCGCAGGCACGTCGGCAGCGGTGGCCAATGGTTTTCCGGCCAATTCGCCGTTCAATTCCGACCTGCCCTATGACATCACCCAATATGCGGTATTTGGCGAAGTCAGCTATGACCTGACCGACGCGCTGACCGTGACCGCTGGTGGGCGCTATTATGATTTCGAAGAAGAGCGTGTCATTACCACCGGCGGGCTGTTCGCTAATGGTGATAATGGCGTCGTCGATAACACAGCGTCAAATGGTTTCACGCCGCGCCTGCTGGTCAGTTATGAAATCAGCGAGGATGTGACCGTCAATGCGCAAGCGTCGCGCGGATTCCGGCTGGGCGGGGTCAACGACCCGCTCAACACCCCGCTGTGCAACGCCACCGATCTTGCCCTGTTTGGTGGCTTTCAGGATTATAATGACGAAACTTTGTGGAACTACGAGCTGGGCGTGAAAACGCAAGGCGATGGCTTCACTTTCAATGCAGGTGGCTTCTACAACGACATTAGCAACCTCCAGGTGACGCTCGACGCTGGCAGTTGCTCGTCGCGCATCGTGTTCAACGTCGACAATGCGCACACCGTCGGGTTTGAATTTGAACTTGGGGTTCAGCCGACCGATGGTCTTGATCTGTCGCTGTCTGGCAGCATTTTGGAGGCGGAATTCGATACCACCCTGCCGGGCGCGCTGGCCGGCGCGACGGGGATCCGCGAAGGCAATCGTCTGCCTTCGGTACCAAACTTCCAGATTTCAGCGGCGGGCAGCTATGAATGGCCGATCAGCGACGACGCCGATGCTTTTGTCACTGCCTCGTTCCAGCATGTCGGCAACCGCTTCACCCAGCCGGCCGATCAGGAGGATAACCCACGCACCTTTACCCACGGACTGCCCTTCGGCGGGCAGCCGACGGGTTCGGCGACCACGGTCGATCTGCGGCTGCCGAGCTATCAACTGGTCAATATCAGTGCAGGCGTCGAATTTGGCGGCGGGCTGTCGCTGACCGCCTATGTCAACAATCTGTTCGACGAAAACGCGCTGCTGTCGTTCGACCGTGAACGCGGCGGGCGGGCTCGGCTCGGCTATAATGTCGGTCAACCGCGCACCTTTGGCGTGACCGCACGCAAGAGTTTTTGAGGGCTGCGAAGAAAGCGGGGATTGTAACAAAAAACCCCCTTTTCAGTGTGACATTAATATGGCATTCACCCCCAACAGTTTCAGGAGGGGAGAGCCTGAAAGGCTGGGCCGGGACGCAAGTCCCGGCCCTCTTTTTTTGTCTTTTCAACGCTTGGGCGCGGCATTTTGATGCCGCAAAGTGCAGCATAACCGCGATTCGTAATGCTGCGGCAAGGCGGCGGCGTCAGCCCAAATCAGCCGCGATAAAATCGGCGCAGCGCTCACCAATCATGATGCTCGGCGCATTGGTGTTGCCCGAAATCAGCCGCGGCATGATGCTGGCGTCGGCGACATAGAGCCCGTCAACCCCGCGCACGCGCAGGCGGGGATCGACGACGGCGGCGTCATCGCTGCCCATGCGCGCCGTGCCGACAGGGTGATAGATGGTGTCGCCGCGCGCGCGGATCGCCGCCTCCAGCGCCGCATCATCGTTGAGGTTGACCGGGTTGCGGTCGCGGCCCGCATATTTGGTCAGCGGCGGCGCGTCCATGATGCGATAGCCGAGCCTGATGCCCTTTTTCAGCAGCTCGATATCGCGGTCGTCCGCCAAGAAATTCGGGTCGATCAGCGGCGCGGCGGCAGCATCCGTCGATGCGAGTCGGACGGTGCCGCGGCTGTGCGGGCGCAGCACACAGACGTGCAGGCTGAATCCGTGCGATTTCACTATGGTGCGGCCATGATCCTCGAGCGCGACAGGGAAGAAATGGAACTGGATGTCGGGCGCGGGCGAGGCCGGGTCGACCGTTACAAAGCCGCCGCCTTCGGCATAGTTGGTCGTCATCTTGCCCGATCGCTTCCAGAACCACTGCACCACCGCCATGGCCGAATTTTTGAGACCCGTCAGAGTCTGGCCCATGAAGCTGGTGTCGTCGCATTCAAAGACGATCGAATAGTCGAGATGGTCCTGCAGGTCGCTGCCGACGGCCGGGCGATCGACCAGCACATCGATGCCATGTTCGCGCAAATGATCGGCGGGACCGATGCCCGACAGCATCAGCAATTGCGGCGTCCCGAACGCACCACCCGCCAATACAACCGCGCGCCGGGCGCTGATCCGTCGCGAGGTGCGGCCTTCTCGGCAAGCAATGCCGCTCGCGCGCTGGCCATCGAAAAGCACGCGCTCGACGGTGACATTGGTCAGCACGGTCAGATTGTCGCGCGCGCGGTTCGGCTCGACATAGGCACGCGCAGAAGTCCAGCGTTCGCCGTTTTTCTGCGTCACCTGATACAGGCCAACGCCGGCCTGGCGGGCACCGTTGAAATCATCATTGCGCGGGATTTGCAGCGAAGCTGCGGCTTCGACAAAGTCGATCGAGCCTTGATAGGGCGACACTTGCTCGCTGACCCACAGCGGCCCGTCGCCACCATGAAAATCATCGCCGCCGCGAATATTGCACTCGGACCGTTTGAACCAGGGCAGGACATCGGCATAGGACCAGCCCGCGCACCCCAGCGCCGCCCAATTGTCATAGTCCCAGGCATTGCCGCGGATATAGACCATGCCGTTGATCGCGCTCGTCCCGCCCAGCCCGCGCCCGCGCGGCTGAAACCCCAACCGCCCGTTCAGGCCCGCCTGCGGCACCGTATCAAATTTCCAGGCGGTCTTGTCGGTCTGAAACGCCACAAAGCCAGGGACGATGGTGCGATAGCCAGTGTTGCGGCCGCCCGCTTCGACCAGACAGACACTATATTTCCCGCCCTCGCTCAGCCGTCCGGCGGCCGCGCTGCCGCCGCTGCCGCCGCCAACGACGATGATGTCATACTCGTCCATGGTCTCTCCCGTGCAGCCTTATTGCTCACTGCTTTATACTTACATGAATGTCATTAGATGCTCTGACAAGTGTGAACCATCGCTTTCCCGGTCAGACGCAGTCGCCCAGCAGGCATGCAATTGTAAGGAAGATCGCCGGCAAGGCGACGACGATGCCTATCACAATCAAGAGGCCGCCAGTCTTGGAAAGTCGAGCATCACCCTGACGCGAACTGAAAAAGGTGCCAAATGCGAAAATCACCAGCGCACCGCCGAGCAGCGCCCAACCAACAAAGTCAGGTGGTCCTTCGTGGGCCAACAGCAACAGCACGAACACCAAAATGGCGGCCACCAGAGCGGCGGCATCCCAATATTTCCAATCGGCAATACGGTCGGGCACTATGATTCTGACAACTGGTCGGCCGACCGTTCCGCGTCCCGCCACCGCGCACGGATCATGCCGCTGGTCAGTCGCGAGCCGTCGTGGGTCCAGCCCGGCTCACGCCACAGATAACCCAGTTTATACCGCCACGGCGCGGCCCACAGGTCGCGCGCGATGCCGATCCATTCGTGGAACGCCGCCCACAGTATATTGAAACTGCCGAGCTGCTTGACGATGCCATAACGCACCGGATCGCTGTCTTCCTCGCGCACGAACGTGCCAAGCATCCGGTCCCAGATGATGAACACCCCGGCATAATTGCGGTCGAGATAGCGCGGATTGACCGCGTGGTGGACACGGTGGTGCGAGGGGGTGTTCATCACCGCTTCGAACCATGCGGGCAGCCGCCCGATCGCCTCGGTATGAATCCAGAATTGGTAGATCAGGTTCAGCGCGCCGCAAAAGATGATCATCGCCGGATGGAAACCGATAAGGGCCAGCGGAATGCGGAAGATGAAGGATAGCGCGAAAAATCCGGTCCAGGTTTGCCGCAGCGCCGTCGACAGATTATAATGCTGGCTCGAATGATGATTGACATGCGCCGCCCAGAACCAGCGCACGCGGTGCCCGGTGCGGTGCGCCCAATAATAGGCGAGATCGTCGAGCACGAAGCACAGCGCCCACGCCCACCACGCCCAGCCCATGTCGAACAAGCGGTGCTCATAAAGCCATAAGGCGAGACCGAATATGATCCCGCCGGTGAGCACGCTGGCCACGGTGCTGCCCGTGCCGAGCAGCAGCGATGTCAGCGTGTCGCGCGCCTCGTAACGCGTCGGGTCGCGCCGCCGCGCCACCACCATCTCGATCAGGATCAGCAGGATGAACGCGGGGATGGCAAAATCGACCGGGCTGAAACTGGGCGGCATCAGGCGGACCTCGTCACGTCGCGCATCCGGCTGGCCCATAGCCCGGCGTCTTTGCCGAGGCGCAGCGTCACGCTGCCAAAAGTGCGTTCGGGCGCGGTTAGGGTCAGATATTCCTTGTCGAGCCGTCCGCTGAAGCCCGTATCAACCTCGCGCGCAGCGAACTGCACGCCGTGCGCGCGGATCAGCATTTGCCGCCCCGCGGCATTGCGCACCAGCGCGGCATAGCCCGCGCGGTCAAGCCCGACTTCGACCCCGCCGAAACCCACCTCGGCGTCTTCGGCGAGCTGGATCGCGTGCGCCGCGTCGCGGATGCGCGCCTCGCCGCCGAGCCGCATCTTGCTCACCAGCCACGCCACGGCGAACACCGCAAGCAGCGATCCGGCGAGCTTGAGCGCCTCGATCTGCCAGTCCATCATGCGCCCGCGCTCAAACTGGTCATGATCGGCCGCAGCATCGCGAGGTCATAGCCGACCCCCGCCGCGCAGCCGCAAAGTTCATCGACGTCGGCCCCTTGGCGCGCGCAGGCGAGCGCCCACAAATGGGTCGAGCGTGTGCCCGAACGGCAATAGGCGAGTGCCTTTCCCGGATGCGCCGCGCGGGCGGCATCAAGCGCGTCAAGCTGCGCCGCGCTAAACCCGCCGTGCCCGACCGGAATTGCGACATAGGCCAGCCCCGCTGCGGCAGCCGCCGCCGCCACCGCATCGCCCTGCGGCGCATCGGGCTCTTCGCCGTCGGGACGGTTGTTGATGACCAGCGCAAAGCCCTGCGCCGCCGCCACGGCAATATCCGCCAGTTCAATCTGCGGCGCGACATGGAAATCGTCGGTCAAGCGGCGGAACATGGTCGGCTTTCAACTGGCAACAAAAAGAGGGGCGACGATAGGATCGCCGCCCCCTACTGACAAGCGTGAAGGTTCGCTCAGTTCACGCGGTCGTTGCCTGTGGCGCGCTGGCCGCCGGGCGGGCCTCGCGCCCCACCACTTCGGCAAAGCGCTGCGCATATTTGGGATGCTCGGTCCCCATCCATTTGTCCCACCAGGTGAAATAGAGGCCGTAGTTATGATTGAAGCTGCCATTATGATGCAGGTCATGGTGCGTCGTGGTGTTGATCCAGCGCGTAAGCGGGCTCGCAAGCCACCAGCGTGGGAAAAATTCGAAACCCGCATGGCCCATGGCGTTGCGGATGATCTGGAAATTCAGCCAGACGAACATCACCCAGCCCGGCGTTGCAACAAAATACAGCCACAGCGGGACAAACAACACCATCACCGCCGCCTCGGGCATGGCAAAGCTGTAGGCCGCCCATGGCGTCGGGGTGACCGATTTATGATGCGCGCGGTGGAAAGTTTTGAACAGCTTGGGGTGGTGCATGAAACGGTGCGCCCAGTAAAAATAGGCATCATGCGCGATGATCATCGCGGCGATCAGCGCCATGTCAGTCGCCAGCCCGAAACTGCCCTCGAACCGGTGCAGCACCCCGGCATCGACGCCCCAGATGATAAAGCAGGAAGCGACGACATAGACCAAGATGCTTTGCAGCGATTGCTGAAACTCGCGCCGAATGTCGGCGGACGTCGCCTCGCGCGCCTGGATCTTGCGCGACGCCAGCCGGGTGCGGCGCAGGCCCCACACCACCAGCGCAGTCACCGCTGCGGCGATCAGATAGCGACCGAAATCAAAAGCAAAAATGATATGGGCCTTGTCGGCCAAGATGCGAAAGGGGGGAAACTGATCGAGCATGACATATCCTATAGGTGGCTGTCTGGAGAGCGCCTAACCGCGTCTATGCCGCCTTCGCCTAGCCTTGGCCCACCGCCCATCAAATCCGGCTAGTCGATTCCGGAATCAGCCAGCGGCGCGCGCGCGATATTCGCTCGGCGTCATCCCCTCGGCTTCGCGGAACGCCCGGTTGAAGGGGCCGAGCGAGCCGAATCCGGCGTCGAGCGCGATCGTCAATATCGGCACTTCGCGCTGCGCCGGATCGGCCAACGCGGCCTTGACCTCGGCCAGCCGGTATCCGTTCAGAAATTGCGCAAAGTTGCGGTGCCCCAGCGTGCCGTTGATCGCGCGGCGCAAGCGATATTCGGGCTCGCCGAGCTGCGCCGCCAACGCCGCGATGGTCAGCGTCTCATCACGCCACACGAGTCTTTCCTGCATATGTGCGCGCAGCCGCGCGACAATCGCGTCATCCTCGGGCAGCGCGGCGCGGGGTCGCAACGGTGCGGTACTGGCCGCGCTGAACAGCAGCGGCTGGCTGATGTTGAACATCGCTGCGCAAAAGCCGAAAGTCAGCAGCAAAACGCCCAACTCGATCAGCGAACGCCAATAATCGGGCGCGAGATCACTATACACAAGCACCTCGACCGCATTGGTCAGAATGACGAACGCGCCAACGGCACCCACCAGCGCCAATCGCATCGATCGCCGTTCCTCGACCAGATCGCCGTCGCGCCCGCGCCACGCTTCCCAAAGGCCCAGCGTCGCAAAGGCGAACATTAGCACGCGCATCGTCGGCGCGGCGACATAGAATAGCTGCGTGCGCGGTTCAATACTGACCAGCACCAGCGACACCATCACCATGCTGGTCATGATCGCCAGCCAGCCGCTCCATCCCACCCGCGCGGCATCGTTGAACCAGGTGCGCGCGAAAATCCAGAACAGCGCGGGCACGCACACCGCCCCCAGTTCGAACAGCGGGTCGAGCGGATTGCTGCCCAGTGGCGGGGCCATGGTACCGATGATATGCGCCGCGATGCTGGCGTTCATCGCGACGGCCACCCGCGCCGCCAGCTGCGCGCGGTGATCGCGGACCAGCACCCAGCTCCACAACGCCAGCAACGCCAGCGATCCGCCGCGAATCATCAAATCGAGGAGCGCAAAATTCGTCATTGCTGTGTTACTAGAGCATAACGCCGCGCCGTCAAAATTGCCGCACCAAAGCGCGAAACGTTGCCGCCAGCGCTACAGGGCAAGCAGCGCCAGCGGCAGGCAACGGCGCATTGGACGCTCTAGCGGCGGGCCAATGCCGCCAATTGCGCGCGCGAATCGAGTTGCGCCGCCAGATCCTGACGATGTTCGGCGACGCATCGTCGCTCCGCCCGCCGCGCGCGGGGATCGATGTTGGACGCTTCGCTGCGACAAAATTCGCGGATGGCACGACCGACCCGCCGTTCAACCCGGCTGCGGTCGCCGGGCGCGATGTCGGAAATGTCGATCCGCAACGTCGTTTCTATTTGGTTAGCGGCGTGAACAGCCGGTGCCATGAAGGCAGACAGGGCGAGCGGGAGAGCCCAAAGCCGAATTTTCATTGTCCTGATTCCTTCGCGTTGCCAGTCACGCCAAATGCGCGGCGGCAGCAAGCGGCTTGGGCGCTTGTCCTGCTGGAATCCTGTCAGTTTTCAAAAGCGGCCAGCCGATACCAAAATTGGCCAGAGTCAAAATTGGCGGACAACCGCAAGCAACGCGTCGCCATAAGCGGCGATCTTGCGCGCGCCGAGGCCGGGGATATCGGCGAGCGCTGCAAGGCTCGTCGGCCGCCGTGCGGTCAATTCGCGCAGCACGCTGTCGTGCGCAATGACATAAGGCGGCACCCCGGCTTCGCTCGCCAGATCGCGCCGCGCCGCGCGCAGGGCATCGAACAGCGGATCGCCAACCGGATTGACGCCGCCGCCCGCCGCGCTCCCGCGCTTGGCCCGGCGCGCGCGTTCGGGTTGCAGCGCGAGGCCCACGCTCGCCTCGCCTTTCAAAATCGCGCGCGCCGCCGGGCCGAGCATCCAGCCGCCATGCTCGGTCTGGCGCAGCGCATCCTGCGCGGTCAGGCTGCGCGCGAGCGGGCGCAGCAGCGCGGCATCGTCGGCACCGACAATGCCGAACACCGACAATTGGTCATGCCCGCGCGCGGCGACGCGCTCGTCGGCCTCGCCCGTCAGCACCTTCATGACATGGCCCAGGCCATAGCTCTGCCCGGTGCGATAGACCGCCGACAATAATTTGCGCGCGAGCTCGGTCGCATCGGCCCCCTTGGGCGGGCTGATACAATTGTCGCAATTGCCACACGGCAGCGCGCCGGTCTCGCCAAAATGCGCCAGCAAAATCTGGCGGCGGCACCCGGTCGCTTCGACCAATGCGGCGAGGGCGTTCAATCGGACGCGCTCGCCGTCCACCCGTTCTTCGGGCAGCTCGGCCAGCCGCGCGCGCGCGGTCGCAAAATCGCCCGCGCCCCACAGCATGATCGCCAGCGCCGGATCGCCATCGCGCCCCGCGCGGCCCGTTTCCTGATAAAAGCCCTCGATCGATTTGGGGATGCCGGCGTGCGCGACAAAGCGTACATCGGGTTTGTCGATGCCCATCCCGAACGCGACCGTGGCGACCACGACGCCGTCTTCCGACGCGACAAAGCGGCTTTGGGTGTTCGCGCGCACATCGGGGTCAAGCCCGGCATGATAGGGCGCTACCGGCCGCCCGGTTGCGCGCGCCAGCCCGTCGGCGATGTCTTCGGCCTTTTTGCGCGTCGGCACATAGACGATGCCGGGGCCGGGATGTTCGGCCAAAATGTCGGTCAGCTGGCGCAGCGGATTAGTGCGCGGCATCATAGCGTAGCGGATGTTGGGCCGGTCAAACCCGGCGAGGATCAGCCCGTCCTCGGGGATCCCCAGCTGCACCAAAATGTCGGCGCGGGTGTGCGCATCGGCAGTGGCGGTCAGCGCGAGCCGCGGCACAGCGCCGAAGCGGTCGAGAAGGGGCCTGAGGCCGCGATAATCGGGGCGGAAATCATGCCCCCATTCAGACACGCAATGCGCTTCGTCGATAGCGAATAATGCGATCCGAGCTTCGCTCAGCAGTTCAGCAAAAGCGCCGCGCGTTGCGCGTTCGGGTGCGACATACAGCAGGTCGAGGTCACCAGCGCGCAGCCGCGCCACCGTTTCAGCCTGATCCGTGTCCACACTTGTCAGCGTCGCCGCGCGGATGCCCGCAGCCAACGCCCCGCGCAATTGGTCGTGCATCAGCGCGATCAGCGGCGAGATCACCACCACCGTGCCATCGAGCGCCAGCGCGGGCAGCTGATAGGTCAGCGATTTCCCCGCCCCCGTCGGCATCACAGCGAGGGCATGCTGCCGCGCCATCACCCGGTCGAGCACCTCGGCCTGCCGCCCGCGAAAACCGTCGAACCCGAACGTCGATTTGAGGAGGGGGAGGAGGGTGGCGG